>NZ_BPQQ01000066.1 GCF_022179325.1 Methylobacterium isbiliense | reverse complement strand
GTCAGTTCGGGGGCAATCTCACCGGCCCTTTTTGCGGGTGTGAGATTCCGGCGTGGTCATGCACCACTCCCCTGGTCACCGTGACGAATATGCTCCTGGTCGGCGTGCTGGCAAGAAGCGTCCCCGTCTAGCGGATCCAGCAGAGCGCGCCGCCGCGACTCCAGCACCCGCCGCACGTCCTCCAGCAACCGCTTGAACGCAGCAATGTCGACGCCGTCGCTCGCCATCATCATGCGCACGATCGGCTCCGCAACGAGCTCGTCGAGCGAAGGCTCGCCCTCGACCATGATCATTGTCCCTGTTCACGGCAGACCGTCTGGGCCAGGCGCGTGACCAGAGGATGACCGTCAGCCACCGCTACGCTCGTTTCCGTTCGGAACCGAGTTTCGACCGTAGGAGCGCCATGAGCACCGGCCCAAGGGAAAACGCCCCTCCCCTTGCCTTCTCGGTTAAGCTTCGCAGGTAGCCGCCCGGGCTCTTGATCGCCTCCCCTCGCTGCAGGATCGCGGCGACCATCACCGCGGCGTCTTCCTCCCCCAGAACACTTCGAGCATCGTCCCACGCGCTGGGACTGATCCCGAGTGCCGAGCGGACTAACCCCGCTGTCGCCATGAAGTCCCGCCACGAGCTGATGCCATGGCGCGCATAATCGACGATGTCCGGGCAGGCCTCGAGAACCATCCCCAACGGGAACGATCGTTGCGGCGTCCTCGGCGTTTCCGGTTGTGGCTCAACGGCCGCCCCCTGGCTTCCTGGGAAGCCTGGTTCAGATTCTAGGGGGTTTGGATTTGAATTTTGTATGTGGCATCCACTTTGGGACTCATTGGCGTCCGGATTCTGTGTTTCCACGTGGTTTTCTAGCACCTTACGGATTTCGTCGACAAGGCAGCCGAGCTTCTCGGCCAAGGGCTCCAGCTCAAGACGCGTGGCAGTGCGCGGAATGCGGCTTACGAGCCCCAGGTAGGCGGCGTGATAGCCCCGCCAATCCGCCGGCACGTCCTCCTCGAGCCCGACCGCGATCATCTTGGCGACATCGCGGCGGTAGAGCGTGATCCGCTCCCGAGCGAGGGCGAGCGCTCGTCGTTCGGCCTGCACCTCCTCGGCCAGGCGCTCGAACTCGGCCGCCCGCGCCACAAGCGGCGTGAGATCGAAACCGAAGGCCGTCTCGATGGCGCCCCCCTGCCCTTTCCGGGCGTAGCGCTTGCCGTTCGGGCTGTCGCGGCGGATCACTAGGCCGCAGTCCACGAGCGCCGCCAGATGTCGCCGCAGCGTCGTTGGTGGCATGCCGTGAGCCCGTAGGGCGAGCTGGGCGTTCGACGGGAAGACGATGAGGTCGTCATCGCTCGTCAGGGCGGTCTCGGGGTGGAAGGTGAGCAAGGCGTTCAGCACCGCAAGGCTCCGATCGGAGACGCCGATCGCAGCTTTCCCTTCGCAGATGGCGCGGAAGATCTGCCACTTGTGGACTGTCGTGTTCGGTGGGCGCGCCTTGGCCGCCACCTGGCTTGCCACCATGGCAAGCGACAGCGGCCGCCGCCCAAAGGGCGTCGTTGCAATGTGATCCATGATCTCTCCTTCGGGCAAAGGAGAGCCGTTCGCCGACCTGACGCCGAAACTCTTGACGGGTGATTCGGAGGCGAGTAGGGTTTGGCTGTTCAGACCTATCGAGCCGGTTTCTATTGGTGTCGTGTTGGGGCTCGTCCCTATCGCCGATGCCGGTCGGAAACCGGCTCATTTACTTTGCCATTCATAGCTCCTCAGCTTCGGGGTACAGCTCACCGTTCGCGCCCAAAGCGTGAGCGCGCCGCCTCGCTGCTGGTTTCAGGACTGGCCAAGCCTGGCCGAGTTGACAGCTGTCAACCGGGGAAGGCTGTGGACGTTAAGCTTCTTGTGGTTCTGTAGCGGCGCCTCCTTTGTTGAATGCTAGTGATTGCCCCGGGACCCGTCCTCAAACTCCCTTATGAGCTGAGGTAGGCGGGCCTCGAGGAAGGCACTGAAGGCGGGCTCTTCTGCAGACACGCGCAGCCCCTTGGGAGAGTGCTGGAGGCGCGCAACCGTACGGCCCGTTCCGAGCTTGAGAAGCGTCACGTTCCCTGATCGGATCCGCTTCGGTTGGAGTGCGGCGAACAAGAACTCGAACCGGCGATCGGTATCCGCCGCCTTGAACTCTTCGGATGCCAGTGTTGCTCTGACCTTGCGCACACCGGCCGGTTCGCCGATTAGCTCCGCAAGTTGCATCCATCGCGGACGGCCGATCTTCGGCGCGGGACCGACGGCCAAGATGACCTCGGCTGAAATCGTTGTGGCCACGGTAATCAATCGTGAGAGCTCCCCCTTCTCCACGCCCAGGGCCGCCATGATTGTCGGGCGATCGAACTTCCGCTCGACGAGGTGCGCAGCGAACAAGGCGCGCTCGATGAAGCTGAGGTCGCGTCTCTCGTTGTTTTCCTTTCCTTGCGCAATTACGAGTTCGGCATCGGAAAGATTGCGGACAATCGCCTTGACCGTCCGTCCGAGTTCCGATGCGGCCCGCAGTCGCCGATGGCCGTAGGCGACCTGATAGCGGCCGGGCGCGTCGGGATGCGGACGCGCCAGTATCGGAACCTGCTGCCCGTGAGCTGCTATGCCCTCCTTCAGCGCTTCAAAGTCGGGGTCCCCGGCACCGCTGATGCGGTCGGCGATGAAGGAACCATCGAGCAGATTTGGGTCGAGTTCGACGACGCGGTCGCCGCTCTCAAGCTGGGCACGCAATGCACGCGCCTCCCCGGCATCTTCGGAGAGGCGCTGCAGCCCGAGGTTCATCGCCCGCACGGGACCGGAGACCACCCGATTGGGCGTCTGCTCTGAGGCGACCTCCTGGCGGGGCTTGCCGCCAGCGACCATCTCCCGAAGAGCGTCACGTCCCTTCATGCGGTTACCCTCCCCCAGGCTTTCTTGATTAGACTTTCAATTTCGCGGTTTACGGCATCCATTGACTCGACCGCCCGATCGTAGGTCTGCCGGTTCATCGTCTCGCGGCCCGCTTCGTAGATCGTCTGTTTGGAGAGGCCGGCGTCTGACACCGCGGTGCTCTTGACCATCATGTTGGTGAGCACCCGCTCATCGAAGAGCGAGCGTAGAAACGCGACGATTTGGGTCTGTGGGCCGTCATTTGGCTCGTAACGGGTTACGAGATAACGGAGCCAGTCGTACTGCAAGTTTCCGCCTGCTTTTCGGACGACCGCGAGCATATCGGCCGTCATGGCGAGGAACTGGTTCATTGAGGCGACATCGAGCATCTGCGGATGAACGGTGATCAGCACGGAGGTCGCCGCGCAGAGTGCACTCATAGTCAAGAAGCCGAGTTGAGGCGGGCAATCGATCACCGCGACGTCGTAGCTCGCGTTAACTGTGGCGAGGGCGGATTCGACCCGTGCGAAGAACATGCCCTCGCTGTCGTGCCGCCGGTCAGCTAGCATCTTCGGCGTGTCGTGCTCGAACTCCTGGAGCTCGAGATTACCTGGCACGAGATCCAAGCCGGCGAAGTAAGTTGGCCGGACAATGTCCGCGAGCGGGCGCTGGTTGCCATCGTATCGGATCGCGCCATAGAGCGTCTCGCCCTCGCCAACGTCAAACTCGGGTTGATATCCGAAGAGAGCTGACAGCGAGGCTTGCGGGTCGAGGTCGACTGCGAGAACGCGATATCCGTGCAGGGCGAAAAACTGGGCAAGGTGGGCTGCGGTGGTCGTCTTGCCTGATCCGCCTTTGAAGTTCGTGACGGCAATGATTTGCAGATGCTCGGTGCCAGTCCGTGCGGGCACATAGGATGCCTTCGCCTTCGCAAGGAGCAGACGAAGCTCATGAATCTGTTCTAGGCTATAAAGGCGGCGCCCGGCCGAAGTCTTCTCCGGCTCCGGGCCGTCCCCACCAAGCGACAGGTGCCGGAGGTAGCTGTCTGTGACGCCGATCAGTTTAGCAGCCTCGCCACTTGTAAATCGCCGGAGCCGCTTGCGGGCCTCCGGTGGAAAAAGCTTTGCGCGGAGTGCCTGGAGTTGGGTACTGAGGGCACGAGCATCATTTGCGATGAGCTGGTCCATCGCGGCCGGGGCTTCGGCCGCCAAGCGCCGAGCGGTCTCGACGGACGATCTCCCCATTCACGGTCTCCTCAGCGATTCGCGTCCTTCGGCGTAAATGGTATCCGTGAGTCTTGGGATGAGAGTCAAGGAAGGCTGTGAAACGGTGCACCTTGCGCAGTGGCGAGCCGTTCTCCCATGTCGCGAGACCCCGGTGGTCATCGGCCCAAGTTGACAGCTGTCAACTTGGGATCTCATTGGTGCGTCTCGTCTTTTGACCTGGGAGCCATTCGGAGTCGCTCTCAACGGCCCGGGAGACCTGCCGAGCATTTGTGAGCGAGGGACTGGGGGGCTGAAACCCGGCAATGGTCGGTGGGAACGGGATTCGGGGAAGGCAAATCGATTCGTCCATCGAGGTGGTCGGAGTACGCGAGTGTCTTTAGCCAAACAAAGCCGCGCGCCGTCATAGTAAGCGACGATCGGACTCGCGAAGGAGTCTCGGATAGCTGGAGCGTGACTGGTGCCGCTTACCCCCGGGCTGGTATTTTGACGGTCCCCGCCGCGGAGCCGCCGTCAGCGAGCGGCTGTGATCCGCGAACGTCGCGATGGGAGACCGGCTCCGAGCGCATGAGAGGGGAGGGGAGGGGGGCTTGGCGCCCCCCGTCCGGTTCAGCGGGACCAGATCAGGTTGCTGGCGCCGTCCTCGCCCTCGACCAGGGAGGCGTAGATCGGGGCTGGGAAGCTCGGATCGTCCAGCTTGACCGAGGTGTAGGGTCGGCCCTCCTTCGAGGTCTTCTTCCAGGCGGCGCCGAGCTCGACGTTGGTGGTGCCGGCGATGATGCGGAAGTCGGGGCTCTTGTCGTTGTCCTTCTCGACCGGGACGAAGCGCACCTTGGCGTTGAGGGTGAGGGTCTTGACCGAGCCGGTGAGGCCGTTGCCGTTCTGGGTGAAGGTGCCGATGATCGCCATGACTGTCTCTCCGTGAGGTTCATCTCGGCCGCGCCCGTCGCGGCCTTGATGGGATCGAAGAGGCCGGGGGCGAGCGACCCGCACCCGAAGGGCCGCAGCAGAGCGGAGGACGGCCAAGGCGGCTATTTTGCTCCGCGGGGAATGCCCGATCCGGGGCCCTCGCGCGACCTGTCGCGTGGGGTGGTCTGGCAGGGGAAAATAGTCGACGACGCCGTTGCGGAGGTGGTCGAGGCGAAGCCGGACCTCGGCCAGATCCCACCAATCAAGGCCCGCGACAGGGGCGTGCCGACCCCTGAACCGCTCCCAGGAGAGACGCAGTGACCCCGGCGGCAACCCCGGAGAAAAAACGCAGCGGACCCCGCTCGGGTAGGCCCGAACCCGCCTCGCACTGGCTCCATGACCCCGGCGAGAGGCCCACCGGTCCCCACGGCCAAATTGCTGCCACCACTCGGCACGAGGGCCGCCCAGAACCGAGAAGAGCCGCCCGCCAGCTCAAGCCCTGTCCGCTCCAGTCCCGGCCGAAGCTTACGCCCCAGTGGCAGAGCCGAAACAGCGCAGCGGCCATGGGCCCGAGTGGCACGGAGGTGCTGGGACCTCAGGCCGAGCGGTCGTCAGCACATTCCCAGGCGGCACAGGTGAGGTGGAAGGGTTGGAGGAGCGATTCGCCCCTCGCGCTACCCCGCCAGCGATCGTCACCCCAGAGGGCGGAGACCGCTTGCGGGCTCTGGGAGCGGCTGTAGCCGCGAGTAGAGCGCGGTCCTGCAGGGAGGCGCCCATGTCGTCCTTGCTCTGTGTGACAAGATCGCCTATTCTACACACAATCCGGAGAAAGCCATGTCCGCCCAGCTGCCCCACACCCGCCTACTCGAAGAGGCCAAGAGCTCCGGCCTGCTCGCGGGAGACAAGACAGCCCATGTCAGCATCCGGACGACGGGCGCTCTCATCGCGGCCGCCAAGGAACGCACCGGCATCGAGTCCACGACAGAACTCGTCGAGCTTGCGCTGGCAACGCTTGCCCTTCCGGACCCGGTGAGCCGCTACATGATCGAGACCTACGGCACGCTCGGACCGGACCACCAGCTTGACGTTTGATCTCGAGGCGCTGCTCCGCCAGACCAAGCCCGAGAAACGGATCGGCGCGCTCCGGCATCGCACCTCAAGGGAGCTGCTGCACGCGGAGCAACTGAGGCCAGGCCCATTGGTGCTGTTGCCCGATACGACGGTTTACGTCGATATGGCCGCCGGTCGGATGCCCTCGGCCGCATTCGAACTGGTCCGTGAGGCGACTCAGCTGCACAGCGTCGTGTGCCTGAGCGAGCTTGCGCAAGGGCTCAGCCTGCATGATCCGAAGGCGACCCGCTATCGTGCGATGCGAGGCCACTATGTGGAACTCGTGCGGCGCATTCCGGCGAACCGAGTGTTGACGCCGGACGACGAGGTCTGGATCCGAGCGGGGATACTCACAGGATCGCTGACCCGCACGCAAGGTTATCAGTCGCATCAGCGCAAGGAGTTGCTGGCCGATGCGCTCATCTATCTCTCCGCCGCGAAGGCGGGCGTGCCCGTCCTCACCCGCAACGCGGGTGAGTTCGACCTCTTGAACCAGCTGCACCCGGCTGGTCGGGTTATCGTGTACGGACACGCCTGAGAGGTCGTTCGACCGGGATTGGCGGACAGCGAGCCGTCATCCCCCTGGCGCGACCAAGGCGCAGACTGGAAGGTCGAGGCGATAGCAGACGCCCGCGCAGAACGCAGCAGTTGCTGCGGCGTCCCGACCGGCCGTGCTGCGCGAGGTCAAGCCCACGCGAGCGTGGTTCGGAGCGAGTGAGGTCACGCCCGGTCCGACGAGACCGGAAGCAACCCACGTTTCCGAGCCCGGTCGAGCAAGCTCTTCACTGAACCCGGAGCCCACCGGCGCCCGCCAGAGGGCGTACGTTCGTACATGGCCTCGAGCTGTGCCCCGATGCCGGCGAGCGTCATGTCCGGATTGGCGCGCGTCATTCCGGCGACGAGGGTCATGAGCCGATCGTCCGCCGATCGGGGAGTGGCTTTGCCGAGCAGCTCCGGCTCGGCAAGCCCGTCGGCGATGAAGCGATCGACGGCGCGTCGAAGCCGCTCCACGGTCCACCTCTCGCCGTCCGCGGCTCGAGCATTGAGCACCCTCACGACGTCCTCCCAGCGCTGGTGTGGCCGCATCTGGCGGACGATAGGAAGCCAGGTGCTCGCGGTGGCGTTCAGCTTGTCGAAGTAAGCCTGCTCCCGGGCCCTCGCAATCTTCCGCTTCGCGTCCGGGTTGCCGGCGCGCAGCTGGGGGTTTCCGGGCTTCTTGCCCTTGGCGCGTGCCACCTCGATCCCGACCATGGTGCGCTCGCGGATGAGCTGGCGCTCGAACTCCGCGACGGCGCCGAGGATCTGCAGGGTGAGCATGCCATGCGGGCTTGTGGTGTCGATCGTATCCGCCAGCGACCGGAAGCCCGCGCCGCGCCCGGTCAGGTCCTCAATCACCGCAAGGAGATGAGAGAGGGATCGCGCCAGGCGATCGAGCCGCGCCACGACGAGCACGTCTCCGCGTCCGACCGCCGCCAGAGCCTTCGTCAGCTCCGGACGGGCCCGACTGGCGCCGGACAGACGCTCCTCGAAGATTCGCGTGCAGCCCGCCTGCCGCAGTGAGGCCAGCTGGCCGGTCAGGTCCTGCTTGTCCGTCGAGACGCGCGCGTAGCCGATCAGCATGAGGACCGCCCTGTGCCGCGACCGTTCAGGGCCGATTCGCCGGGCTATCCGCCGTTCGTAGGCCCAATCGGCCCTGTTTTCAAACCCTTTGAGGCATGAGAAAACGACCGGTTGAAGACACCGAATTCAACGTAGGCCTGGATGGCCGAGCCCCGGTTTCTACTGGGAATGCCAGGACGCGGGGATCAAGACGCGACCAAGAGAGCTCGCCGGAATAGCGAAAAGGCAGGGACCCGGAAGCGCCGACAAAGAGGCTCGACAAAGGCCCAGGAGTGACGGAAGCTAGGTGCTGGTTGATTTCCGTTTGCCCCCGAGGCTCTTTTGCGAACAATAACTTACGCCGTTGACCTCTCGGTCGGATGGGAAGTCCTGGGGAGGCCTTTTACGGTCGCCGAAGATGCCCTCGCGCGGCTTGACGAGCGGCTGCGCACCAGTCCTGTCGCAAGCGGCTGGAAAAGCCGCACCCACTTTCACGACGCCTGCGCGTCGCTCTGGCTCGCCGGCGAACTCGTCCACCTCGAGGACCTCGTCCTGCATGACGCCGGCATGGACATCCGGACACCAACCCACGAGCTGACGCGGGCTCGCGCGGTCTTGCGAGCCCGACGGCTCGTGGCGGCAAACGAGCCGGCGTGGGCTCTCAGCCGAGCAGGGCTCATGCAACTCCGCGGTCGCAAGGGCCCGCACGGCACGGAAGGAGGGGAGGGGGACGCGGATCACGATGAGGTTCAGGATGGAGAGGAGGTCGACGACGCACCAGAAGATGCCGAAATCCAGCCAGATGATTTGACCGAGGAGTTTGCGGCGATCGACGCCGTTCTCGACCGGTCCTCGCGCCTCCTCCAGGATGGCTTGCTCGAACCCAAGCGGGAGCGGGATCCGCTCGTTTACGATCTCGATTGGGACGAGGATGCTCGGCTTCGGGAGTGGTGCTCCGCGCTCGACGCCACTCGGCAGCTCCCACCTTTGATGGCTGCGGCTTTGGCATCTGAGGCCTGGCAGATGCTCGACCCGCTGCAGCATCTCCCATGGCTCGGCCAGATCCTGATCGCTGCAGCCCTGCGGGAGCGAGGGAAGACGGTCGCGCATCTGATGTGCCTGAACGTCGGATTGCGCCAGGTTCCCCGCGAGCGCCGACGCAGTGCGAGCCGCACCACGCGTCTGCTCGCTTTTGCGGAGGCGGTCACGGCAGCGGCGGAAGCCGGCATGAAGGAGCACGACCGCTTGCTGCTGGGACGAGCCCAACTGGAGAGAAGGCTCCGCGGAAGACGATCGACATCCCACCTCCCGAGCTTGATCGAGCTGGTGTTGGCCCGACCGGTTGCCACGGCCTCCCTGATCGCCAAGGAGCTCGGGATTACGGCGCGCGGCGCCCAGAATCTTGTCGCGGAGCTTGGGTTGCGGGAAGCGACCGGACGAGGACGCTATCGCGCCTGGAGCATCTGAGTTGGACCGGCCGTCGATCACGGGTGTGAATCGTTGGACCCGGATGGATTCAAGATTTGAATTGGACCGGTGTTGCCGCGCAAGCGATGCTTGCGCATGTCCGATCCCACGCTGCAAGTCTTGGTGCTCGAGCGCCGCGATCCGGCGCTGAACATGGCGCGCTTCTACGTGTTGTCCATCGAGCCGACCTTGTTCGGCGATGCGGCGCTTGTGCGCGCATGGGGCCGCGTTGGCTGCCGCGGCCGGGTGCGGCTCGACCTTTATGAGGATCGGGTGAAAGCGACCGAGGCGCTTGAGGATTGGCTACGTCGGAAATCACGGCGCGGCTACGCCGTGCGGCCGCCGATGCCCGAGTTCGAAACGCGGTCTTCGGCGCTTTGCAAGGCTCGGCAAGGCCGGCGGTGCGCTCCTTCTGGTGCTGAAGACGCCGGAGGTGGCCCTGAGAAGGGGGCCGTGGCGCGCGGGTAGAGGGCGGCCGACATCATCCGGCTGGCCTGGGAGCGGTCCTAATCCCTAGCGGTCCAAACATCTCCAGTCAGCACTTGCTCTAATTCCGTCGATGGAATATATTGTGCTGTCAGCTGGAGCGTCGAATACACGGGCGAGTTCGGGAGCTGGTACGAGGCCATCAGCGAGGGTGTCCAGGACGACGTCGACCGCCTCGTGGGGCTCTTGGAAGCCAGAGGGCCGAACCTGCCGTTCCCGTACTCCTCGGGGATTGAGGGCTCGAGGCACGATCACATGCGTGAGCTGCGGGTACAGAGCGGCGGGGCTCCGATCCGGATCTTCTACGCCTTCGATCCGCGGCGGACGGCGATCCTGCTCATCGGCGGCGACAAGACTGGCGGTGACCGCTTCTACGACGAGATGATCCCGACCGCCGACCGGCTCTACGACGCGTATCAGGCGAGAGGGGTTGATCCCATGAGCGGGCATCGTTCCTTTGACACCCTTCGGGCGAAGATATCGCCGGAGCGCCGGGCGCGGAATAGGGACGCGACAGAGCGGATGCTGCGGGAGATGACTCTGCATGAGCTCCGGCAGGCTCGGGAGCAGTCGCAGCAAGACCTGGCGCGGGAATTGAAAGTCGGCCAGCCGGCGGTTGCCAAGATGGAGCGCCGGGCGGACATGTACGTTAGCAACCTCCGCCGCTATGTCGAGGCCTTGGGCGGCACGCTCGAGATCACGGCGCGCTTCCCGGACGGGGCGAGCGTGACGATCACGAACTTCGGCGAACTCGCTGGCTCGCCCGAGTAGAAACGCTCGTCCTCGCCGCCCTTTGCGGCCGTGTTCCTCGGCAAGCGGTTATCCGCTCGAACTGGTTCAGCGGCGCGCTATCGCGCTTTGGACTGTGCTGGTGGCCTCCAAGGGCTGAGGGGGAGGCGTGGGCGCCCCTCTGGCCCCCGGCCCTTTCACCCCGGCCGTTTGGTGGGCGTCATCGTCCGCCTTGGCGGTGGCAACCGCTGTCGGTTCGGTGCCGCTGTTCGGGAGCCCGAACGACCGCCGGTCACGACTGGTGGTCGCGGGAGGTCCGCAAGATTCATTTGTAGCGCGCTCCTAGGCCGGCTCTGGGTGGGATCGCCGGCGTCGAGCGCCGGCGGCTGGCATCCTGACGGTCCCCGCCGCGGAGCCGCTGTCAGCGAGCGGCTGTAATCCGCTGGCGTCGCGCTGGGAGACCGGCTCCGGGAGCGCGAGAGGGGGAGGGGGCGTTGCCGCCCCCCGTCCGGTTTCAGCGGGACCAGATCAGGCTGCTGGCGCCGTCCTCGCCCTCGACCAGGGAGGCGTAGATCGGAGCCGGGAAGCTCGGGTCGTCGAGCTTGACCGAGGTGTAGGGCCGGCCCTCCTTCGAGGTCTTCTTCCAGGCGGCGCCGAGCTCGACGTTGGTGGTGCCGGCGATGATGCGGAAGTCGGGGCTCTTGTCGTTGTCCTTCTCGACCGGGACGAAGCGGACCTTGGCGTTGAGGGTGAGGGTCTTGACCGAGCCGGCGAGGCCGTTGTTGGTCTGGGTGAAGGTGCCGATGATCGCCATGACTGTCTCTCCGTGAGGTTCATCTCGGCCGCGCCCATCGCGGCCTTGATGGGATCGAAGAGGCCGGGGGCGAGCGACCCGCACCTGACAAGGCCGCAGCAGAGCGGAGGACGGCCAAAGGCGGCTATTTTGTTGCGCGAGGAATGCTCGGCACGAGCAGGGGAAAATAGTCGACGACGCCGTTGCGGAGGCGATCGAGGCGAAGCCGGACCTCGGCCAGATCCCACCAATCAAGGCCCGCGACATGGGTGTGCCGACCCCATGAACCCCTCCCCAGGAGAGACATGGCGCTCCCTCGGCCCGCGCCAGAACCGGCGCACCGCCTGAGCGGCAGCCCAAACGCCGGCCACCAGGCCGATCTCGGCTGTCCGAGTAGGACATTCGCGACCCGAGAGCTGAGCCTCCTCGACCTCCCTTCGCCGTGCCGCGCCGTCGCCCGAAACACCGAGAAGAGCCGCCCGCCAGCTCAAGCGCCGAACGCCCCCTCCCGGCCGGAACCCGCACCCACAGAGAACCAGAGGATTAATGGACGGCGGAAGACGTGCCGCTTGACGGCCAGGGCCACTGCTGACCGACCCAGACGAGTGCAGAGCAACCCAAAGATCTCAGGTTGAGGAGCGGGCGCTGGGCCACGTCGTCTCGTGAAGCGTGCTGTGCAGCTGGCGATCTCTACGCAGCCTCAAGGCGCTCCAGCAGGGTCTCTCGCGGGAGCACATTCTTGTTGACGAGCAGCGTTTCGACGACGTTGCGGTGCACGTGGAAGTGCCTGGCAGCCGCGTCGATCTGTTCGTCCGTCGGAGCCTCTATGTCGACGTATCGTCGCACTTCGGAGAAGGGGCAGAGCAGGTTCTGCGCAAACCCACGCTGGAATTTCTGCCGCTCGGTCTTCGCTCGACTAATGACACCAAGCGACTCCCCAGAGATCCAAATGGCGTCGGCAATAATCCGCGCCAGTTCGAATCTGCGATCCACCGCAGTTCTGGTCTGGAGGGCCAGCTTAGCGTGCTGGTCGCGCTCGCGGAGCAGCGCGGCGTAGGGAAGGCGGCTCGCTGTGGCCGAGGCCGCCGTCAGCTTCTCCCACGAGACCTCGAGCATCTCAGCCATGGCATCAGTATCGAACCGATCTGCCGAGACACCTAGCCGGTTGCGGACCTGCCAAGCGGCATCTTCGCCCCATTTCCAAGCTGGAGCTGGCGTCTCAAAGATTTCGCGACTGACGGATTCGGCGACCGAGAGGGCCACGGTCAGCTCGGACACGTGGGAAGCTGCGACGGCCTTCTTCAGGTATTTAGCAGACGCCTCACCGGGAGCTGATAGAGCCGCTTCCTCGATCCCGTTCTCGCCGAGGGAGGACCCGAGAGCCGTCATGCCCTCGATCAGACCGTCAGGTGCGCAATCCGGATCAAAGCCAAGGCGGGCTTCAAGCCTGCGCCATGCAGCAATGTCAGCATCCGCGCGCTCCGCCGCGAGCTCGCTCACCAGGCTGGCGAGGACCGTCCCGTCCTGTGCTTGAGCGCAGGACTCGAGAACCTGTTCGAAGAACCTGTCCAACGCCTCCTCGAAGTGATTCCCAGGCAGGACGTGAACCGTCTCCAACTCAAGATAGCGGATGGGACCGGTTGTCGGCCGGGCGCCGAATGCCGGTGCGAGGACAACCCGTGGACCAGTCCCGTAGATCATGATTGGCGGCCAAGCGGCGCCGCTGCCCACCGAGGTTAGCTCATGACGTAGGCGCCAGTCTGCGGACGGCCTCTTGCCTAGAAACGGCTCCCACCGCAGCCGCCACCAATTGTCGGCAAGCCAAAGCGCAAGACTCACGGCGGAGGTGCGGAAATGATCTCGCATGGCTTGCGTCGCAACCTCGACCAGTCGCGTCAGCACTTGCTCGCCTGACACAATGCGGAGTTCTGCGACATCGCGGGCACCCACGTCCGGCGTGGATTTCCAAACAGCGTAGATGCCGAAGCTCTTATCGATCACGCGTAGCGTTCCATGGCTTGCTCAAGACTGAAAAGGAGATGTGTATTCCCGGGAGTATAGACGTACTCGGTATAACGAGCGATGACCTTCTTAGCGAAGGCGTCTGAGGGAAGCAGCGGATACCCGTGGTAGATGGCCTGGGTCGGGGTCGTGATCCGTCCCTCGTAGATCCAGCCGTCATCATCAACGGTCCAGATGATCGTCGGGTCGCCCTGTTTGTCATTGTGACCGATGAGGCCAGCGGTGATGCCACGCTCTACCAGAGCCGGAACGCGGGCCATATCCTCGGGCGTGAACCCAGCGTGGCCATCGCAGAACGTGTCATCCGCATCTGAAGCCGCCGGTTCCAGGTCAAACGCCCTCGGCTGCTCCTTATGCTTGCCGGACCCCGCATAGGACGCTCGGGCTGCCAAAGCGCAAAGGCCTGCAGTCGTGGGCACCGGCTCACGCAGTTGTCGTTTATCGTTGTCACTGGAGCGCTCTGTGACGAGACGCCGCTTCGGTCGTTTCGCCATAAGGAAGCTTGTCGCTCGAGTATGGTTCGCATTGCAGCTCGTGTCCGCTCCTACGCGACAGCGAGCCGCATCCGGCATGGGGACGGCGAGACCTCTCCTGGCATGATAGCAGATCGATGGCCAGCGGCTCGCCAGAAGCAGTCGTGACCATTGTGATGCTAGTCCCACCGGGAATGCTGGCTCGTCGGGCTGTCGCGGAAGGGCGGCGCTCTCACGCCGCGCCTCCCTTGCGGAAGTCGAAGAGCGGGATGCCGAGCTTCTTGGCCTTATCGGCGAGGTTGTCGGAGATGCCGGAGCCGGGGAACACGACGGCCCCGATCGGCAGAACTTCGAGGAGCTGGTCGTTGCGCTTGAACGGCGCCGCCTTCTGATGCTTGGCCCAGTCGGGCTTGAAGGCGATCTGCGTCACCTTGCGGGTGTCGGCCCAGCAGGCGGCGATGCGCTCGGCGCCTTTGGGCGAACCGCCGTGCAGGAGAACCATGCCGGGGTGCTTGGCGTGGACCTTGTCGAGCGCGGCCCAGATAGCGCGGTGGTCGTTGAAGTCGAGCCCGCCGGTGAACGCGACCTTGGCTCCAGTGGGGAGCATGACCTCCGTCTCGGCTCGCCTGCGGGCGGCGATGAAGTCGCGGCTGTCGATCATGGCCGCGGTGAGCGTCTTGTGGTTCACCATCGACCCTGAGCGAGGACGCCAGGCTGAGCGGGTGTGCCGCTCGTAGAGGTCGGCGGCGGTGTCGCGCATCAGCTCGAAGGCGTTGCGGCGTTCAATCAGCGTCAAGCCCTCGGCCGTGAGCCGCTCCAGCTCGACCGATCGGACCTCGGAGCCGTCCTGTTCGCGCTGAGAACGCTTCTGCGCCTGCTCGTTGTCGTCGAGCTCGCGATCGATCCGCTCGGCGGCGCGGTGGAACAGGTTGACCTGGCCCCAGAGCAGATTTGCGAGGTCGGGTTCGAGGCGCGTGTCCTCCAGTGTCGAGACCATGGCGTCGAAGATGTCGGCGAGCGCTCCAGTGACGCGGTGCGCTTCGGGCAGTGGCCGCGGATCGGGCTCGTCCTCGAAGGGGCGGAAGCCATGGAGCTGGAGTTCGTGGAGGATGGTGGCGGTCGGGGATTCGGTCGTGAGCTCGTGGTCGGGATTGGTCGTCATGGTGGTTCGCCTCCGGGTCGGGGCCGCGCCTCTCGCGGCCTTCCTGGGCGACGAAGAGCGGGGGCGGACCGGGCCTGCACCGCCGGGCTCTGCCGGCGGCCGAAGCGCACGCGGAGGACGGCGAAGGCCGGCTCTTTTGCTTCGCGATGCAAAGGCCCGCTCGCGGGCCGGCGGAAAAGAGTCGGCCGCAGCCGTTGCCGGACCGGGACGGCTCCGGTCCGATCGCCCTCTCGGAAGGCCGAAGGCGCGGCTCTCACGCCCGGCAGCGTTTCCGCCGATCGATCCTGCGGGCGCGAGCCGTCACCCTCATCCCGGCCTCATCCCTCCAGCACCAGAAACTGCGCCACGTCCTCCGGGGCGAGTTGCACCCGCAACCCGGCCACCAGAGCACTGCGTCCGAGCTTGCGGAGATCCTCGTTGAAGTCGCCGAGTGCCGAGTCGAGCGTCAGCGCCTCGATCCCGGCCTCGCCGGCGCGGGTGGCCAGCGTCTCCACCGCGCGGTGTCCTGCGGGATCGTCGTCTCGCGCGAGGTAGAGCCGGCGCAGCGTCGACGGCAGCTCCAGGGCGGCGAGATGGTTGGCCGAGAGCGCGGCCGTCATCGGCAGTGTGGGCACGACCTGCCGCAGCGACAGCATCGTCTCGATGCCTTCGCCTGCCGCCATGACGTCTGCCGCCACCCCGAACCGGACGCCGTTGCCCAGGAGATGGCCCATGGCGCGGCGCGGCGTCGAGACCGGCGCCTTGCCGAAACCGTCCGGCGCAAGCCATGTCCGGTGCGCCCCGGTGATGGCGCCGGCAAGATCGGTGACGGCGGCGATCATCGCTGGCCAGGTCTCGGTCGGCGAACTGTCGTCCGGGCGATAGTAGCAGCGCGGATGGAAGCGCAGCGCGCCCGCATCATGAAGAGCCTTGATGCCGCGATTGCGCAGGTAGGTCTCAACGAGCGTCCGGCGGATCGGCTGCGACATGGCGAAGAGCCGCTGAGCCGCTTCCGGCGATCCGACGGGAACGGGTGTGCGAGCGGGCTTTGGACTACGGTGCGGTTCGGCGCGTGGCAGGCTCAGAAAGCGGCGTGCCTCATCGGTGGCATCCCGAAAGTCGATGAACCCGCAGCTCTCCCGGATGACGTCGAGGAGATCGCCGTGTTCGGCCGAGGCGGCATCGGTCCAATGCCCGGCGGCGCCGGGACCGGATTCCGGCCCGCCGAGCCGGACGAACATCGACCGGCCGGGCGTGTTGCGAACGTCGCCCACCGTCCAGTAGCGGCCCTGGCGACGCCCGTTGGAGAGGTAATGACGGCACACCGCCTCGGCCTCACGCGCGAGGCGGCGCGCCAGTTCGGAAGCCTGGCCCGACATGGCATGGCTCCCTCAGGCCGCGGCACGGTCGGCGACCCGCGCCAACGGGTGACGCTCGAGCAGCGATCCGAGGAGTGCAGGCCCGCGCTCGCCGGTCGGCACAAACAGGCGGAGCTTCCAGGCGATGATCTCGGAGACGAGCCCCATCGCCTTCAGCCGTTCGACCATGCCGTCCGAAAAGCCCGTGACCTCGACCCGAACGCCGCCCATGACGGTGGCGCGGCGGACGGTCAGACCCTCGGCGAGGTGCAGCACTGCGCCCTTGTCCAACACCGCGATCCAGGCGTCCCCCGCAGGAAGTGCCGGAGCGTCGGCCCCGAGCGCCTGCGCGACCCAGGCGGGCGAGACCTGGCGTCCGATGATGCGCTCGCCGTCATCGGTCTGGAGCCGATAGACCCGGCAGCCCTCGTCGGGCAGCCGCCGCCAGATCGGCAGCAGCAAGCCGGTCACGACGTACAGCGCGCTTTCGGTGAAGGCCGGCACCTCGGCGAGCTCGCTCGCCCATGCGGACGCGAACGCATCCTCGTTGGCCTCCTCCCACGAGGTCGCCTCCAGCATCGCGGACGCCATCGAGATGCGCTCCATCGGCCGCAGCAACCGGATGCGCCGCTCAACCTCCCCGTCGTCGAGGACGAGGCTCGGCGCCGGAATCTGCACGGCAGCCCGGTGCGACTTGGCGTTGACGAGCAACCGGCAGCCTCGTTCGCGGGCTCGGTCCAAAGCCTCAGCCAGCGCGAGGGGCTCGTTCCGGTCGCGTCGGGCGACCGTGAACACCTGTGTCTCCGCGCCGGTGCCCGGGTGCGTGTAGATCGTCCTCCGCTCGGCGACGGTTAGGCTCTCGGCCGTGATCGTCTCGACCCCGCGGTCGTAGGCGCCGGACGCGATCGCCCCTTCGATCTTCGCCCGCAGCAGGCCATCGAACACGTCGAACAGGGTGTTCTGCAGGCCGATGGTGAGCGCGAGGAGGCGGTTGAGGAACTGCGTGATCGGCGGCAGCTCCTCCTTGAGGGAGCCGTCGCGGTCGGTGAGCGACAGCCCCGTCGCATCCTCGAAGCGCTGGAGCGAGCAGCCCTCGACCTTGCCGGCATAGAGCAGCATGTAGAGCTGCCGGAGCGCCGCCCGCGCATAGACGCTCTCCAGATTGTCGTCGGCCCGGAACAGGCCCTGGCCGCCGGTCTGGCGTTGGCCGCGGGTGATCGCGCCGAGCGTATCGAGACGGCGCGCGATGGTGGAAAGGAAACGCTTCTCGGCTTTCACATCGGTAGCGATGGGTCGGAAGAGCGGCGGCTGGGCCTGGTTGGTGCGGTTGGTGCGCCCGAGGCCCTGGATCGCGGCGTCGGCCTTCCACCCTGCTTCGAGCAGGTAGTGGACGCGAAGCCGCCGGTTCTTCGCGCCAAGGTCAGCGTGGTAGCTGCGGCCGGTGCCGCCAGCCTCCGAGAAAATCAGGATGCGCTTGTCGTCATCCTGGAAGGCGGCGGTCTCGGCCAGGTTGGCGGAGCCGGCACGGCTCTCGACGGCAAGGCGCATCTCGCCGTCCGACCCGAGCTTTCGCACGATGCGGCGCGAGCGACCGGTCACCTCGGCCACATGCTCGGTCCCGAACCGCTGAACAACCTGGTCGAGCGCGCCCTGGACCGGCGGCAGAGCCGCCAGGTGCTCAAGTAACCGGTCCCGCCGTTCCACGGCATCGCGGCACTGCACCGGCTGGCCATCACGGTAGACCGGCCGGGACGAGAGGTTGCCCTCGCCGTCGGTGAACTCCTCGAACAGCTGGGTCGGAAACGAATGCGCGAGATAGTCGAGGACGTAATATCCCAAGTCCCCGTTATGCTGAGTGGGGATGGTCAAGGTCTTGGTAGGACGAGCCATTTGCCGCCTCCGCTTGGCATGATCCCGGTCCTCCCGCTCTCTCGACCGGAAGGACCTCATGACCACCCCTCAGCCCTCGACCTCTCGCCTGGGGGCCCTCCCTGAGCCGGCGCTTACGGCACCCGATCGACGCTGGGCGCCCTCGGGTTGCGTGCGGCCGCGAGCACCGCCATCAGCTGGTCGGAGGGTAGCCGGAAGCGGCCGGCCTTGAGTGCAGGCGGACCGTGCGCGGCCAGCACTGCGAGCTTCTCCGCCGGGTCCGCGCGCAGGTAATGCTCGGTGCTCTGGATGCTGGCGTGACCGAGCCACAGCGCCACCTTGCGGATATCGCCGGTGGCGGCGAGCGTGTGCATGGCGCAGCTGTGGCGCAGCACGTGCGGCGTGACCCGCTTCGAGGCGAGCGATGGCGCCTTGCGCGTCGCCGCCTCGACATGCCCCGCCAGCCGGTGCGCGAAGCCGTCCCGCGTCATGGGCCCGCCATCCCGGTTGAGGAACAGCTCGGGTCCCTGACCGGTCGGCCGGACCGCGAGCCAGGCGCGCAGCGCGGCCTGCGTCTCGCGCCACAGAGGCAGCACACGCTCGCGTCGCCCCTTGCCGAGAACGCGCACCGTCCCGAGTGAGCGGTCGGGGAAGTCCTCGAGGCGCAGCGACAAGAGCTCGGATGCGCGCAAGCCCCCGGCATAGGCGAGATGCAACATGGCGCGGTCGCGCAGGCCTCCGACGGAGCGCGGATCGGGTGCGTCGAGCAGCGCCTTCATCTCGTCTCGGGTGAGATAGTCGATGAGCCTCGTGTCGGTTCGCTTGATCGGCAGCGCGCGGATGCTCACCGCCTGCTCAAGGCAGGCCGGAACCCGGTACTCGATGTAGCGGAAGAAGGTCCGGATGGCCGAGAAACGGGCGTTGCGTGAGCGCGGGACGTTGTTGCGCTCGCTTTCCAGGTGATCGAGGAAGGCGCGCACGAGTATCACGTCGAGATCCTCGACCCGAAGGTCGCCCGGCCTGCGCTTCACCCGGGCGGATGCGAAGCGCAGGAGCAGGGCGAACGTGTCCGCGTAGGACGCGATCGTGTGCCGGCTCGCGCCGCGCTCCCGTGGCAGGTGATCCTTGAGGAAGGCGGTCAGGTAGGGTGCGAGAGGGGTCATGCCGCGCCTCCCGCGAAGGCCTGCTCGGCCGCCGCAGCGATGCCGTTCAGCAGGACCGGCGTCGCCTGGAGGTACCAGTAGGTGGCCGCCACGTCGGCGTGGCCCATGTAGGTGCTGAGCGCCAGCATGTGCCGCGTCACCGCTGTGCGGTCGGGCGGACAGGCCGTGAGAGATCTGACCGCGAAGGAGTGTCGGAGATCGTGCAGGCGCGGCCCTCGAGCACCCTGCACGCCGCGGATGCCGAGCGCGCGGGCGAGGCGCACGAAGACGCAGTACACGCGGACCTTGGTCGGGGCGCGGCCATGCCTGACGACGAACAGGTCGTCGCCGCCCGCGCCGAGGCGCTGGCGAGCGACGAGATAGCGGTCGAGCGCCGCTCGTGTGCTCGGGTGCAGGGGAAGGAGGCGGCTCTTGGCGAACTTGCCCCTGCGCACGACCAGGCCGTCGTCGGTCAGATCGGTGCGCTTCAGGGCCAGCGCTTCGGAGATGCGCAGGCCTGTGGCGGCCAGAAGCCCGAACAGGTGATGGTAGGTCAGTGGGCTGATGGTCCCCTTGGGCGGGACATCGAGGGCGGCGGTCATGATCGCCGCGATCTCGCTCGGCGACAGCAGGTAGGGCGCAGGGCGGGGCCGCCTGCCCCGGCCGAACGCCCCTGAGGGCGGGACCTCGTGGCGGCCGTCCTCGGCCCGCAGGAAGGCTGCGAAGCGCCGAGCCGTGTCGTAGCGGAGGCGGGCCTGCCGCGGCGAGGTCGCCTCGCTCGACCACGCGCGCACGCGCTGCGTGACGACGAAGCCATCGCCGGCCGCCGAGGCGAACCGGGCATAACAGAGGAGAAGCCGCGCCTGCTCATCGAAGCGAAGGCCGAGGCTGCGCTGCAGGGCGACATAGCGTTCGACGTCGGCGATCAGCATGACGCGTCTCCCGGCCAGGGCTGGGCGACCTCCACCAGCATGGCGGTATCGACCTTGGCGTAGATCGCGGTGCTCTCGGGCGAGCGGTGCCTCAGGACCGTGCCGATCGCATCCAGGTTCGAGCCGGCGCGCAGCAGTCCGCTCGCCAGCGAGTGCCGGAACATGTGCGGATTCCGATCGAAGCCGGCCACCGGTTCCGAGATGATGTCGGCCACCGTTCCGATATGAAGCCGGCCAGCATTCCAACATGAAGCCGGCCACCGTGTAGCCGATATCGGCGGCGTTCCCCGCGGGTCAGCAACCGCGGCATCCCCTCCTCACTGACGAGGAGAACGGGATGCCGGCCGGGAGAGAGCTGACCATGCGACAGATCCGACAGATGCTGCGGCTGGCCCGCGATGGAGTGAGCGCGCGCGAGATCGGGCGAACGCTCCGGATCGCGCGATCGACGGTGCAGGACAACCTTGGACGCGCTGCCGCGGCGGGCCTCACGTGGCCGCTTGGGCCCGAGATCACCGACGCGGTGCTCGAGGAGCGTCTCTTTGCCCGGGCGGGCGTGAAGCAGGGTGCCCGCCGACGGGTCGAACCGGACTGGCCGTCGCTGGCCCGGGAGATGAGGCGGCCGGGCGTCAACCTGATGGTGCTCTGGGAAGAGTACCGGGACGCGCATCCGGGCGGCTACGGCTACTCGCGCTTCTGCGACCTCTTCCGCGAGTTCGAGCGCCGCCTCACGCCCGTGATGCGGCAGCATCATGCGGCGGGCGACAAGGTCTTCGTCGACTACTCGGGCAAGAAGGTCCCGGTCGTCGATCCATCCACCGGCGTCGTGCGCGAGGCCGAGATCTTCGTGGCCGTGCTCGGCGCCTCCAGCCTCACCTATGCCGAGGCGACCTGGAGCCAGGCGCTTCCGGACTGGATCGGCGCGCATGTGCGCCTGTTCCGATTCCTCGGCGGCGTGCCGCGTCTCGTGGTGCCCGACAACCTGAAGAGCGGCATCCACAAGGCCTCCTTCTACGACCCCGAACTCAACCGCTCCTACGGCATGATGGCGCATCATTACGGCGTCGGGATCTTGCCGGCTCGGCCGAGGAAGCCGCGGGACAAGGCGAAGGTGGAGGCAGGCGTGCGCTTCGCCCAGACCTACATCTTGGGTCGCCTGCGCCGTCTCACCTTCTTCTCGCTCGCCGAATGCAACGCCGCCATTGCCACGATGGTGGAGCGCATCAACGCTCACCTCATGCGCCGTCTGGGCACCAGCCGACGGGCCCTGTTCGAGGCGGTCGAGCGCCCGGCGCTGCGGCCCTTGCCGGCGGGCGAGTACGAGTTTGCCGAATGGCGCCTCGCCCGCGTGAACCTCGATTATCACGTCGAGGCGTCCGGCTTCCTGTACTCGGTCCCGCACGGTCTCATCCGCGAGCAGGTCGACCTCCGGCTGACCACCCGCACCGTCGAGGTGTTCCACCGCGGTCAGCGGGTGGCCGCGCACGAGCGCCGATATGGCGGGAGCCGCCATGGCACCGATCCCGATCACATGCCCAGTGCCCACCGGCGCTACGCGGAGTGGACGCCCGAGCGCTTCCGGCGCTGGGCCCGCGCGTTCGGCCCCGAGACGGAGGGGCTCGTCATCGCGATGCTTCACCATCGGCCCCATCCCGAGCAGGGCTTCCGGACCTGCCTGGGCGTCCTTCGCCTCTTCCGTGGCCTCGATCCCGCGCGGGTCGAAGCCGTCTCGGCCAGAGCCGTCGCGGTCGGAGCGCTCACCTACAAGAGTATCGCGTCGATCCTCGCCAACAACCTCGACCGCGCGCCGCGCCCATCCGGGAGCGCGCCCGTGATCGACCACCCCAACCTGCGCGGCCCGCGCTACTTCCACTGACGGAGACCACGATGCTGACCCACCCAACCCTCGATCTCCTGCACGCGCTCGGCCTGCATGGCATGGCCCAGGGCTACAAGGCTCTCGAGGCCAATCCCGAGGCCCGCTCTCTCGACCACGCCGAGTGGCTGGGGCTCCTCCTCGATCACGAGAGCACCTTGCGACAGCAGAAGCGCTTCGAGACCCGCGCCCGGGCGGCACACCTTCGCCATCCCGCCAGCGTCGAGGACGTCGATTACCGCGCCCATCGCGGCCTCGACCGCGCCCTGTTCCTCAAGCTCGCTGCCTGCGACTGGATCCGAACCCGACGTAATCTCGTCATCACCGGGCCATGCGGCGTCGGCAAAAGCTGGCTCGCCTGCGCACTCGGGCACAAAGCCTGCCGGGAAGACCTCTCGGTGCTCTACTTCCGGGTGCCACGGCTGTTCGCGGCGCTCGGCCTTGCCCGCGGCGACGGGCGCTACGGCAAGCTCTTGCGCCAGCTCGCACGCGTCAACCTGCTCGTGCTCGACGACTGGGGGCCCGAGCCGCTCCTCCCGGAGCAATCGCGTGACCTTCTGGAGATCGTCGAGGACCGCTACGACGCGGGCTCTCTCCTCATCACAAGCCAGGTTCCGGTCGATCGCTGGTACGACATCATCGGCATCCCCACCCTGGCGGACGCCGTGCTGGACCGGGTGGTCCACAACGCTTACCGCATCGAACTCTCCGGCGAGAGCCTGCGAAAGCGGAAGGCCGCAGACAAGGCCGCTTGACCCCGCGCCCCACCGTCGTGATCTTCATCCTCGACCCGCGGGAAAGCCACCGCACCTGGCCGCCTTCATGTTGGAATGCTGGCCGGCTTCATATCGGAGCGGTGGCCGGCTTCACATCGGAATCCCCGGCCGGATCGATCGGAATACGCAAACATGTGCGCGCCGGTCGGCACGCCCGCGATCCCGCCCCGCTTCAGCACGCGGGCGACGATGCCCGCGATCTCGGCTGCCGAGCGGAAGGGAGTGAAGGGTGCCTGGGCGCGGAGGAACACGTGCTGCTCGGCGACGACGGGGCGGCTTCCGGTGATGTAGGCGAGCAGCGCCTCACCCACGTCCTGGGGGAGCGGCATGGCGACCGAGCGCCGCTGCTTCCCGTGCAGCCGGAGGCGGCCATCACGCCAATCGACGTCCTCGAGACGCAGTCGCCAGACGTCGGCGGCGCGCAGCCCGAGGCGCGCGAGCAGCAGGATGATCGCGCGGTCGCGGACGCCGACCGGCGTCGTGCCGTCGCACGACGCGATGATTGCCTCGATTGTCGACGGCGCGGCGTAGCGAGGCAGTGTCGCCAACCGGCGCCGGACGGCGGGCGGAACCGCCTCGGCGAGCGCTGCGGAGCACGCGCTGGCGCTTGCCGCAAAGCGCAGGAACGAGCGCAGCACCGTCACCGTCATGCGGATCGAGGACCGTGAGCGGCTTGGCTCCTGCTCGATCACGACCGATCGAACGGCCGCCGCTGTGTAGCGCGCCGGATCAGGGCCGAGCCTCGGCAGCCAGCGGGTCGCCTCCTGGATGTATCGCCGGATCGTCGCATCGGTCGCACCCCGCTCCTGCGCGAGCCAGGTCCGGTAAGCGCCGAGGGGGCCGTCCGTTGGCCGGCCTTCCACCGCCAGGCAGGGCGCTATCGCGCCTTGCCTGCGCAGGTAGGCGCAGAACCGACGTGCACCCCGGCGCCGGTGCGCCGGTCCGGTCCCCGGCACGCGGACGCCGCGCTTTGCCCTGATCGGGCAGCGACACTTGTGAAGCGCGAAGCGCTCGATCGCGCCCTCGTCAAGGGCGGTCCAGCGGATACGCGAGACGCGCAGCCAGCTCACGAAGTGCGCTGCCTGCGCGGAATAGCCGAGCCTGACGCTACGGCCGTGGCCAAGCGCGGCGAGATGCTCGGCAAACCCGTCGAGATATGCCCCAACATCGACCCGATCGCTTGGGGCGACGATTGCGCCCTGATTCTCCAGGAAGCAGACGAAGCGCCGGACCTGGCCGAGATAGGCCGGCTCCCGCACCTGACGTGCGCTGTAGCGAGGGCAGGCGCAGCGGTGCCGGCGAAACCGTTCCACGACATCGTCGTCGATGACGTCGATCGGGATGTGGTGCGTGCTCGTCCAGCGCAGGAAGTGCCGCGCCGCGCTGCCCGCGTGCGCGAGAGAGGTGGTGGAGCGCGGCGGCCCGCAATCCGACAGAAACCTGCTGATCAGGGCGGCGTGCGTCTCGCCCAGGCGAGAGGTCGAGGGCTGAGGGGTGGTCATGAGGTCCTTCCGGTCGAGAGAGCGGGAGGACCGGGATCATGCCAAGCGGAGGCGGCAAATGGCTCGTCCTACCAAGACCTTGACCATCCCCACTCAGCATAACGGGGACTTGGGATATAATGTCTTATGCCGATCTCGGCATAACACGTATTCGCGCGGAGTGATGTCGACGGCGACGTCGCCCCACTCCTCGGTCGGGATCTCCGCGAGGCGGCGCTCCATCAGCGCCTCGCCGGTCGACACGATCTGGACGACGCAGGCGTGGCCCTCGCTGAGGTCCCGCTCGACGCTGCGGATCAGCGTCGGCGTCTTCATCGCCGTGATCAGGTGGTTGAAGAAGCGCTGTTTCGCGCTTTCGAATGCCGAGCGCGCGGCCGACTTGGCTTGCCGGTTCAACGTGCCTTCCGCCCCGGTGATGTTCGCCGCTTCCATCGCGGCCGAGAGGTTGTTGTGGATGACCTCGAACGCGCCGGCATAGGCATCGTAGATGCGGGTCTGCTCGGGGGTGAGCTCGTGGTCTACCAGCTCGTATTCCACGCCCTCATAGGAGAGCGAGCGGGCGGTGTAGAGCCCGAGGCTCTTCAGGTCGCGGGCGAGCACCTCCATCGCGGCGACGCCACCGGCCTCGATCGCCTGGACGAACTCGGCGCGGGTGGCGAACGGGAAGTCCTCGCCGCCCCAGAGCCCCAACCGCTGCGCATAGGCGAGGTTATGGACCGTGGTCGCCCCGGTCGCCGAGACGTAGAGCACGCGGGCGTCGGGCAGCGCGTGCTGCAGGCGCAGTCCCGCGCGGCCCTGCTGCGAGGGCGCGGTATCGCCGCGTTCGCTCTTGGAGCCTGCGGCATTCTGCATGGCGTGGCTCTCGTCGAAGACGATCACTCCGTCGAAGTCGGGCCCTAACCAGTCCAGGATCTGCTGGAGCCGCGAGCAGCGCTCCTCTCGGGCGTCGGAGCGAAGCGTGGCGTAGGTCGTGAACAGGATCGCCTCGTCAAGGCGGATGGGCGCGCCCTGGCGGAAGCGCGACAGCGGCTGGATGAGGAGGCGCTCCTGGCCGAGCGCCGACCAGTCGCGCTGCGCGTCCTCGATCAGCGTGTCGGACTTCGAGACCCAGACAGCGCGCCGGCGACCCTTTAGCCAGTTGTCGAGGATGATGCCCGCGACTTGGCGGCCCTTGCCCGCGCCGGTGCCGTCTCCCAGCATGAACCCGCGTCGAAAGCGGACTGCGCCTTCCGCAGCGTCGGCCGCAGCCGAGACCTGGTCGAAGGTCGCGTCGACCGTCCAGGAGCCGGCGAGGTGCCCCGCATGGGCTTCCCCGGCGTAGACCACCGTCTCGAGCTGCGCGTCGGACAGAGGCCCCATCGCAACGAGCCTCGACGGCAGGTGCGGCCGATAGCTCGGCTTCGGCAGGGCGACCGAGGCCATCGCCGCGGACTGAACGAGCGGAGTCGGATGTGCGGCCCCGTCCGGGATGCGGACTGACTGAAGCGCGTACGGCTCGTAGAGCGCCTCGCTGAGGGGACGCCCCTGGGCAGGCGCCCAGTCGCAGGTCTCGTAGCCGAGCTCGACCGCATCGGCGGCAACGGGCGCGAGCGGACGCGCCACGCGCGCCGATGACCGTGGGACCGGAGAAGCGGCCTTGCGGAGGGTCGGGACGACACTTGTCCGGCTCGCCGTGATCGCCGTGCGAGGCGGCACGTACTCGGCCACCCACCGGAGCAGCGTGGCCGCGTCCGAAGCAACCCCGGGCGATTCCGGAAAGCAGGAAGGATCGGCTGCCGGCACGCGGTCGATCACCGTGAGCCGGGTGTCTGTCGTCGTGCCGTGGCGGGCATAGGCCCGGCCGTCGATGGCGGCGCTGAACACGACGCGCCCACGCTCCTGCAAGCGCACGAAGGCACCGCGCCAGGACGGGCTCTCGGGCGACAGGCTGGCGCCCGTGATCGCGACGAGGCGACCATCCTCTGGCAGACGGGCGAGCGCCGAGCTGACGTGCCGGAGGGCGGCGTCGGCAACGCGGCCCTCAACATGCGCGCCGGCAGAGAAGGGCGGGTTCATCATCACGACGGATGGCCGTATGGCCGGGTCGAGATGATCGTGGATATGCGCCGCGTCATGGCGGGTGACGATCGTGGCCGGGAAGAGTCGGGTGAGGAGTTCCGCGCGGGCGTCGCCCAGCTCGTTCAAGACGAGCGAGGCGCGCGCCAGCTCTGCGAAGACGGCGAGCAGCCCCGTGCCGGCGGAGGGCTCCAGGACGAGGTCCGCAGGCGTGATCGCAGCGGCGCAGGCCGCAACGAAGGCCAGCGGCAGCGGGGTGGAGAATTGCTGCAGCGCCTGGCTCTCCTCCGAACGCCTCGTCTGGGAGGGCACGAGCGCCACGACCTTTGCCAACATCGCGAGCTGGGCGGCAGCAGGACGCGCGTTGATCGCCGGTCCGAACCGACGAAGGAACAGGAGCTGCGCCGCCTCGCAGGCCTCATAGGCGTCTTTCCAGGCCCAAGCGCCGGCGGCGTCGGAGGAACCGAAGGCATCGATCATGGCGGCGCGAAGGCCGGCAGCGTCGATCCCGAGACCTCGCTCGAGGATGGACAGCAGGTGTTCGGCGGCGCGGAGCAGCGCGGCGGCGCGGTCGGACGGAGCGGTTGGGAACGGGAGATCGGACGCGGAAGCGGTTGCAGGCGCGTCGGCGAAAGCGGAGGACAGGTGCATGGCGGCTGATCCAGGAGAGCGGAACGGACCGGCCGGCGGGTGCTCTCTCTCGACCCTTCTCCGGCTCACCCCGTCTCGGCCCTCCTTTCCCTCTCAAGCCGCTCCACGAGAAAAGGCCCGGCGCAGCGCGCCGGGCCTCGTGATGCTGGCAGGACAGATCCGCTCAGGTGGCCGGTTCGTCGAGCCGGTAGTCGAGCCGCCTCACGTTCGGAATGCGGTACAACGCGCCCTCTTTCGGATCGCGGAAGAGCATCGTCCCGCGGCTGCGCGTGTTCGCGACCACCTCGAATCGATCAAGGCTGCGGCCATCTTGGAAGGCGAGCGGCCGGTCGAACACGATCGTCTGACCGGGCCGGGGCGCCGGCTTGGCGGCCCGGGCTCGCCTGACGGCTGCATTCCGACGGCAGCGTGCTCGCCATGCGAGCGCATGCTGCCGGTCAGTCGGAGTGAGAAGGTCGAGGATCTGCTCCGGGCATTCGGCCTCGCAGGGTCCCATGCCCTCGTCCATGTCCTTGTACCCGAACACGGTGCCGTCGCGGTCGCGCGGGTTGTAGCGAATGAGGCAGACGATTGCGGCGACCTCTCGCGGCACCTCGGGTCGGAGGAACTCGACCGCGGCGTAGTAGACCCGCTTGGAAACGAGCGCTGAACGCAGCACGCGGCACCGCAGCTCGGGTCGTTCAGAGGTGAACTGGTCGTCCAAGTATTGGCGCGGGCCGGAATGGCTTCCGATCGAGCGCATGTAGAGCCAGCCCATGGCAGGCCTCCTGTGTGAGGAAAAAGAAAAGAGCCCGGCACGGCGGCCGGGCTCGGAACTGGCCGGGAGCGCCTGCGCTCCCAGCGCCAGGACATGCGTCACTCGGCGGCGACGAGGTGCGGCCCGTCGGTCTCCCCCTCATTCCCGACCTCCGTCAGGAATGCCGGCAGATCGTTCCGGTCGAGATCCGCGTGGGCTCCGATCGGCTCGTCGTTGGCGGACCTGAGGGGGAGGGGAGGGGACTCGAGCCCCGGCGTCCGCAGCGGCTCGGGCACCCAGCCGGTGTCGGCGAGGAGCCGTTCGGCCTCCTTCGCCATGTCGCCTTTCTTGAGGTGGTCGATGAGCTGCGCCGCCTGCTCCCCCTTGGCCTCGCGCACCGCCTCCAGAATGCGAGCTTTCGTGACGCGGCCGAGATAGTTCTCCGCGGTCGGCGTCCATCCCGCCTCGGCCATGTCAAGCCCGACGGCCCGGGCGAGCCGGTCGGCTTGGGCCATGCGCCGCTCCAGCCCATGCTGCGACAGGCCTGCGCCGCCGTAGCGGTCGACCTTCTCGACGAGCGCGTTGACCCCGAAGCTGACGCAGTGCGCGAGGAGCGCCAGACGGCTCGCTTGGTCGAGCGCGTCGATCCAATCCCACAGCGCCTGGTCCTCGCCTACGGGCATGTCCGCCGCCCAGGCCTTCTGCCGCTCGTCCACGGCGCGCGCGGACGGGCTGTCCTTCAGGTCAGCCGCTTGGGCCGAGAAGAACACATGCCGGACCGAGGCCTCCAGGCACCCGCCCGAGCTGGGGGAGCGCGCGATGGTATCGGTCACGAGCTTATGGAGGAGGGCGGTGAGCGCGACGTGGGAATCATTCGCCACCGCGTCGCGCAGCGCAAGCGTGCGGTGAGCCGTGAGCTCCATCATCAGCCGCTCGGGCAAAGGTTTCAGGCCCTCGTCTTCCTCGGCCGGCTCGGGCTCGCTCGCGCCGCCGATGGTGATGACCGCGCGCTGCACCGCTGGCGGCGTGCCAGCATCGTTGCCCCCCAACGCGGCGTTCTCGTCGCCCCCCTTGCCGCCCGCCGGGATCTCCGGCTCGATCGGCGCTTCGTCCTCGGGCCGAACGAACCCGCGCTCAACCTTGAGCTCGCCCGAGGCGCCGACGCTGACAAAGGCGCCCGCGCGGGCGACCTCGACCGGATCGAACTGTGGCGCCCGGTTGTGGAACACGTCGAGCGCGGCCTCGATCTCGCCGAGGCGCGCGTCGACCTCCTCGGGAAGGTCATCGGGCGAGTCGGCGTATTGCTCCTCGAGGGTGCCGTATTCCGTCTGGAGGGCGTCGTAGGTCGCCTGCTCCTCGGCCGTGAGGACGGGGCCGAGCGCGCGCAACCTCCGCAGGCCCGTACTGTGGCCGTAAGGAAAGTCCGCCGCGACGTTGATCCACTTCCAGCCCTCAGTGGCGATCCCTTGCGCCTCCGCCTGCAGCTTCTCCGTGAGGAGGCGGTCGAGGAGCGCCGCATCCTGGAGCCAGCCGCCGTCGTCGGCCTGGAACAGGTCGCGCAAGACCACGCCGCCGGCGGCTTCGTAGGTTTCGGGCCCGACGAACTTCGCGCGCCGGTCCGAGGCGCGGACCGCGCCTTCGGTGAGGAGCCTGCGGATATAGTAGGGCTCCTTGTTGTAGGAGCGCTCGAGGACCTCCCAGGCCTGCTCCTGGCGGGCATGGTCGTTGGTCACGGTGAACGCCATGAGCTGTTCAAGCGTCATCCCATCCTCGGCGTAGACGTCGAGGAGCTTGGGGCTGACAGCCGCGAGCTTGAGCCGCTGTCGCACGATCTGCGGGCCGACGAAGAAGCGGGCCGCGATCTCTTCCTCGCCAAGGCCCTGCTCGCGAAGCGACTGGAAGGCCCGGAACTGGTCGAGGGGGTGGAGCGCCACCCGCTGTACGTTCTCAGCGAGGCTGTCCTCCTCGGCGGAGACGCCCTCATCGGCGCGAGCAAGGACGCAAGGAACGGGCGCGGTCTTCGCCAGACGCTTCGCCTTCACCAGGCGCTCGAGGGCGCGATAGCGCCGCCCGCCCGCGGGGACCTCGTAAAGGCCGGTCTCCTGGCCTTCGGCGTCGCGCATGGGCCGGACATTGAGGCTTTGCAGCAGGCCGCGACGGGCGATGTCCTCAGCGAGTTCCTCGATCGAGACGCCCGCCTTCAGGCGCCGGACGTTCGACTGCGACAGGACGAGCTTGTTGAACGGGATGTCCCGCGAGGTGCTGAGCACGATCTTCTGGACGGCTTGTGCCATGGTCGGTTCTCCGTGCCGGGCCGGCCGAAAACCTCTCTCTCGACTTCTCGACCCGACACAAAGACCCACTCCCTCCTCTCCCTCTCCGAGCCGGGCCGCCCTTACATCCCGGACGGGTCCAGGTTGATCACCTCGGCCCCAGCGGCGCGGTACGCCTCTGCGACGACGCCTAAGGGAGCGTAGGAGAGAGCGTGTCGGCCTGGAGGAACCGCACCGGATCGCCTCCTCAGCGCCCTGCCACACGACGTGGCCGTTCTCCCAGATCGTCACAAAGCCGCCACCGACGGGTTTGGGCTCGGGCGGCCTCCGGTCGAAGTTGCGACAGCCGAACTCGGCCGTGGTTGCCGAGAAGGTGGGCGGGCCGCCCGGGCTCAGCACGACGCGGTCGCACGCGCCCGCGGCCGGCGCACCCGCCGGCGCGAGAGGCCGAGGCGAAACCACTCGTAGGCGCGAAGTTCGGCGTCCCACGGCGCCCGTTAATGGCGGCATTCGCGGCAGCGCCCGCGAGCGTTACGGTCCGGCTCTTCGAGCCGAGGACCGCCATTGTGCCCAAACGAAGGAGGAGGATCGGAGCTGGTCATCGCTGGCGCCCCGCGCGGTGGACGAGGACGGGACGCTGGTCGGCCTCGCGAGCAAGCCGCTCGATCACGACGAGGTCGGCATCCGAGCAAGGGCCGCGCACCTCTATGTCGACCCAGTGCCTACTCCGGCCGACATAGCTGTCCCGTAGGCGCATGTTGGACGGCGTATAGAAGCTCTCGTTGGGCTCGATCAGCCGGACGCGCGACGTCAGGAAAATCAGGCCCGCGCCAAGATTTCCGCAGAACAGGAACTCGTCGGCCGCTGTCGTCTTGGGTCCGCCACCAACCTGCTTGCGGCCGATTTGGCGAAAGGCTTCATCGAAGCTGCCCGGGTCGGGCGTGATACGGGGCTTGAGCGCCTGGGGCGTCCAGGGCGGGCATTCCAGATCGAAGCGACCCCGATCGTAGTTTGTCAGGAGCCCGTGAAGGTAGGCGGGGTCCGCCGGATAGGGGCACGTGCGCCAAAGCTCGTGGAGCCGCGCACGGACATTGTCGCCATGGGCGAACAGGCGGGTGCGGGCTTGTCTCCACTCTGCCGCTCGTCGGTTGCGGCTTTCCTGCTGCTGCTCCGGCCACCATACGGCGCGGCGCGCCATCTCGCTGTCGGCGTCGTGCTGGGTTTCGGCGATCAGCTCGGCGAAGAGGGGGAGTGACTCGCGCCGAAGACGTTGCGAGCGGTGGAAGGCGGCGCGCTTGCGGGAGGTGTCTCTATAAGGCTCGACACGAGGCCAGCGACGGAAGCGCATCACACCGCCTCCTGGTCGTCGTCCGCCGGCGTGGTCGCGGGCTGGTGAACGCCGGACCGAAACGCGAGCAGGTAATCGGCCGCTTTCGAGGCGGCGGACGCCGCGCGCACGATCGCCTTGCTGTCCTCACGCAGCACGTCGAGCCAGGAGCCGATGTAATCGGCATGGCGCACGGTCGGCGTGATGCCGAGCGTCGCGCAGCAGAAGGCCGCGCACATCTCCGCCACCAGCTCCTCCTGCGCGTACTTCTTCGACCCGAAGCCGCCGGACAGATCGCGCCCGAGGCGGGTGGCGTGGCCCGACCAGTGACCGAGCTCGTGCAGCGCGGTCCGGTGCCAGTTGATCGGCTCGAAATAAGCCTCCGGCCGGGGCACCTGGATGTAGTCGAGGGTGGGCGCGTAGAAGGCCTTGTCGCCGCCGAGCCGGAGATCCGCCCGGCTGGCGCGAAGCAGTGACTCCACCTCGGGCAGGATCAGGCCCTCGGGGACCGGCACCGGCGCGGTCACGATGTCCTCGGGAAGGCCTTCGCATTGGTCGGTCGAGAAAACGGTGAAGCGCTTCAGAAACGGGATCGCCTGGGCTTCGTCGCCGGTCTCCCGCGCTCGCTTTCGCTCGTCATCGGGGACGAAGCGGTCGGCGTACACGACCGTCGTGCCGCGCTCTCCCTTGCGTACGTTCCCGCCCAGCGAGAGCGCCTGTCGGAAGGTGAGCCAGCTCTGGCCGGAGAAGCCGCGGGCGACGACGGCGCCCCAGAGGATCAGGACGTTAATGCCTGAATATTGCCGGCCGGTCGCGGCGTTCTTGGGCATGGCGAGCGGCGCCGCCACGGCGGACGAGCCCCAGGGCTGTACCCAGGGGAGCCGGCCCGCCTCGAGCTCCGCTATGATCTTGGAGGTGATCTCTTCGTAGAGGTTGATCCGATTCGGCCCGGCTGCTGACCGGGAGGGGAAGGCGCGAGGCATCGCGAGTCTCCGCGACGGGTCGGCCAGGAGCCTCTCTCTCGACCTCCGGACCCGTCAGTGCGCCAAGCACAGCCCTCTCACTCTCAACCGAAAGGAGGACACCGAGATGGGGGACTAGGCATGGCCGCCCCGCTTGAGCTCACGGTGCCCGTCCAGTTCTCGCTGCGGTGAGGGGTTGCCTCTTGAGCGGTGTGCAGGCGACAGCGAAGGTGGCCATCGCGCCAGGTAGGCGACGGTACTGTTCCGCGATCTCTGACGGCTTCAGCGCGCGCGCGCGCCAGGCCGACGGCTTGCGGCGCGGCGGACGGCCGTATGCGGCAGCGGCGGACGGCGGCGAGTCGTGATAGCGCGGCTTCTCCAGGTGCCGGGCAAGGCCAGGACCGACGTTGAACTTCGCGAATTTGAGATGCACGAAAATTCTTGATCTTTCACGTGTCCGGTGGAATGATCTCGCATCCGAACTGCGAGATAATTCCATGAGCCTCCATCTGGTCGGAGAGACGATCGACCCCAAGCGTGCGCACCTCCGGGCGCAAGCTGGCGAGCTGATCCAGCTCGTCCGGGGGGTCTATGTCGATCAACACGGGGATATCGAGGCGACGGTCCTCGGCCACGCTGTCCGGATCGCCCGCTATCTCTATCCGACGGCCTACCTGTCCTCCGCCTCGTCCGTCCTGCTCGGGCCGACGCCCGACGGTCGCCTCTTCATCAGCGGTCGGCGCAACCAGCGCACGCGGCTGCGGACGCTGGAGATCGTGCAGAACGAAGCGCCCCCGCATCCCTCGACCGCGCCCGCCATTGTCGGGGACGACCTCGGCGAACTGCGCGTCGACGTCTCATCGGTTCGTCAACGCTTCCTCGAAGCCTTCCGCCTGCGCAGCGAGCATGCCAGCGCGATCACGGAACCGCTGCGGGCCGAAATGGCCGCGCGCCTCGTCGAGGAATATGGGTCGCCGCAAGCGGCGGCGGACGCGGTCTGGGCCCTCGCCCGCGAGAATGGGTGGTATCGCGAAGGGGAAGGGGCCGAGCGCTATCTGACGGCTCGGCGCGGGGTGGACAAGGCGCCCGTCAACAGGGCGGCGCTGGACCTGCTCGTAGCCTGGCATGGCGAGCCGCTCGGCCGCCTCGTCCACGACGGCTTCGAGTGGCGCTGGAAACCGGGCAGGAAAAGCGGGCCGCCGCTGATCCGCCAGACTGCCCCGGGCAAGCTCCCGGCTTTCATCGAGTCGCTCCTGCCCGAAGGCTGGCTCGCCCAGGTGCTGCATATGCGCGACGAGCGCGAGGCGCTCCGCCGAGGCCGGCGCTACATGTCCAACATCGCCGTTGTCGAGAGCCGCGCGGAGCTCGACACGCTCCCAACGGATATCCTGCAGGCGGAACTCAGCGGATTCCTGGAAGACGGCCGCTTCACCGGACGCTACGCCGGCCCGGGGCGGGGCGAGATCGAGGAGACTTTTGAACAGAATTTGGCCCGCCTCTTCGAACGCGCCGAGACGCCGCGGCTCTCCGGCGTCCAGATCAAGGCCCCGATGTGCCTGACACCGGAAGGGATGCTCGTGCCGGCGGTCGATCAGCCGTTCACGCACATCCTCAAGCCCGCCGGCACGGCGGGTTTCGAGACGCTGCCCGCGGTCGAATGGCTCTGCCTCCAACTCGGCCATGCTGCTGGTTTTGAGGTTCCGAGCGCGGCGCTGATCGACATGCCCGACGGTATGCCGCCGGCGCTCGTCGTGGAGCGCTTCGATATCCGGCGCGGTCCACAGGACACGCGCATGCTGGCCCTCGAGGACTTCTGCTCGATCCTCGATCTCCCGACCTCCGCCAAATACGACGGCACGATCGAGCGAATGGCGCGGGGCTTGAGGCCGCTTTCGACCGACCCGGCCGCCGATACCGAAATCCTGTTCCGGCGCGCGCTCTTCGCCTGGCTGATTGCTGACGGGGACATGCATCTGAAGAACCTTGCACTTCTCAAGGTCGCAGCGCCCGGGTCCCGCCGTTTTGAAGCGGTGCGGTTTGCGCCCCTTTACGACGCGGTCACGACCCGCGTCTTCCCGGGCCTCGCTGGAGATCGGATGGCGCTGAAGCTCAATGGTAAGGACGATCGACTGACGGCGCAGGATTTCCTAGCGCTCGCGCGCACCATCGACCTCCCCACCGCCCGCGCCCAGACGGCAATCGGAGAGGTCACATCGCGTCTCGAGGATGTGGCGCCGACCCTGGTCCTTCCCGCGTTTGCCGGAGGCACCGATGCCGCTCGGTTAGCGGAACAGAAAGTCAACGCGATCGTGCTTGAGCGCGCGCGCTCATTCGCGTCAGCGCCGCGGCGATGACGGCTTGCGCCTTTGAGAGGTGCGACACACAGCGAAGCCGGCCAGCGCCCGAGGCTGGTGATGTGACTGTTGCGCGATCCCTGACGGCTTCAGGGCAACTTCCTCGTAGGGTACGAAGGCGCCCGGATCGCCCCAAGGCCCAAAGGGGGGCGCACTCGGGTGCGCCCCCAAGTAGGGTCTTACTTTGGAAGCAGAATACTCTCGGGAAGCACTCTACCATTTGGCTTATACACGGCGCAGAGCCGACGCGATGTGAGGGAATCCACAGCCCCGCAGGTTTACCAGGAGCGAACGACCCTGGCTGGGCAAGAGCGCTTGAGCGCAGTTCTACGGGTCGGTCGGGTTCATTCACGTGTGTGCGTCCGTTTCGCCGCGGCACGTCCAGGCCGCTGGCCGTTGGAGACACCCACCATATGAGAGCGGGTTCGAGTTCCTGGCCGCAAGGCTCTGAGCCATGACCATCTCGAGGAGAACCCATGTCAGGCGAGAACCGGTCTTCGTTCCACGCTCGTCCAATCGTGGCGGGCTTCTTCGAGAAGCGGACTTTCAGCGTCCAGTACGTGGTCGCGGACCCGGAGACGAAGCGCTGCGCGATTGTCGACCCGGTCTTGGACTTCGACCCGAAATCAGGCGCGACCGCAACGCAGTCGGCCGATGCGTTGCTGGAGCACATTGGGCGAGAAGGGTACACACTCGCGTGGATCCTCGACACCCACCCTCATGCCGACCATTTCTCGGCCGCCGGATACCTGAAGGACAAGACCGGGGCGCCGACCGCCATCGGCGAAAAGGTGGTGGAGGTGCAGAAGCTCTGGAAGCGCCTCTACAACCTGTCCGCCTTTTCGCCCGACGGCTCGCAATGGGACAGGCTCTTCGCCGACGGCGAGCGCTTCGAGATCGGCAACATGGATGTCGAGGTCCTGTTCACGCCGGGGCACACCCTGGCCTCCATTGCCTATGTGATTGGCGACACGGCCTTCATCCACGACACGATCTTCATGCCGGACGGCGGCACCGCAAGGGCCGACTTCCCGGGCGGCAGCGCCCGCGCCCTCTGGAACAGCATACAGCGCATCATGGCGCTGCCCGACAGCACACGCTTGTTCACCGGACATGACTACTGCCCGGGCGGGCGACCGCCGCGCTGGGAAAGCACGGTCGCGCAGCAAAGAGCGGAGAACATCCACCTCACGAAAGCGAAAACCGAGGAGGAGTTCGTGGCCTTGCGGGAGAAGCGCGACCGCGAGCTGCCGATGCCCAAGCTCATCCTGCACTCTCTTCAGGTCAACATCCGCGGCGGGCGCCTGCCCGAACCGGAGAGCAACGGGAAGTGCTATCTCAAGATCCCGCTCGATGCGCTCGAGGGCGCACCTTGGGGCGACTGAAGGAGGACGGCCGTGACGAAGAGCGCGAAAGATCTGGTCGCCGAGGCGAGCAAGGCAATCGAAACCCTCTCGGGTGAGGACGCCGTGAAGCTCGTCGGCGACCCGAGCGTGGTGTTCGTGGACGTGCGCGAGGGCGAGGAGCTGCAAAAGAGCGGCAAGCTCCTGGGTGCCGTGCATGTGCCGCGGGGGTTGCTCGAGTTCCAAGCCGACCCGACGAGTCCGACCCACAAGCCGGAATTCGGCGGCGAAAAGAAGCTCGTGCTCTACTGCGGCTCGGGCAGCCGCTCCGCGCTCGCGGCGAAGACCCTGAAGGAGATGGGGATCGACAACGTGGCGCATGTCGCCGGTGGATTTCCGGCCTTGCAGAAGGCGGGTGGGCCCTCATCGGAGGCCGAACGATGATGAACGACATGATGGGCGGAGGCATGATGTGGGGCATGGGCTTCTTCGGCCTGCTCCTGATCGTCGTCCTTGTGCTCGCTGCGATCGCTCTCGCCAAATATGTCTTTGCTCGCAGGTGAGGGTCGACCAAGGCTTCTCTACAAACTATCAACCGGGGTTGTCGTTAGCCCTCGGCTAGCGGAGCTTCAATTGGCATGGCAGGGCCTCATACGAATGGCCGAGCTTGTTCCCGATGACGTCGCCTGAAGCCATGCGCGACTGGGAACGTGCGCGGCAGCTTCTGGCCGAAGAGCTTGGCCGGCGCAGCCGATCGATTTCGGCCGCGAAGGCGACGATAACGCCTGACGTGAGTCGGATTGCTATCTGGGAAGGGGGAGGCGGATGTGCTGTTCCGCTTGCGTGAGCGCCTGGCCCCGGAAGACCGTGAGGAAATTTCCACCATCCTCGCCGGCGACATGGACCGCCTGATTGGTGCAGAGATTGCAGCAATCGGGCCGTCGCACAGTCGTCTCGGACATGGATGACGGAGTTGATCGGCAGTGATGCTCAGAAGATCCGCAGGTCTCGTCGGCCAAGCCCACGCTGAGTGGATAGGGGTAACACGGAGCGATATGGATGGATCAGGCAGCAGCAGTCGCCACTCCCGATATGATCGAGCTCACGGCGCAGATCGTTTCGGCATACGTGATGAAAAACGCGGTGCCTGTAACGCAGATCCCCGACCTGATTGCTCAAGTTCACGGAGCGCTGCGGAAAAGCGCAGAGCCTCCTGCCGAGTTCGCGCCCGAGCGGCTGCAACCGGCCCTAGCGGTCAAAAAGTCGATCACGCCCGACTTCCTCGTCTGTCTGGAAGACGGCAAGCGTTTCAAGTCGATGCGTCGGCATCTCAGCAAGAGCCATGGGATGACGCCGGATCATTACCGGGCGAAGTGGGGCTTGGCTCCGGATTATCCGATGGTTGCGCCTAACTACGCAGCCGCCCGTTCCAAGCTCGCCCGCAGCATCGGTCTTGGTCAGAAGACGAAAGAGGACCTGAACGCCAAAGCGGTCGCCGCCGAGAAGGCCCGCACCCCCCGGAAACGCGCATCGAAAAGCAGTGATCGCGCGCAGGGGTCTGCCGTCCGCTAACGCGAGCTTGTTGTGCGAGGTGCCGCTCGGCCAGGATCAGGGCGGCGAACGGGGGGCCAGTCTGTCGATGTGGCACGACAATGCGCTCGTCGCAGCTCTCGCTGTGGTCGGAGGCCTACCTCGCGGGCGTGAGCGAGCTTCCGGCCAGGGCGGCCTGGTTCTGGTCTCGAGGCGATCACGAGCGGGCAGGGAGAGCCGATGCGTCAGCCTGAACACATCGTGCGTCCCTCGCCTCCGTCGTGATTGGCCAATGATCCTCAAATGAACTGGCCGGAGCACCTCTCCAGGGCGTGCGCGGGGCGCCTCCGCCGCGGCATTCTCACGTCCCGTCGCCCTGCAAGGCTCGTGGCCTGAACAGCGCGACGCGGCTTCTGTCGCAATCGTCTGACGCCGGAGTGGCCGCGTTGCGGGCCCCAGTGCCCGCAGCGCCGTTCCTGGACCGAATGCGAGATGATGGAGGGCAAGTACAACGTCTTGTATGATTTCGTTGCCATCGCCTCGGCCCTCGATCGACGGCGCCGTAGGCTGCCATTGCGGCGCACCGAGCGTTTGCCGATGCTTTCGATCAAGACGAGAAGCCCCGAGCGGTATGTTCGGTGAGCAGGAGGCCGAAGAGAACCACGTCGGACTGTACGGGCAGTATTGTCGCGCCGAGGAGCGGCGCAAGAAACAGGCCCGCGTAGACGCCGAGGTGGCTCACGAGCGCCGACAGCTTCGGTCGGGCGGATCGCCGCGCGGGTGCGGCGATCCAGTTTTTCGCAGCTCAGGCCGCCATCTTGCGGCATTCTTCGGCGCAGCGCCGGCATGCATCCACGCAGGCCTGCATCTCGCCGAGCTGCTCGCAGTTGCGCGCGCACTCGTCACAGATCTCGGCGCATTCCCGGCAGAGATGCTTGTGGTGCTCGGAATTCATCAGCATGAAGTGGGCGCTCGTCCGGCAGATTTCCGCGCAGGCCAACATCAGGCGGAAGTGCTTCGGCTCCACGTGCTTTCCGCCGGTCTCCAGACAATGCGTCATCGCATCGCCAAGGCAGGCCTGATAGCAGCGAAGACAGGCGTCGATGCAGCGCTGCATATCTTGCGACATCTGATGCATGTTGAATCTCCAGTTCAAGTGTTCAAGGTGGGAGACTGCGCCGCAGCCGCGGTTGCGTGTTTGGAACCCGCAGAGCTGAAGCACAAGCTTCGGCGCGCCTCGGCGTTGGTCAGCTGATCGCGTACCCTTTTGGCGGGCGGAAGATATCGACGGGGTTCAACTCGCTGGCCCTGCGATCCTGCGGCCAGATTGTCGGACCTGCGGCGCGAAGGGGGGATGGCACCTCAGGCGCCGAGGCCACGAGCCAGGCGGAAGCGCACAAGGGGCAGCACGAACGCGTCGCGTGCTTGCTGGCGACGGTGTGATGATGCGCCAACGGCCGGTTTTCCGGGCTGGCGCTGGCGACCGTCGCGGCCGCGACAGGCGTCATCGCATGAGCCTGACCGGCGAACAGCGCCACGCTGATCGCCGCGGCGGCGACATAGACGATGAACGCGCGAAAGCGACCATAGATGACGAGCATGGGGAGCTGCCTCGCGCGTCGTCAACTCATGCGGCGACTCCTCGGTTCCTCGCGTCGCCAGAGGACTGAGCTTGGGAGCTTCGGCCTTTATGGTGCGAGCGCTCGGTCCCGATCTCAAGATCCGTTGAACGGACCCGTACCTGACGCCTCGTGACGATTGTGGTCCTGGGCGGTCGGGCCGCCGAGGGCGTCCTCGACGTAGAGGCGGAGAATTGCGATCCGCGCCGCCGCCGCGATCGGGGTTGCCAGCGCGATCCCGGCTGCGCCAAAGAGCGCACCGAGCAGCATCTGCGCCCCGAGGGTCAGCGCCGGTTGCAGGTCAACGGCGCGCCGCTGAATAAGCGGTGTAAGGATATAGCCCTCCAGGATCTGAATCAGGAGAAAGACCCCGACTGCCCAGCCCACTATGGACGCGCCCTGGGAGGCGGCCGCCAGAACGATCGGGACGCCAGCCACAATCGGCCCGAGATAGGGAATGAAATTGACCAGGCCCGCCTGAAGCCCGAGCAGGAAGGGCGCCGGCATGCCGAGAAGCGTCAGCGCTGCCCAGGTGGAGAGCGTGATCACCACCATGGTGGCGAGCTGGCCAATCAGCCACCAGCGCAGCACTTCGGCGACTTCGTCCACAACCGCGCCGACCCGCAGACGCTTGTCGCGCGGCAGAAGGCTCAAGAAACCCTGTCTGTAGCTCAGCGGGTTCAAGGCCACGAAAAAACCGATGAAGGCGATGAACACGGCATTCCCGAGCACGCCCAGGATGCCGGTCAGAGCCGTGCGAGCCTGCCCGAACAGGTCGCGCGGGTTGGGCACAAGAAGCTGAGCGAGGTTTTGGGGTTCATTGCCTCTGCCTTGGGTCGGGCGCTCCGGCGCGAGCCCGGCTGCCTCCAGCTCTCCGCGCAAGGCGCGCAGCTGTCGGGCGATGGTCGAGACCAGCTCATCGGCCTGCTGGGACAGGGCATAACCGCCCCACCAGATCGCGCCCGCCATGAGGAGAGCGATGACAAGCGACACGAGGGCGATGCACCAGCTGCGGCTTACGGGGAGAACCCGTTGCAGGCCTGTCGCACAGGCGTCGAGCAAGACCGCCATGAGGAGGCCGGCAAAGATCAGGAGCAGGGCACCAGCGGCCTGCCAGGCCAGGAACAGGCCGGCGGCGGCGCCGAGCGCGATCCCAGTTAGCTCGAAGGCTCGCCGCGCGAGACCATCGGATCGTGCCGGAGCCCCGGCTTGGGGTGGTCTCAGTTCCATCGGTCCTCCTCGCCCGCTTGGCCTCGAACCGTGCGGAACGACGCGAGTTGTCAGAGCGTCTTAGCAGGAAGTGGAGCGGCACGATGTTCGATGCCTCCGAGATCAAGGGGCACATGGAGGTGCTCGGATCGGACGGCCAGCTCGTCGGCACGGTTGACCATCTGGACGAAACGGACCGGATCAAGCTCGTGCGAAAAGACCGAGCCGCCCACGATCCCGATCCTCACTATTCCCGATCGAGTGGGTCGCCCGGGTGGATCGGCACGTCCACCTGACGAAGCCAATGAGAGATGTAGTCGGGCTTTGGGACACGGGGTTTAACATCAACGACCTCCCTTGAGCCGACGCAAGCTCACCGTCCGGTTGGCTTTTCGGGGTCCGCTTGCGCTTCCATCCAGCGGTCGGCCGGTATCTGACCCACGGCTTGCCTGGACCGAGCTCCCGGACGGCCTCCTATCGCAGGGCCGTGAAGAGCATCGCCGCGGCCGCCGCTGCCATGGCGAGGGTTGCGGCCCAGCCGATGAGGCGCAGGGCTCCTGAAACCACCACCTCGCCCATGATCTTCGCTCTCGCGGTCATCAGCATCATGACGGCCATCACGGGGACCGCGACGATCCCGTTGATCACAGCGCTCCAATAAAGAGCCTTGATGGGATTGATGGAAGAGAAGTTGAGGCCCGCCCCGAGGATGGTCGCGAGCGCGATCGTGGCGTAGAATGCCTTGGCTTCCATGGGTCGACGGCCAAGGCCCACCGGCCACTTTCTCGCTTCGCCAAGGGCATAGGCCGCTGATCCCGCGAGCACCGGGACCGCGAGAAGCCCCGTGCCAATCACTCCGAGGGCGAAGACCGCGAAGGCGAGGCCCCCCGCCACCGGTCGTAGCGCCTCGGCCGCTTGGCTCGACGATTCGACCGTCGTGACGCCATTCGCGTGCAGGGTGGCGGCTGTGGTGATGATGATCGCGAGGGCAACGAGGTTGGAGAAGCCCATGCCGACATAGGTGTCGAGGCGAATGCGCTCGATCGCTCCGGTGGCCTGCTCGGGCGCCTTCACTAACGGTTCGCGGCGCGGGTTGGCGTGCTGATCCTCGACCTCCTGGCTTGCCTGCCAGAAGAACAGATACGGGCTGATGGTCGTACCGAAGATCGCGACGACCGTCGACCAGAACTGCACATCCCACGTGAGGGATGGGATGAACAAGCCCCTCGCGACTTGGCCCCACGGCACCTCGACGACCATCACCGTTCCAAAGTAGGCGAACAGCGACAGCGTCAGCCACTTCAGGACGGAGACGTAGCGGGTGTATTGGAGGAAGATTTGCAGCACCACGCAGAGCGTGCCGAAGAACACGACATAGAGGAGGTGCGGGCCGCCGATGATGAGCGCGAGGGCATCGGCCATGGCGCCGAGATCCGCGCCGATGTTGATGATGTTGGCTGTAAACAGGAGGACCACGACCGCCTGAAGGAGCCAATTCGGGTAGTGCCGGCGGATGTTGCCGGCAATCCCGTGACCGGTCGTGCGACCGATGCGGGCGCTGATCTCCTGGATGGCCGACATCAGCGGGTAGGTGAACAGCATGGTCCAGGTGATCGAGAACCCGAGCTGCGCGCCTGCCTGGGAGTAGGTTGCGATGCCGCTCGGGTCGTCATCGGAGGCCCCCGTGATCAGGCCGGGACCGAGAACTTGGAGAAGGCGAGGCTTGGTCGGACCGACCACCGGGCTGTGCTGATCGGCCTGCGACACCTCCATGCGATGATCTCCTCGGCACCTTTGTTCATTCATCAACGTGCGGGCAAGCTTGAGGGTTCGGCAGGCAAGATTGGAGGCCCAATGGGTTCAGTCCCGGCGCGCGTTCCAGCGCAGGAACCAGAGAACGCCCGCGACCGACAGGGCCTGGCCGACGAAGTTCACCGCGACGCTTTCCGGGAAGACGTGCTTGAGGGCGAGCACCGCATCGGTGGCCGCCAGGGGAATGGCAATCACGATGCCGAGTGCGAAGGTGATTCGCTGCCGTCGCCTCATGGCTAGCTGATCGGGCGCTCCGCTGAGATTGTACTCAGCGATCTCCGGCTAGCACAAAGCCGTGGAGCATGATCGTGATTTCTCCGCTAATGCCGGCGCCTGCGCTGTGGTATCCTTGATTGCTCGCATTGGAAGGCGACGGATGACGGTCTCGACCTGCGTCAAGTGCGGCGGGCACAGCTTCGAAGTCGCGCTTTTCACGCCTTTGGGTCGGAGCTACAAGCTCAGCATGGTTCAATGCTCGAGCTGCGGAGTTCCTGTCGGGGTGCTCGACCCAAGCGTTCAGGCCCGGCTCGAAGCTCTAAAAACCCAGATCGCCGCCATAGACGAGCGCATGACCCGCATCGCGAGGGCGCTCGCCGGGTGAGAGTGTCGACCCGACACGAAACGGTATGCCTCCTCGGCGAGAAGCGTCCTGCCGACCTGTCGCGGGGGCATGAAGAGCCGTTGCGCCAAGATCGGGCAAGCGCGGTTCTTCAAAGGCGTGCGGCTCAGTTTTGCTTTGACGCATGCCCTTTGGACCGCTCGGCTCTCCGGTGATCGCGCCTGCACTGGCCATGATCGGCCAGAACCTCGATGACCCGGCACTCACCGATCCGGCCGTGCCGGCATTCTTGAACCATTCGCTCGAGCTCGCCGCGCAGTGCGTTCAGTTGCCCGACGCGCCGTTTGACCGCGATCAGGTGCCGGCTGGCGATTGTATCCGCTTCGGCGCAGGGCCGGTCGGGATCGGTGCTCAGCGCCAGGAGTTCGCGGATGTCCTCGATTTCGAAGCCGAGCTCGCGGGCGTGCCTAATGAAGTTGAGACGCATGACCTCGGCCGCGCCGTAGCGGCGCTGCTGCCCTTCCGTTCGGGCTGGCTCGGGGAGGAGCCCGATCTGCTCGTAATAGCGGATCGTCGGGACCTTGACTTGCGTGCGGCGAGACAGCTCGCCGATCGGAATATCCATCGGAAAGACCTCTTGAGCCTCCAGCGCCTGTAGCATGCAGCTCTCGAAAGTGGGCCTGCTTAGCATTGGGTGCAAGCCCATTCTGGGAAGGAGTCGGTTTGGTGCAGAGAGCCGCTCCAGGCGCAGAGGCGCGCCCGAAGCCGGCGTCCTGCGCGAGTTGCACCAGGGCGCGGTAGCAGCCGGCAACGGATCCCTGACGAAACCGACTTGCACGTGAGCGGGACGAATAATCATCGCGGTCGGAGATGCGCCGCGCAGCAGACGAGGGCAGCTTGACCGCGGCGGAACGATGCCGCCAGCGGCTACTTTGGTGCTTGTTTGGCCTACCTACCTTGCTGCCGCCCCGGCGCGATGCTATGAACTTGGCGACTGGCCGGCTGGAGGCGTTCGCCTTTGCGCCTGTTGCATAACCTCGTCGCCGTCCTGCTCGCCCTCGCAGTCGGAATTTTCCCTGTCGCGGCGGCGGCCTCGTCGCGCGCGATGCTCGGCGGGGCACAAGGCGGTCACCACCTTACCACCGTTCATGAGGCGGCGGCATCTGCCGCCGAGGATGCCGTGGCGCTGGACGCCACCCGCCCGGATCAGGAACGTTTGGCAGATATGGCGACACATCGCCACCACCAATCTTCCGGCAAGGGTAAGTCCGACAGCAACGCTTCCTGCTGCCAGCTCGCCTGCCATACGTCGTTCCAGGCGAGCGCCGTCGTGCCGTTTGTCGTCTCGCGCACCCCGGTGCTCAAGCGCTTTGCAGTGGTCCGAGACGCGCAGGTCGCAGGCGGGCCGAGCAGCCGTATCGAACGACCGCCGCGCAGCCTCGTCTGAGCCGAGACAGCGAACGAGCCCATCGCTCGCGTTCTGCTCGTCATCGGTACCCGGCTGGGATCGGGTTCTACATCCGGACCAGTCTAGTGCGCGCGGTCGCTCCCCTTGGAGTCTTCGGTTCCGCGCGGCGTGACTCGCTGAGCCGCTCACGCGAGACGTATCGGAGCCTCCATCATGATAAAGCCGATTACTGCCTTCGCACCGCTGGCCACCCTCGCCCTGGGCGGCTGCGTATCGATCACCCCGCCCGCTTGGCTCGTCGCGCCGGCGGATCCGACCGTGCCTGTGCGCGACCCGGTCTATTCGACCGTGACCGCGGGGGTGAAGGACTTTCGTGTCGTCGAGCCTAAGGACTGGCGCGAGCAGAACCGCGGAGTAGGGCCCGCAGACGGCGCGGGCGACCACGGGAATGACAGCACGAGCCGGGCTCGGCGAGCGCGATGATCAGACGAACACCTCGCGTCAAGTGGAAACGGTAGTGCAACTGATCGCCATCGCCACGGGTGCCGGGTCGAGCGACGAGAATACAAGGAGCCGGCGGCATGGGTGAAGAGGATCGAGAGAGGGTGCGAGGGACGCAGTGGCGCGACGCTGGCCGGTCGTTGCGTCCGAGCGTTCCGGCCCGTGCGCTCTTGCTCGCGGGTTGCGCATTCTTCTCGCCTGAAGCCGGGCTCACCACCGGCAGGGCGTATGCCTCGCTCGAGCTCGGTCAGGAGGTCGTCAAGATCAAGAAGGAAGCGAAAACTTTCGAGGTCAGAGACGAGGGCGTCTCGGTTGGTCTCGATAGGCTAAAGCTGCGCGGCGCGGCGGCCGATTTCCCGATTCGCATGGATAATTTCGGCGTACCCGCAATCCGGGTGGCCCAGGGGCCGCAGGACGCCTACATGCAAGGGGCGAGTCGGCTGGCGCAAAGGGCCGTGAACGCGCGATCCGAAGCGCGCGAGGCTTATCATCGCTATCGCGGCAACTACGATCTGGCTCGCCATTACCAGAACCGGGTGCTCCCGCTGCACCAGACGATTCAGGAGCAGGCCGAGCTGCAGCACAGCGGCATGCCGGTCCAAGCGACGACGCGCATCATGGACGCGCGCGCCCGGATCTTGAGCAACATCCAGGCGATTGAGGCGAGGCGCGACTTCTGGATCGCCGGCACCGACCTCAAGGCTGCCATCGTAGGCAGATTCGGCGGCGCAAGCCGTGGCCGGAGCCACGCCGGACTGAAACGAGGAGACAAACCATGACGGACACAAAGGTATCACGCAGAAGCTTGCTCGGCGGCGCAGGGTTAGCGCTGGCCGGCAGCTCCATGATCAGCGGACGGGCTCAGGCCGCGAGCCTGCCTGAGGCGCCGACGATGAGCGAGGCGACGATGCAGCCGCCGCTCTATCCCAAGAGCGGCCCGGACTATCAGCCCGTTGTCACCCTCAACGGCTGGAGCCTGCCCTGGCGCATGAACGGCGATTGGAAGGAGTTCCACCTCGTCGCCGAGGCAGTCGTGCGCGAACTCGCGCCCGGCATGAAGGCGCATCTGTGGGGCTACAACGGCCAGTCGCCGGGGCCGACCATCGAGGGTGTCGAAGGCGACAAGGTCCGCATCTTCGTCACCAACCGGCTACCCGAGCACACGGTGGTGCATTGGCATGGCCAGCTCCTGCCGAACGGCATGGACGGGGTCGGCGGGCTCACGCAGCCTCGCATCCCGCCAGGCAAGACCTTCGTGTACGAGTTCATCCTGCGCAAGTCCGGCACCTTCATGTACCACCCCCACTCGGACGAGATGGTGCAGATGGCGATGGGCATGATGGGCTTCTTCGTCGTCCACCCGCGCGACCCCGCCGAGCGCCGCGTCGACCGGGACTTCGTGTTCCTGCTCAACGCCTTCGACATCGAGGCCGGATCCTACGTGCCCAAGATCATGACGATGCTTGACTTCAACCTGTGGTGCTTCAACAGCCGGGTGTTCCCGGGCATCGATCCCATCGTGGCGCGGCAGGGTGACAAGGTGCGGATTCGGTTCGGCAATCTCACGATGACCAACCATCCGATCCACATGCATGGCTACGACTTCAAGGTCACCGGCACGGACGGGGGCTGGGTCGACGAGAAGGCGGCCTGGCCCGAGGTGTCGGTCGGTGTCGAGGTCGGGCAGATGCGCGCCTTCGAGTTCGTCGCCGACGTGCCGGGCGACTGGGCGATCCATTGCCACAAGTCGCACCACACGATGAATGCCATGGGCCACAATGTGCGCACCTACATCGGCGTGAACATGAAGCATACGGCGGCGGGCATCCGCAGGATCGCGCCGGGCTACATGCCGATGGGCGGCTCCGGCATGGGCGAAATGGGCGAGATGGAAATGCCGCTACCCGAGAACACGCTGCCGATGATGACGGGCTATGGCCAGTTCGGGCCGATCGAGATGGGCGGGATGTTCACCGTCGTGAAGGTCCGGCCGGGGCTGGCTGCGGGCGATTACAAGGATCCGGGCTGGTACAAGCACCCGGAGGGTACGGTTGCCTATGAATGGACCGGCCCGAAGCTCGCGGAAGCGCCACGGGCCAAGTCGCCCGACAGCGGCGTCAAGGCAACGGAGTTCCGCGCCGTTGATCCTCGTAAGCGCGCTGTTCGCAATGTTCGCAACGGCGGTGGTCACGGCAATCACTGAGCATTCAGCTCACAATCGTTCGTTCCAGATGATGGGCAAAAGGAACACTTGTTATGGGTTAGAATCCATACGGCCCTCGCGGGCGCCGCCGCCCTCCTGTTCTCGACCGGCCTGGGTTTGGCCGGTCCGGGAGAGGCGGGGCAACGAGGTAGCCTCGCTCCCGATCGCCGCGCTTACCGTGGTCCATAGGCGGCGGCATCTGGATGGCCCCGGGCAGGATCGATCTTCGTCCTGCCCGGGGCCAAAGTTCGATCGACATGAAACGCTCGACCCATCACGTGGACGCGCCATGATCCGACCGAAGGCTCTCGCAAGTTTCCGGCTTGAGCCGGCTCGAGCCAGCAGTGGATGGCGACCGATTTCTGGCCTGGTCCCCTCGTTGCCTCTCGCTCTGCTCATGAGCATCGGTGGGGCGACTGTCTCGGCTTCCCAGGCCGGCGCGATCGAACTCGCGGGGTTTCCCGAGCTTGCGCCGCCACCGCCGATCGAGGGCCTCTCGATCGTACCCCGTCAGATCAGGTGACACCATGCTCGATCAGGAGCAGCAAGCAGTCCGCGCCGGTGCGATGCGGCCGTTCATGCCTTTCCTCTTCGCGACGGGAATCGAGAACAGTTACCCAACGATTCTTGGGCGCGATGGGCGCGTTCAGCGCGTCGACGAGATGGCGAAGACGGGCCATTACGACCGGTGGCGTGAGGACTTCGGCCTCGTCCGCGAGCTCGGCCTGGAATATCTGCGCTGGGGACCGCCCTACTACCGCGTCCACCTCGGGCCGGACCGCTACGACTGGGCCTTTGCGGACGAGGCTCTTGCCGAGCTGCAGCGGCTGGCCATTACCCCGATCGTGGATCTCTGCCATTTCGGGGTCCCGGACTGGATCGGCGACTTCCAGAACCCGGATTGGCCGGAACTGTTCGCGGCTTACGCGGGCGCCTTCGCGAGCCGCTATCCCAGGGTCCGGTTCTATACGCCCGTGAACGAGATCTTCGTCGGCGCGACCTTCTCGGCCCAGATCGGCTGGTGGAACGAGCGCCTCGCTTCCGATCGCGCCTTCGTCACCGCCCTGAAACATCTCGTGCGCGCGAATCTCCTGGCAGAACAGGCCATTCTCAGTGCGCGCGGGCCGGCCGGCACCTTCTTCATTCAGAGCGAGTCGACGGAGTATTTCCATCCCGAGAGCCCAGCGGCTGACGAGCGGGCCGGGTTCCACAACCAGAAGCGCTTCCTCTCCCTCGACCTCTGTTATGGCGTCGACGTGCGCGCCTGCATGTACCGGTACCTCGTCGAGAACGGGCTCACGCCCGACGAGTACGATTGGTTCCTGCAGACCGGGCGGCGGATGAAGCCCTACTGCATCATGGGCAACGACTATTATTGGACCAATGAGCACTCCGTGCCGGCCGGCGACGGACCGATCACTGCGTCGGGGGAGATTTTCGGCTACTACATCATCACCAAGCAGTATTTCGACCGCTACCACCTCCCGGTCATGCACACGGAAACCAACCTCGCCGATGCCGAGCGCGCGCCCGGGTGGCTGAAAAAGGAATGGGCCAATATGGTGCGGCTGAAGCAGGACGGGGTGCCGATCATCGGCTTCACCTGGTACAGCCTCACCGACCAGGTTGAGATTGCCCCCGAACTGAC
>NZ_BPQQ01000065.1 GCF_022179325.1 Methylobacterium isbiliense | reverse complement strand
TGCCTGATCCTCTGGGCCGCCGTGCGGGGCAGGCGGCCCAGAGGATCAGGCACGCCATGCAGTCAGCCCGCATCGTCGAGGTCGACGAGACCTCCGCCGGCATCGTCGTCCCGGAGGACCGGGGCTACCGGTTCTTCGCCGCCCATCCGGACTTCTACCGCCTGGAGGGGCTCGTGTTCCGCAGCCCCCGCCACGCCACCCGCGCCGCCCGCGAACTGCGCGAGACGCGCAGCCGCCCCCGGCGGCACTGACGCCCACGTCGGACACGACACGCCGCGGCCCGGCTCCGGGCCGCGGCGGCCTTCGATCAGCGGTTGCGTGCCAGAAGCAGGATCCAGCCGATCCCGATGGTGAGAACCAGGATGCCGATCGTGGCGAAGGCCGGGGTGCCGTGCTCCATCAGCTTCGGGGCGAGCTGCGTCGCGAAGGCGGCCACCACCAGCCCCACCGCCACCCGCGCCGCTGCCCGCTCGATGCCGCGGGTCAGCTTGTCCATGCCCTTGAGTTCGATCTCGACCGTCACCCGCCCCTGCTTGAGGCGCACCAGCATCAGGTGGACCAGGGTCGGCAGCTCGGAGGCTGCTCCGTAGAGCCCGGCGGCCAGCCCCTCGAAGCGGGTCTTGACCTCCTTCATCGAGAAGCGGGTGCGCATCGTGCGGCGCACCGTGGGACCGGCCGCGGCGAAGAGGTCGAAGTTCGGATCGAGCTGGCGCATCACCCCGTCCGCCGTCACCAGCCCCTTGAACAGGATGGCGAGGTCGGTGGGCATGGCGAGGTCGTTCTCGCGCGCCATGGTCATGAAGTCGGTGAGCACGAGGCCGAGATTGAGCGTCGTGCCGTTGTGGCGCGTCACGAAGGCCTGCGAGGCGGCCTCCAGCCGCGTGAGGTCGGGATTGCTGCCGCCGGTCCAGTCGAGCAGCACGGCCATCAGCCCGTCCGCATCCTCCTTCAGCATCGCGCCGATCAGGATGAGGAGCTGCGCGCGCCGCCGCTGCGACAGCCGCCCGACGATGCCGAAATCCACGAAGGCGAGCCGGTTGCCCTGCATCGCCAGCAGGTTCCCGGGATGCGGGTCGGCGTGGAAGATGCCCTCGATCAGCGACATGTGCAGGAAGGCGTCGGTGCCGCGCTGGGCCAGCACCACGCGGTCGAGCCCCGCCTCCTCCAGCCGCTTGATGTCGGTGGGCGGCACGCCGTGGATGAATTCCTGCACGAGCACGCGCTCGGAGGTCCACTCCCAGTGGATCTTCGGGAAGACAATGTCGTCGCGGTCGGCAAACAGCCCCGCCAGCAGCTCGCAGTTGCGCGCCTCGTTGAGAAGGTCGAGTTCCTCCCGCAGGCCGTTGGCGATGAAGCGCATCTGCTCGTGCGGCCGGTAGCGCACCATCTCGGGCCACTCGCTCTCGACGATGCGGGCGGCGTGAGAGAGCAGGCGCAGGTCCGCCTCGATGATCTTTTGCACGCCCGGCCGGCGCACCTTGACGATCACCTCCTCCCCGCTCTCCAGTCGCGCCCGGTAGACCTGGGCGATCGACGCGGAGGCGAGCGGGTTGGTGTCGAACTCCGAGAAGATCTCGCTCGGCGGCGCCCCGAGATCGGCTTCGAGCTGCGGGCGGATCACATCCCACGGCACCGGAGCGACGCGGTCGTGCAGCTTGCCGAGTTCTTCCGTCCATTGCGGGGTCAGGAGGTCGGCGCGGCTCGCCATCACCTGCCCGATCTTGACGAAGGTCGGCCCCAGCGCCTCGATCGCCCGGCGCATGCGCTCGGGCTGCGACAGCCGGGTCACGTCCACGGCCGGCGTGCTGCGCCACGTCAGGCGCGGGATCGCCCGCAGGCCGAGGCGGTCGACGACCTGGTTCACGCCGAACCCGATCAGGATGCCGGCGATCTCCTGGAGGCGCTGGCGGTCGCGCGCGGCGACGAAGGCGGTTTTCAGCATGTGCTCGTCGGCTCAACCCGGCTGCCGTGACTGTCGAATCCCAGGGTCCGGCCGCGGATGCAAGGCCCCGAGCCGCGCAATACGGCGCAGCGCACCATCCGGCCGCGGCGCAGCCTGCTGGCCCCGTCGCCTACCGGCGCAACGCGGCTTTACTTGGGCGAGACAAGTCGCGCCAGGAAAATCGGGCCGCGGACGGGATGCGGACGCCGCGCTCAGAGCCTGCGCCGCATCGCCGGCAACGTCTCGTCCGGCGCCGCCGCGAGCCCGTACTCGACATCGAAGAAGCGGCGGACCGCCGGCACGTAGCGGGCGTTGAAGCGGGGATCGACATGGGGGAAGCCGGAGGCTTCGAGCGCGGGAAACAGCGCCTCCGCCTCGGCCGCCCGGGCCTTGCCGACGAGCGCCACCGCGATCTCGGCGTCGCTGGCGAATTCCGGCAGGGCCGCCAAGCCGCGCACTCCCTTCATGCCCCTCTCCCTCGCGGTTCCGTGCTGCGCCCATCCCGTCGCAAGCCGGGATGCCCCGGGGAGGCGGATCGCCGTGCCGCAGTTGAGGCTGCCCGACCGCGACAATCAAGACGCACGAAACCCCTCTCCCGAGGGGGAAAGGGGTGTCGAGGGTCCGTTCGCCACCGCCCTGCGAGCGGCGCGGACCGGGACCGTGAGCCTGCCGGCAAGGGGACCGTGGCCCCCCTGCCGGCCGAGGCGGGTCTTACTGGCGAGCGCCCGAGCCGCCCATGCCGCCCGAGGCGCCGCCCATGCCGCCCGACGAGCCACCCATGCCGCCGGCGCCGCCGCGGCCGGTGCTGCCGGTGGTCTCGGGCGAAGAGCCGCGGCCCTGGCCGGCGTTCTGGCCCATACCGCCCTGGCCCATGCCGCCCTGGTTGCCGCCGCGCTCGCGCAGGCCGCCCTGGGCCTGCTGACCGCGATCCTGGCCGCCCATGCGATCCTGCATGTTGCGGTCCTGGCTCATGCGGTCCTGGCCCATCCGCTGCTCGCCGCGGCCGCGCTCGGAGGTCCCGCGGGTCTCGTCCCGGCGGTCGCTGGTGCGGGTCTCGTCGCGGCGGTCGCGCACCGTGGCAGAGGTCCGCTCGCTGCTGCGGACGTCGACGCGGTCGCGCACGCGCTCGCCCCGCACGCCGACGCTGCCGGTGACGCTCGACCGCTCGGTCACGACGAGGCGGCGATATTCCGGCGAGCCGTAGAGGACGCGCTGGCCGCGCACCACGACGTAGCGGGCCGGACCGCTCTTCTCGCGGACGACCAGGCGGCGGTACTCGGGCGAGCCCACGCGCACGCGCCGGCCCTGGATCACCACGAACTCGGTGCCGCCGGCGCGCACGCCGCGCTTCTGGCGCTGCTCCACGACCACGAGGCGGCGGTACTCGGGCGAGCCGTACACGACGCGCTGGCCGGCGATGGTCACCATCCGGCGGCCACCCGTGCCGACGGAGATCCGGTCCTCGCGGCTGCTCGTGCGCACGCTGCGCTCGTCGCGCGTGCGGTCAAACCGCTCGGCCCGCTCGCCGCGTCCCTCGCGCATCTCGTCACGGCCCGCCCGCCGGGCGTCGCGATCCCGCTCGCCCATGCCGGCTTCGCGGCCGCCGCGGGCTTCATCGCGGCCCTCACGCGTCCCCATCTCCTGGCCGCGGCCGCGGCCCTCCCGGGCCTCCTGCTGCTCGCGGCCGCCCTGGCCTTCGCGCATGCCGCGCTCGCCGCGCGCGCTCTGCTCGCCCCGGGCTCCCATCTCGCCGCCGCGGCCCGCGGAGGCGCCGCCCATCTCGCCGCCGCGGCTCGCGGACGAACCGCCCGAGGCTCCCATCGACGCGCCGCCCGGCGATCCCGCCCCGCCGCCGCCGCTCTGCGCGAACACCGACGTGCTGATCAGCAACGCAGCCAGACCAACGCCCAAACGTCCCATGGATGTCCTCGTCATGATCGGGTCTCCAGTGTGAAGGTGGCATCGAAACGTCGAGGTTGAATAATCGTTCCAGGGTCTGCACGGCGCAGAGCGGCTTGTCTTTACAGTCAAGCTGGTCGTCTCGATTGTTGTGCATTGCACAGGCGGCCGCGTGCCCGAACCATGTGGAATCACCTCCGCGGGCGCCCGTGCCCCTTGGACACCCTCGCGGGCCATCCGGGGCGGAGACGGCGTTCGAACCGGAACCGTCGGGTCCGTGCGGCGTTTGTGCGGGCCGCAGAAGCGGGCGTCCGCGCGCGACCGCGGCCGGGGTCTTGAGACGGGGTGACGGGCGGATCATGGCGGCGGAGGGCAGGACGGCGGAAAAGCTCAGGACGAGGCCCGACGGTGCGATGCGCGCGGCTCACCCATCCGGACGGATGCCCCCCTCCGGGCGCGACTGGCTGAACCTCGGCTCGACGCCCGCGGCCGGTGGAGCGGCCGCCACGGGCCGGTTTGCCGCCAATCCCTGGGCCGACCGCCTGCGCCAGGGCGCGGGCCGGGCGCGATCCTCCCTCAGCACGCACTGGCAACCGGCCCTCGCGGCACGGATCGCGCCGCTCCGCTCGGCCGCCGAGCGAGTCGGCGGACGCATCGGGGCACATCCGGTGGCGCGGGAGGCCTCGGACCGATGGCAGCGCACCGCCGAGGCGGCGTCCCGCCTGCCCTGGGGCCGCCTCTCCCTCGCGGCGCTCCTGCTCACGACCGGCCTCGTCCTGGCGATCCTGGCGTGGTGCGCCGCGACGCTGCCCTCGCTCGCCGACAGGCCGCCCGCGGCCTCTCCGGTCACGATCCAGGCGCAGGACGGCGAGAGCCTGGCGCTGCGCGGCGATGTCCGGGGCCGCCCGCTCGCGCCGGGCGACATCGCCCCGGTGATGAAGCGGGCGGTGGTCGCCGCGCAGGACCCCTGGTTCGAGGATGTCCGGCCGCTCGACGCGGTCGGCATCGGCAGCGTGGCGCGGGGCGCGTTCCGGGAGACGGTCGGGGCGGGGCTGCGCGAGGGCAGCGCCCGCCTCACGCAGCTCCTCGTGCGCCAGAACCTGCTCTCGGGCGAGCGCGGCTTCGTGCCCGCCGTCCAGGAGGCGATGCTGGTGCTGTGGCTCGAAGCCCGCGCCTCCAAGGACGCGATCCTGACCCGCTTCCTCAACACCGCCTCGTTCGGGCCGGACCTCGTCGGGCTCGACGCCGCCGCACGCCGGCTTCTGGGCAAGGAGGCGCGCGATCTCTCGGCCGCCGAGGCCGCCCTGCTCGCCGGCCTCACCCTGCCGCCCCACGACCTGCGGGCCGACCGCGATCTCGACGCCGCCCGCGCCCGCGGCCGGCGGGTGCTCGACGGCATGGTGATGACCGGCGCCCTCACGCGCACGCAGGCCGACGAGGCGGGGCGGGCGCTGGCGAATCTCGCGCCGCCGGGTGCGACCCCGGTGACGCGCAGCGGCCTGCCCGACCTGACCGCGGCCGCCGCCCGCGACCGGCTCGGCGACGGATTCCGCGAGGCGACCCTGCGCACCTCCCTCGACCGCAGCCTCCAGGGCATGGCCGAGAAGGCGGTGGACCGCCGCCTCGACGCCAACGGCCGGCGCCGCAGCACCCGGGCCGCCCTGGTGGCGCTCGGCCCGGACGGCGCCGTCCTGGCGGCGGTGAGCACCGGGAGCCCGCTCGCCGCCGACGAGGCCGGCCGCGCGAGCGCCCAGGCCAGCCTGCGCCGCATCCTGCGCGACGGCCGGCCGGTCTTCGACCGCCTGCGCGCGCCGCCGCTCTCCCCGGCCGCCCTGCGGATGCGGGCCTACGGCCTGCTCGCCGCCTTGGCCCGCCCGCCCGAGGGCGACGGGCAGCCCGGCGCACGGGACGGCTTCTACGTCGCGGCGAGCGGCGACATGACGGTCGGGGTGTGGTTCACGGGCGAGGACGACCGCACGCCCGACGGCAGCGCGGGCGACGCCCCCGAGGCGATCTGGCAGGATTTCGCCGCCCAGGTCGCCAAGGCCCGCCCGGCGCCGCCGGAGCCGCCGGTCCGCGAGAACCCGCGCGAGGCCGCCCGCGACGCCGCCGCGCGCGAGGCGGCCGCCGGACCGCGCGGCCCGTGGCAGACGCCGGAGGGCAAGGCGGCGGCCCAGCCGCTCCTGCGCGGCACGGCCCGGGTGATCGACACCGGCCGCCTGCGCATCGACGGCCAGACCATCCGGCTGGTCGGGGTCGAGGGCCAGGGCGGCCGGGTGGCCCGCGAGTTCCGCCAGTACCTGCGCAAGCGCGAGGTCGAGTGCGATCCGACCGGCGAGACCGATGTCTACCGCTGCCGGGCGGGCGTGCAGGACCTCTCCGAGGTCGTGCTGTTCAACGGCGCCGCCAAGGCCGTGCCCAACGCCCCCCCGGACCTGCAGGCGGCGGAGGCGAGCGCCAAGGCGCGGCAGGCCGGGATCTGGCAGAACTGAGCGGCGGGCCTCCTCGGCCGGTGTCCCTCAGGCGGCCGGCGCCTTGCGCTGGCGGGCCTCGGCGCGGGCGCGGGCGAGGCCGTCCGGGCCGAGGTCGAGGGCGAGGCGCACCGCCTCCTCCACGTAGGCCTGCGGCGTGAGGCCGGCCAGCTTGGCGGCGCGGCTGAGCTGGAGCCCGAGGGCGCCGTCGATGGCGATGCCGGTGCGGGGCTTCTCGGGTGCCGGTGCGGACACCGGTGCAGGACGCGGGCTCGCGGGCGGCAGGCCCAGCGCCTGCCGTCGGCCCTCGGTGGCCAGCCGGTCGGCGCGCTCGTTGCCCTCCTCACCCGCATGGCCCCGCACCCAGACCCAGCGCACGTCGCGCGCCGCCGCCAGGGCGTCGAGCCGCTGCATCAGGTCGATGTTCTTCACCTCGCCGGTGGTGGTGCGCCAGCCCTTGGCCTTCCAGCCGCGCATCCACTCGGTGACGGACTTCACGACGTACTGGCTGTCGCAGCGCATCTCGATCGCCGCGCCCTCGGGAAAGTGCTCCAGCGCCCGGATCGCCGCCGTCAGCTCCATGCGGTTGTTGGTGCTGGCGCGCTCGCCGCCGCACAGCTCGATTGCTCCCTCGGGCGCCAGGATGACGACGCCCCAGCCCCCCGGGCCGGGATTGGGATCGCAGCCGCCGTCGGCGTAGACGATGGTTCGCATGGGGGAACTCCTCGTGAGGCGGATGGCGGCAGACCCTTGCCTGCCGCCATCCGGGCCGCTCCGCAACAGCGGGGCGCCACCCTCGCACCGAATCCTGAACGAAGCGCGGCGTCTCGGAGCCGCGCGGTCCCGAACAGGGGAGCTTCGCCCCGGCAGCGTCACCTCGTCCGTCCGCAGGCTGGAAGGAAGCGTACCAACACCGTTGCGGTGCCTGCGCTTACTCCGCCTCGCGGCGCAGGGTCGGCAGGCCGATGCCGGCGGCGTCGAAGCCGCCGTCCACCGCGAGGATCTGGCCCGAGATGTAGGACGCGCGCGGCCCGGCCAGGAAGACGATCGCCTGGGCGAGTTCCTCCTCCAGGCCGTAGCGGTTGAGCGGGATCGTGTCGTGGTAGTCAGCGCGGATCGCCGGGCTGTGCACCGCCTTGGCCATCGCCGTGTCGACGGGGCCGGGCGCCACCGCATTGACCCGGATGCCGAGGCCGGCGAGTTCCACCGCCTGCTGCTTGGTGAGGTGCGCGAGCGCCGCCTTGCTGGTGCCGTAGGCGACCCGCAGCGTCGAGGCGCGCAGGCCCGAGATCGACGTGATGTTGACGATGGCGCCCCCGCCGGTGCGCGCCATCACGGGGGCGGCGGCCCGGCTGCACAGGAACGGGCCGGTGAGGTTGACGGCGAGCACCCGCGCCCATTCGTCGGGCGTGGTGTCGAGGAGCGGCTTGAACACCGCGATGCCGGCATTGTTGACGAGGGCGTCGAGCCGCCCGAAGCGCTCGGCGGCCTCCGCCACCGCCGCCGAGACCCCGGCCTCGTCCGAGACGTCGCAGGGCAGCGCGAGCGTGCGGTCAGGCGCCTCCAGCGAGGCGACCGCGCGGTCGAGCCCCTCGCGGTCGATATCGAGGAGGGCGACGCGCCAGCCCTCCGCGAGCATCAGCGCGGCGGTGGCGAACCCGATGCCGCGGGCGGCTCCGGTCACGAGGGCGGTTCTGGCGTCCTGGGTCATTCGGCGTCCTCCGGGGTGTTGACCCGGAGCGCTTAGCGTCCCGGGGCGTTGCGCGCCATGAAGGTTTCGGGGGAGCCCTGGGCGGGGTCGACGAACACGATGTCGGTGGGCGCGCGGCGCGGCGTGTCGATGGCCAGGAAGACCAGCGGCTCGGCCAGGATGGTGGGCAGCGCGTGCACGGTGCCGCGTTCGAAGAACAGCAGGTGCCCCGGCCCGAACTCGGCCTCCGTGCCCGGGTCGCCGAGCCAGAAGGTGCCCCGGCCCGAGACCACGTACAGGTACTCGTCGCAGCCCCGGTGGAAATGCGGCGGCGTCGGCCGGTAGACCCGAAAGACCCGCGCGCTCGCGGCCTCCCGGTCGGTGAGGTAGGTGTCGACCAGGAGCGTGTCGGCGGTGGCCGGCAGCGCCAGCGCCTCCGCGATGATGTCGAACCGCCCGGTGGCGGGCGGGGCGGGATCGGTCTCGGCCATCGGTGTCTCCCGGCCGCGCGCGGCCAAGCCAAGGCGGCAAAGTGGATTGGACCGTGCCGGGATACAACGGTGCGGGCGGTGCTCAGGCCGTCTGCGCGGCGGACTGGACGTGGACGAGCAGGCCCTGGCCGCCCCGCTCGATGTCCTCGCGCACCGCGTCGCGCGCCTCCGCGGCATCGCGGCGGCGCAGGGCCTCGATCACCCGCACATGCGGGTGCGGCTCCCAGTCCGGCAGGCCGCCGTCGTAGAGGTGAGACAGGATCGGCCCGCAGCGCACCCACAGCATCTCCACGATGTCGTAGAGCACCGGCAGGCGGCCGAGCCGGCACAGGGCGAGGTGGAACTCGGTGTTGAGGTTCACCGCGCGCGCGAAGTCGCTGGTGCGGTGGCAGGCCGAGATGGCGTCGTGGATGCCCGCCAGCGCGTCGATCTCCTCCAGGGCCGCAATGGTGGCGGCCGTGGCGGCGGCGCGGCCTTCGAGGTCGATGCGGATCGCCCGGATCTCCAGCAGTTCGGCCAGCGTCAGCGACGGGACGACCACGCTGCCGCGGGCGTCGAGCGCCAGCGCCTTCTCGGAGACGAGGCGCAGCAGCGCCTCCCGCATCGGCGTGGCGCTGATCCCGAAGCGCGCCGACATCGGCCGCAACCGCAGCCGCTCCCTGGGCCGCAACTGCCCGCGCATCAGGGCGGCGCGCAGGTCCGCGTAGGCGCGCTCGCCCAGGTTCTCCCGCACGAGCGGCCGCACCCAGTCGGCCGGTCCGGCCTCCGGACGATCGGAGCCCCGGGCGGCGGGGTCTCGGCGGGTCGGTTGCGCGGAGCGGCTTGACATGCGGGCCGATCTCGGTGGATGAGTGTTATAACAAATTACAGCGGTCTGTCATAGCAGGCCCCGCCGCGACCGTCACCACCGTCGCACCCAGGGAGGACCATGATCGCGCTGCGCAAGACCGTTGCCGCGTTCGGGCTCGATCTCGCCGAGGTCGCGGCCCCCGGGGAGCCCGGACCGGGCCGCGTGACGATCGCCGTCGCGGCGGCCGGGATCTGCGGCAGCGACGTCCACGCCTACGAGTGGACCCCGGGCTATGCGTTCATGGCGCAGGCGCTGCCGGTGACGCTCGGGCACGAATTCGCCGGCACCGTGCGGGCGGTCGGCGCGGGCGTCGCCGATCTCGCGCCCGGGGACCGGGTGACGTGCTGGCCGACCATCACCTGCGGCGCCTGCGAGGACTGCCGGGCCGGCCGGCCGCAGGGGTGCGCGGCGCGCACCATCATCGGTCTGCACGCGGATGGCGGCTTCGCCGAAACCGTGACCGTCCCGGCCGCCAATTGCCGCCCGCTCCCCCCGGGCCTTCCCCTCGATGTCGCCGCGCTGACCGAACCCCTCGGGGTCGCCGTGAACGCGGTCGACGTGGCAGAGGTGCGGCCGGGCGACCGGGTGGTGGTGCTCGGGCCCGGCCCGATCGGGCTCGGCATCGCCTTCGTGGCGCAGGAGCGCGGCGCCCGGGTGCTGCTCGCCGGCCTCGACGACGAACTGCGCCTCGCGACGGCCCGCGCGATCGGGATCGCGCAAGCCGTCGATCTGCGCGGCGAGAGCCTGGAGGCGGCGGTGGCGCGGGTCTTCGGCGGCCCGGCCGACCGGGTGATCGAGGCCACGGGCGTGGCGCGCTCGGTCACGGACGGCCTCGCCGCCCTGCGCTCCGGCGGCATCCTGGTGGTGGCCGGCATCCATTCCGGCCCGCTCAGCCTCGACCTCACCGGGTTCGTGCGCAGCAAGAAGCAGATCCGCGCCGCGCACGACACCACCGCGCCCGCCCTCGACGAGGCGATCCGGCTCCTCGCCGCGCATGCGGAGACGCTCTCGCGCCTCATCACGCACCGGCGTCCGCTCTCGGACGGGGTCGCGGCCTTCGAACTCGCCCGCAGCCGCAGGGCCGTGAAGGTCCTGCTGGTGCCGGACCAACCCGACGCGGACGACCCTACCGTCTCCCGGACAAGGACACGCGCATGACCATCGCGGTGAGACCCGCCCCCGCCGCCGGGGGCAACATGACCGGCGCCGACGCGCTGGCGAGCGCCCTGCAGCGGCACGGCGTGCGGGAGGTGTTCGGCCAGAGCATCCCCTCGGCCCTGTTCCTCGCCGCCCCGTCCTACGGCATCCGGCAGGTCGGCTACCGCACGGAGAATGCCGGTGCCGCGATGGCCGACGCCTTCGCGCGCGTCTCGGGCCGGGTCGGGGTGGTGGCGGCGCAGAACGGCCCGGCCGCGACCCTGCTCGTCCCCGGCCTCGCCGAGGCGCTGAAGGCCTCGATCCCCGTGGTGGCGATCGTGCAGGACGTGAACCGCCGCTTCACGGACAAGAACGCCTTCCAGGAACTCGACCATCACGCGCTGTTCTCGGGCGTGGCGAAGTGGGTGCGCCGCATCGGTGATCCGGGCCGGATCGACGATTACGTCGACATGGCCTTCGCGGCGGCCTCCACCGGCCGGCCCGGCCCGGCGGTGCTGCTCGTGCCCCTCGACGTGCTCGATGAGCGGGCGGAGATCGACGCGGTGGCGCCGCGCCGCGCGGCGAGCCTCGGCACCTACCCGCTCGACCGCACGGTGGCCGATCCCGCCCGCATCGCCGAGGCCGCCGCGCTGATCGCGGGCGCCAAGCGCCCGGTGGTGATCGCCGGCGGCGGCGTGCACTCCTCGGGCGCCAGCGCCGAACTCGCCGCGCTCCAGGCCCTCGGGCTTCCGGTCGGCACCACCGTGATGGGCAAGGGCGCGGTGGACGAGACGCACCCGCTCTCCCTCGGCGTCGTCGGCTACTTCATGGCCCCGCGCAGCCGCTCGGCCCATGTGCGGGAGGTGGTCACGGGGGCCGATGTGGTGGTGCTCGTCGGCAACCGGGCGAACCAGAACGGCACGGACAGCTGGTCGCTCTACCCGCGCGACGCGGCTTACGTGCACATCGACGTGGACGGCGCCGAGATCGGGCGCAACTACGAGGCCCTGCGGCTTGCCGGCGACGCCAAGCTGACGCTCGCGGCCCTGACCGAGGCCCTGCGCGCCTCCGGTCTGCCGGGCTCCGCCGAGGGCCGCGGCGCCCTGGAGCGCCGGATCGCCGAGGCGCGCGCGCGCCACCGCGAGGACATGGCCCGCCTCGTGGACCTCGATGCGGTGCCGGTGCGCCCCGAGCGGATCCTGGCCGAGATCGACGCCGTGCTGACGCCCGAGACCATCGCGGTGGCGGATGCGAGCTACGCCTCGATCTGGATCGCCAACTTCCTCACCGCCCGCAAGGCCGGGCAGCGGTTCCTCACACCCCGCGGCATCGCGGGCCTCGGCTGGGGCCTGCCCTTCGCGCTCGGCGCGAAGGTGGCGCGCCCCGACGCGCCGGTGATCTGCCTCACCGGGGATGGCGGCTTCGGGCATGTCTGGTCGGAGCTGGAGACGGCCCGGCGCATGAAGCTGCCGGTGGTGGTGGTCGTCCTCAACAACCAGATCCTCGGCTACCAGAAGCACGCCGAACTCTCGCTGTTCGGCAACTTCACCGATGTCTGCGACTTCGAGGCCGTCGACCACGCCGCCATCGCCCGGGCCTGCGGCTGTGCGGGCGTGCGGGTCGAGCGGCCGGGGGATCTCGCCGAGGCGCTGCGCACGGCGCTCGCCGCGGACGGCACGACGGTGATCGACGTGATCACCGACCAGCGCGCCTACCCGCCGATCACCAGCTTCGAGGGCAAGGACGCGCTGCAATACTGAGGCACGGTATCCCCGCGCCTGCTGGCGGGCGGGTGCGCAAGACGGGACCGGATGTGTTCGTGACGGGCGGCCACAGCCCGCAGGATCGGAGGGAGCAACCATGAGGAAGTCTGTCGTCGCGGCGTCGGTCGCCGCCGTCGTGCTGGGGCTCGCCGCCGGCGCGGCGCGGGCCGACGTGAAGTTCGGCGCGCTCTACCCGTTCAGCGGGCAGCTCGCGCTGCTCGGCGAGGAGAGCGCCCGGGGCCTGGAACTCGCCGTCGAGGAGATCAACGCCGCGGGCGGGGTGCAGGGCGAGAAGGTCGTGCTGGTGCGCGGCGACGCCGTGGACAACAACCAGGCGATCGGCGAGGCGCGCCGGCTGATCTCGCTCGAGCGGGTGGTCGCGCTGTTCGGCACCTATTCCTCGGCCCGCTCGATCGCGGCGAGCCAGGTCGCCGAACTCGCGGGCGTGCCGTACTTCGAACTCGGCGCCGTGGCCGACGAGGTCACGGGCCGCGGCCTCAAGTTCCTCTACCGCACCAACCCGACCGCCGAGGACATGGCCAAGCTCGCGGTCGAGATGATCGTCAACAAGGTCGCGGGCGGCCTCGGCAAGAAGCCCGAGGAGCTGAAGATCGGGATCATCCACGAGGATTCGAACTACGGCACCTCGGTCGCCGGCCACCAGAAGAAGTACGCGGCCGCCGCCAAGCTGAACGTCGTGACCTCGCAGGCCTATCCGGCCTCGACGGTCGACATGTCCTCGCTCGTCCTCGACCTGAAGCGGCGCGGCGTCGACATCGTGATGCAGACCTCCTACCAGAACGATTCCGTCCTGTTCCTGCAGCAGGCGAACGAGGCCGGCTTCAAGCCCGGCGCGATCATCGGCGGGGGCGGCGGCTACTCGATGCAGCCCACCGCCGACGCCGTCGGTCACGGCGTCATCGAGGGCGTGCTCGACACCGACTTCACCCAATTCCTCGTCAACACCAAGTACACGCCGGGCATCGAGGGCTTCGTGGAGGCCTACAAGAAGAAGTACAATGGCAATCCCCGCTCCGGCCATTCGCTCAACAACTATGTCGGGGCCAAGCTCATCCTGCAGGAATTGAACAAGACCAAGGGCTTCACGCCGGATACGATCACCAAGGCGATGAAGAACCTCGACGTCAAGGCGGGCACGACGGCGGTCGGCTACGGCTTCAAGTTCGGCACGAACAACCAGAACGAGCGGGCCGCGATGATGGGCATGCAGTGGCAGAACGGCAAGCTCGTCACGGTCTACCCGGACGAGGCGGCGGTCTCGCCGATGCAGTTCCGCAAGTAGCACAGCCTCATCGGCGGCGGGCGCGTCCCGCCGCCCGATTGCCCCCTGTCGCGGAGGCGCGCATGGACATCCTGCTGCAGGTACTCGCCAACGGGCTGATGCTCGGCGGGCTGTTCGCCATCGTGAGCGTCGGCCTCACGCTGATCTTCGGCATCGTCAAGGTCGTGAACTTCGCCCATGGCGAGTTCCTGATGCTCGGGATGTACGGGACCTACCTCGTCACGAGCGCGCTCGGGCTGCACCCCTTCGTGGCGGTGATCGCGGTGGTGCCGGTGCTGTTCATCCTCGGCGCCCTGACGCAGCGGCTGCTGATCCAGCCGCTGATGGCGTCCGGCGACGACCACATCCAGATCTTCGCCACGGTCGGCCTCTCGACGGCGCTCATCAACCTCGCGCTGCTGGTCTTCGGCGCCGACATCGCCAACACGCCCCCGCACGGCCTGCGCGCGCCCGTCGAGATCGGCCCGGTGCGGGTCCTCACCGGGCAGATCGTGATCTTCCTCGCGGCGATCGCGCTGGTGGTCGGGCTGCAGGCCTTCCTCGCCCGCACCCAGACCGGCCGGGCGATCCGGGCGGTGGCGCAGAACCGCGCCGCGGCGGAGCTGATGGGCATCGACGTGAAGCGCATCTACGCGCTCACCTTCGGCATCGGCGCGGCCTGCGTCGGCGTCGCCGCCGTGCTGGTGGCGCCGCTCTACCCGACCTCGCCGAACAGCGGCACCTACTTCGTGCTCACCGCCTTCGTGGTGGTGGTGCTGGGCGGGCTCGGCTCCATCGGCGGCGCCTTCGCGGGCTCGCTCCTGATCGGCCTCATCGACAGCGTGGCGGGGTTCTACGTCGGCTCGGACATGCGCGAGATCGCGGTGTTCGGCGTCTTCCTGCTGATCCTGATCCTGCGGCCGTCCGGCCTGTTCGGCTCGCGGCTCAAGCTCGCGCACGTGTCGCCATGAGGGATGTCATGAGCACCGCCTCCCCGACGACGACCGTCCCGCGCGCCGCCCCGGCCGGGGCGCCCGCCCTGCCGCGCTGGCAGGCCGCCGGGCTCGCCCTGGTGCTGGCGGCGCTGGTCGCGGTGCCGATCGCGGTGGACAACGCCTTCGTCTACCACGTCTTCATCACGATCTGCGTCTTTGCCGCGCTCTCGACGGCCTGGAACATCGTCGGCGGCTTCACCGGCCAGCTCTCCCTCGGCCACGGCATCTTCTACGGCATCGGCGCCTATGCGGGGGTGATCCTGGCGGGCCTCGGCATCACGCCCTGGCTCGGGATGTTCGCCGGGGCGGCGCTCGCCGTGATCGTCGCGGTGGCGATCAGCTATCCGTGCTTCCGGCTGCGCGGCCCGTTCTTCTCGCTCGCCACCATCGCCTTCCTGGAGGTGTTCCGCGTCCTCGCCCTGCATTTCCGCGAGGTGACGGGCGGGGCGACCGGGCTGATGATCCCGCTCAAGCTCGGCTGGGAATGGATGGTCTTCCGCGAGCGCCCGCCGCAGCTCGCCATCGCGTTCGGCCTGCTGCTCGCGACGCTGGCGGTGGCGTGGTTCGTGCGCTGGCGCCGGCTCGGCTACTATCTCGTGGCGACGCGCGAGCGCGAATCCGCCGCGCAGGCGGCGGGCGTCGACACGGTGCGGGTGCGCCTCGTCGCGGTCTCGGTCTCGGGCGGACTGACCGCCATCGTCGGCACCTTCCACGCCATGTACCTCACCTACATCGAGCCGGCGGCGATGTTCTCGCTGACGCTCTCGATCCAGATCGCGATGTTCGCGCTCATCGGCGGGATCGGCACGGTGTTCGGTCCGCTGCTCGGCGCGGTGCTCCTCGTGCCGATCACCGAACTCGCCCGCGGCTGGCTCGGTGCCAAGGCGCTGGGGCTGCACGGCCTCGTCTACGGCCTCGTCCTGATGCTCGTCGTGCTGTTCATGCCCAACGGCCTGATGGGGCTCGTCGCCCGGCTCGGGCGCCGCCCGGCTTCCCGCGGGGCGCAGGCGGCGCCGGCCGTTCCGGCGGCCGCGGCGGCGCGCCCGGCGGTCGGCGCCGAGATCCTGCGCGTCGAGGGTCTGCAGAAGCATTTCGGCGGCCTGCACGTCACCAACGACGTCGGCTTCACGCTGCGCGAGGGCGAGATCCTGGGCCTGATCGGGCCGAACGGGGCCGGCAAGACCACCGTCTTCAACATGATCTCGGGCTTCCTGCGGGCCGATTCCGGCCGCGTGAGCGTGCGGGCGCCGGACGGAACGTGGCACCAGCCGGTCAGCCCGGCCGATTTCGCCGGGCTCGGCGTCGGCCGCACCTTCCAGATCGTGCAGCCCTTCGCGGCGATGACGGTCGAGGAGAACATCATGGTGGGGGCCTTCCACCGGCACGCGGATGTGCGGGAGGCCCGCGCGGTGGCGCGCGAGACCGCCCACCGCATGGGCCTCGGCCCCTGGCTCGACGTCGAGGCGCGGGGCTTGACCATCGGCGGCTTCAAGCGGCTGGAGGTGGCGCGCGTGATGGCGATGCAGCCGCGCGTGCTGCTCCTCGACGAGGTGATGGCCGGCATCAACCAGACCGACGTGCGCCGCGCCATCGACCTGATGCTGTCGATCCGCGACAGCGGCGTCAGCATCATCGCCATCGAGCACGTGATGCAGGCGGTGATGTCGCTCTCCGACCGGGTGATCGTGCTCAATTCCGGGCGGATCATCGCGGAAGGGCGGCCGCAGGAGGTGGTGCGCGATCCGGTCGTCGTCGAGGCCTATCTCGGCAAGGAGTTCGTCCATGCTCAGGCTTGAGGGCGTCCACGCGGGCTACGGCGCCACCACCATCCTGCACGACGTCTCGCTCGACGTCGCAGCCGGCGAGGTGGTGACGATCATCGGGGCGAACGGCGCCGGCAAGACCACGACGCTGCGCACCATCGCGGGCCTCCTCACGCCGACCGCCGGCCGCATCACCTTCGAGGGGCAGGACGTCACGCGCCTGTCCGGCCACGAGATGGTGGAGCGGGGCGTCACCCTGATCCCGGAGGGCCGCCAGCTCTTTCCCGAGATGAGCGTGCGCGAGAACCTGCTGATGGGCGCCTACCGGCGCGCCGCGCGGGCGCGGCAGGCCGAGACGCTGGAGGAGGTGCTGGAGCTGTTTCCCCGGGTGCGCGAGCGCCTCGACCAGAACGCCGGCTCGCTCTCGGGCGGCGAGCAGCAGATGGTCGCGATCGCGCGGGGCATGATGGCCCGGCCCAAGCTCCTGATGTTCGACGAGCCCTCCCTCGGGCTCGCGCCGATCATCGTCTCGCAGGTGTTTGCGGTGGTGGACCGGATCGTGCGCAGCGGCGTCACCGTGCTGATCGTGGAGCAGAACGTCTTCCACACGCTGCAGGTCGCCGACCGCGGCTACGTGCTGGAGAACGGCGAGATCGTGCTGCGCGACGAGGCCAAGGCGCTCCTCGCCAACGACCATGTCCGGCGGGCCTATCTGGGGATCTGACGATGAGCGAACGCGACACGAACCCGGCGGCGATCGCCCGGCGGCCGAGCCATGCGGGCCGGCGGGTGCTGGTGACGGGGGCCGGCCGCGGCATCGGGCGGGCCATCGCGGAAGGCTTCGCGGCGCGCGGCGCCGCGGTCGGCGTGGCGGACGTGAACCGCGAGGACGTCGCCGAGACCGTGCGGGCGATCGAGGTGGCGGGCGGGCGGGCGCTGGCGCTCCTCCTCGACGTCGCCGACTATGCCGAGGTCGAGACCCGGCTCGCGGAGGCCGCGCTCGCGCTGGAGGGCCCCTTCGACACGGTGATCAACAACGCCGGCATCTCGCCCAAGCACGACGGCGTGGCCCACAAGGTCTGGGAGATGGACCCGGCCGAGTGGAGCCGGGTGATCGCCGTCAACCTCTCGGGCTGCTTCCACACCGTGCGGGCGCTGAGCCCCGCCATGCGGGAGGCGGGGCGCGGCTGGATCGTCAACCTGTCGTCGGTGGCCGGCAAGACCTACTCGCCGATCGTGGCCTGCCACTACGCGGCCTCCAAGGCCGCCCTGATCGGCCTCACCAAGCACCTCGCGGCGGAACTCGGGCCCTTCGGTATCCGGGTCAACGCCATCGCGCCCGGCCGCATCGAGACGCCGATGGTGCGGGGCGTGGGCGAGGCGGTGAACGCCGAGCAGGCCCGCCTCACGCCCATGCAGCGCCTCGGCCAGCCGGAAGAAGTCGCCGACCTCGCCCTCTATCTCACCTCCGCCGAGGCGAGCTTCGTCACGGGCCAGACCGTCGACGTCGCCGGCGGCCTCTACATGACCTGAGTCCCGCATGCGCGCGATCACCGGCACCACCCGGGTCTACGGCATCCTGGCCGACCCGATCTACCACGTGAAGACGCCCGAGGTGATGAACGCCCTGTTCGCGCGGGCCGGCGTCGACGGCGTGCTGGTGCCCTTCCACGTGGCGCCGGACGGCCTCGCGGCGGCGGTCGAGGGCCTGCGCCGGATGCACAACTTCGGCGGCTTCATCGCCACCGTGCCGCACAAGACCGCGATGCTCGACCTCTGTGACGAGGTCTCGCCCGACGCGCGCGGCGTCGGTGCCGTCAACTGCGTGCGCCGCGACCCGGACGGGCGGATGATCGGCACCATGCTCGACGGCCTCGGCTTCGTGGCGGCCCTGCGCGCCTCGGGCGAGGACCCGGCGGGCAAGCGCGTCTGCCTCGCGGGCGCGGGAGGGGCTGCGAGCGCCATCGCCTTCGCGCTGGCGGGCGCCGGTATCGCGCATCTCACGGTGGTCAACCGCACGCCCGCCCGCACCGACGGGCTGCTCGCGCGCCTCGCCGTCGCCTACCCGGGCCTCTCGCTCGCCACCGACCCGGGCGGGGGCACGCATGACATTCTCGTGAACGGCACCTCGCTCGGCATGCGCGCCGACGACCCCCTCCCCCTCGACCCGGCGCTCCTCGCCGCGCGTCCCTTCGTGGCCGAGGCGATCATGGAGCCCGAGATCACGCCGCTCCTCGCCGCGGCGGAGGCGGCGGGCTGCCGGGTGCAGCGCGGGCGGCCGATGCTGGACTGCCAGATCGTCCTGATGGCGCAGCACATGGGGGCGCTGCAACCGCAGGTGCTGAACGAGGGCGCCGCGCGGTGACCGAGACCTTCGACTACGTCATCGTCGGCGGCGGCACGGCGGGCTGCGTGCTCGCCGACCGGCTCAGCGCGGCGGGCAACCGCTCGGTGCTGATGCTGGAGGCGGGCGGACGCGCGCGCCACCCCTGGATCACGATACCGGCCGGGTTCAGCAAGCTCCTCACCAACCCGGCCTACAACTGGCGCTTCCGGACCGAGCCCGAGGAGGCGACCGGGGGCCGGGTGATCGCGGTGCCGCGGGGCAAGGGGCTCGGCGGCTCCACGCTCATCAACGGCATGATCTACGTCCGCGGGCAGCCGCAGGATTACGACCAATGGGCGCAGGCCGGCTGCACCGGCTGGGGTTTCGAGGACGTCCTCCCGTATTTCCGCCGGATCGAGGATTTTGCCGGACCGGCCGATCCGCTGCGCGCCCGCGGCGGTCCCCTGCCGATCGTCGAGGTGGCCGAGCGGCCCGCCCTCGCCGAGGCCTTCATCGCGGCGGCCGAGGCCGCCGGCTACCCGCGCAACCCCGACTACAACGGGCCGAGCCAGGACGGCTTCGGCTACTACCAGGTGAACCAGCGCGGCGGCCGGCGCGTGAGCGCGGCGGACGCCTATCTGGCGCCGGCCCTGCGCCGCCCGAACCTCGCGGTGCGCACGGACGCGCACGTGCTGCGCCTGACCTTCGAGGGCGACCGTGCGACCGGCGTGGTGGCCCGCATCGGCGGCGAGGAGCGGTCCTTTTCGGCCCGCGCGGAGGTGATCCTGGCGGCGGGCGCCGCCCAGACGCCGCAGCTCCTCGAACTCTCCGGCATCGGCGACCCGGCGATCCTGTCCTCGCTCGGGATCCCGGTGCGGCACGCGGCGCCCGGCGTCGGGGCGAACTACATCGACCATTACTGCACCCGCATGAACTGGCGGGTGAAGCAGCCGGTGACGCTCAACGAGGCGACCCGGGGCTATCGCCTCGCGCTCGCCGTGGCGCAGTACGCGGCGACGCGCCGGGGCATCCTGACGCTCGGCACCGGTCTCGCCCACGGCTTCGTGCGCACGCGGCCGGGCTTGGCGGGGCCGGACGTGCAGTACTTCTTCATGCACGCGAGCTACGCCAACGCGGCCGAGCGCAAGCTCGACACCGAGCCCGGCATGACGGTCGGCGTGACGCAGCTGCGGCCGCAATCCCGCGGCAGCATCCACGCCGCCTCGCCCGATCCCCTGACGCCGCCGGTGATCCGCCCGAACTTCCTCGCCACCGAGGAGGACCGGCGCGCGATGGTCGAGGGCATGAAGATCGCCCGGCACATCGTCGCGCAGGCGCCGATGGACCCCTTCCGGGCGCACGAGCTCAACCCCGGCCCGGATTGCCGCACCGACGCCGACTGGCTCGCCTTCGCCCGCCGCGACGGCCAGACGATCTACCACATCTGCGGCACCTGCCGGATGGGGCGGGACGAGCGTGCGGTCACCGATCCGGAGCTGCGGGTGCGCGGCCTGCGCGGCCTGCGGGTGGCCGACGCCTCGATCATGCCGGACATCGTCTCGGGCAACACCCAGGCGGCGGTGTTCATGATCGCCGAGAAGGCGGCGGATCTGATCAAGGCGGCGTGAGCGGACGGTGACGGGACATCCGTCCCGACCGCGGCCGGTCGCGCAGGAGGCTACTCGTCCGTGCGCAGGGCCTGCCCGGTATCGATCGGCAGGGTACGGAACTGCTTCAGCTCCTCCCCGCCCGGCAGCGAGCGCACGTCCCAGCCGCCGCCGATGGCGCGGATCAGCGAGACCGCGTTGGTGAAGCGGTTGAGCAGGATCTGCAGCGCCGAGACCTCGTTGTTGAGCGCGATCGCCTGGGCGGTGACCACCGTGGTGTAGTTCTGGGTGCCGGCCCGGTACTCGTTCAGCGCGATCTCGACCGCGCGGCGGGAGGATTGCACGGCGAGGTCCTGCGCCCCGGCCTGCCGGGCGAGGATGCGCTGGCCGGAGAGCCCGTTCTCCACCTCCTGGAAGGCGGTCAGCACCGTCTGGCGGTAGGTGGCGACGTTGGCGTCGTAGCCCGCCCGCGCCGCCTGGAGCACCGCCGCGCGGGCGCCGCCGTCGAACAGCGCCTGGTTGCCGTTCGCCGCCACCGACCAGAAGGTGTTGGCGGCCGAGAAGAAGTTGCGCGCCGGATCCCCCGTGATGCCGCCGTTCGCCGAGAGCGTGACCGTGGGGTAGAAGGCCGCCACCGCGACGCCGATCTGCTCGCTCTGCGCCTGCACGGCCCGCTCGGCCTGGGCGATGTCGGGGCGCCGCTCCAGCAGGTCCGAGGGCAGGCTCACCGGCACGGCGGGCGGGCGCGGGCTGAGGCCGGCGCGCGGCAGCGAGACCTCGGCGGGCGGGCGCCCGATCAGGGTGGCGATGGCGTGCTCCAGGGCGGCGCGCTGGAGCCCCACCGCGATGGCCTGGGCCTGCGTGGTCTGCAGCTGGGTCTGCGCCGTGATCACGTCAGAGCGGGCGGCGACGCCCGCCGCGTACTGGTTCTCCGTGATGGCGAGGGAGCGCTGGTAGGCCTGCACCGTTTGGTCGAGGAGGCGCTGCAGCGAATCCTGGTAGCGGAGCTGGAAGTAGGCGCTGGCGAGTTCGGCCTGGTTGGCGAGGCGCACCGCCGCGATCTCGGCCGCGCTCGCCTGCGCGGCGGCGACGTCGCTCTCGATGGTGCGGCGGATGCGGCCGAACAGGTCGAGTTCCCAGGTCGCCGAGCCCTGGAGCGTGAGGGTCGTGCGCTCGATCCCGAGGTTGCGCGAGCGGCTGATGCTCGGCGCGCCGATCACCGTCGGGAAGAGCTGGGCGCGGGATTCCTGCACCAGGGCCCGGGCCTGCCGGTAGGCCGCCACCGCCGCGCGCAGGTTCTGGTTGTCGACGTCCACGAGGCGGATCAGCCGGTCGAGGCCGGGATCGCGGAAGACGCGCCACCAGTCGCCGCGGTCGGCCTCGTCGCGGGGCCGCGCCGGGCGCCAGTGGCGCCCCGGCATCGCGGTGGCGGGCGCACCGCCCTCCTTGTAGGCGAGCGGCGTCTCGACCGAGGGCCGCGAATAGTCGGGGCCGACGAGGCAGCCGGCGAGCCACACAGGCACCAGCCCGGCCGCGCCGAGGCGGACCCACCGCACGCGGGCCTCCCTCATTCGCCGGCCGGCAGCGGCACGGCCCCGCCGGACCGGCGGCGGCTCACCCGCAGGCGCAGGCGGTCCAGCACGAGGTAGACGACGGGAGTGGTGTAGAGGGTCAGCACTTGGCTCACGGTGAGGCCGCCCACGATGGCGATGCCGAGCGGACGGCGCAGCTCCGATCCCTCGCCGCCGTCGAGAATCAGCGGCAGAGCCCCGAGCAGCGCCGCGAGCGTTGTCATCAGGATCGGGCGGAAGCGCAAGAGGCAGGCCTCGGTGATCGCCTCGCGGGGGGCGACGCCCCGGCTGCGCTGCGCGTCGAGCGCGAAGTCGATCATCATGATGGCGTTCTTCTTCACGATGCCGATGAGGAGGAAGATGCCGATCATCGCGATGACGCCGAACTCCTCGCCCGCCAGCATCAGGGCGAGCACGGCGCCGATGCCCGCCGAGGGCAGCGTCGACAGGATCGTGATCGGGTGGACGTAGCTCTCGTACAGGATGCCGAGCACCGCGTAGACCGCGAGCAGCGCGGCGAGGATCAGCAGCGGCTGGCGCGAGGACGAGGCCTGGAAGGTCTTGGCGAGGCCGCCGAACTCGCCGTGGATGGTGGCCGGCATGCGCAGGTCGCGCATGTGCCGCTCGATCGCGGCGGTGGCGTCGCCGAGCGTCCTGCCCGGCGGCAGGTTGAACGAGACGGTGGTGGCGACGAACAGGCCCTGGTGGCTCACCTGCACCGGGGCGGTGCCGGTTTCGAAGCGCGAGAAGGCGGAGAGCGGCACCATCGTCTCCTTGGCGCTGCTCACCGCCGCCGCCGAGGAGGCGCCGGCCCGGCCCGCGATGGCGTTGGTGGCGGCGTTGCGGGCCGAATCGGTGGCGACCGCGGTCGCGGCGGCGGCCGGATCGGTCTGGGCCGCCTGCGCACCCGCCACCGTGCCGGCGACCGCGTTGGTGGAGGCCGAGCCGCGCGCCCGCGCGCCGGAGGTCGAGACGTAGATCTGCTTGAGGGTCTCGGGGTTGCCGAGGTAGCGCGGGGCGATCTCCATCACCACGCGGTACTGGTTGAGCGCGTTGTAGATGGTCGAGACGGCGCGCTGGCCGAAGGCGTCGTAGAGGGTGTTGTCGATCAGATCCGGGGTCAGCCCGTACCGGTAGGCGGTGGGCCGGTCGATCACGAGGCGGCTCTCCAGCCCGCCCTGCTGCTGGTCGGAATTGACGTCCGCGAAGGTCGGATCCTTCTGCATCGCCTCCACGAGCTTCGGCGCCCAGGTGTAGAGGTCCTCGGCGGTGTCGCCCTGCAGCGTGTACTGGTACTGCGCGAAGCTCTGGCGCCCGCCGACGTTGAAGTCCTGGCGCGCGAACAGGTAGAGCCGCGCCCCCGGGATGCCGGCGAGCTTCGGGCGCAGGCGCGCCATCACGGCGGAGATCGGGTCGCGCTGGCCGAGCGGCTTGAGGCCGACGAAGACGTTCGCGGAGTTGGTGCCGCGCCCGCCCGTGAAGCCCACCACGCTCTCCACCGCCGGGTCGGCCCGGACGATCTCGGTCGCCTCCTTCAGCTTGGCGCTCATCGCCTGGAAGGAGATGCGCTGGTCGGCCTGGACGCCGCCGATCATCTGGCCGGTGTCCTGCTGCGGGAAGAAGCCCTTGGGCACGATGACGTAGAGGTAGACGTTGAGCCCGATGGTGGCGAACAGCACCAGCATCACCACGCCGCCGTGGCGCAGCGCCCAGGCGAGGCTGTGGCGGTAGCCGGCCAGGATCCCCTCGAAGCCGGCCTCCAGGCCGCGCGCCAGCAGGCCGGGCCGCCGCCCGTGCGGTTCGGGCGTGAGCAGCCGCGCGCACATCATCGGCGTGGTGGTGAGCGACAGCACGAGCGAGATCAGGATCGCCAGCGACAGCACCACGGCGAATTCCTGGAAGAAGCGCCCGACGATGCCGCCCATGAGCAGGATCGGCATGAACACCGCGACGAGCGACAGGCTCATCGACAGCACCGTGAAGCCGACCTCCCGGGCGCCGAGCAGCGCCGCCTCCAGCCGCGGGCGGCCCGCCTCGATGTGGCGCTGGATGTTCTCCAGCACGACGATGGCGTCGTCGACCACGAAGCCCGCCGCGATGATCAGGGCCATCAGCGAGATGTTGTCGAGGCTGTAGTCGCAGAGATACATCGCCGCGAAGGTGCCCACGAGCGAGATCGGCACCGCCACGGCCGGGATCAGCGTCGCGCGGGCCGAGCGCAGGAACACGAACACCACCAGGATCACGAGGCCGACCGAGATCAGCAGCGTGCGCTCGGCCTCCGCCAGCGAGGCCCGGATGGTGAGGCTGCGGTCGCCCGTGACCACGATGTCGATGTCGCCCGGCAGCGCGGCCTTGATCTGGGGCAGCGCCGCCTTGAGGCGGTCGACGGTCTCGACCACGTTGCCGCCCGGCTGCTTGTAGACGATGAGCAGCACGCCCGGCTGGCCGTTGACGAGGCCGAGGTTGCGCCGGTCCTCGACCCCGTCGACCACCCGGCCGACGTCGCGCAGGCGCACGGCGGCGCCGTTGCGGTAGGCCACCACGATGTCGCGGTAATCGGCCGCCACCCGGCCCTGGTCGTTGGCGTAGAGCTGGTAGCGCCGCGCGTCGGTCTCGATCGCCCCCTTGGGCGAGTTCGCGTTGGCGCCCGCGATGGCGGCGCGGATGCCCTCGAGCCCGATGCCGTAGTGGAACAGGGCGCCGGGTTCGAGTTCGACCCGCACCGCCGGCAGCGACGAACCGCTCGCCTCGACGTTGCCGATGCCTTCGAGTTGCGAGAGCTTCTGCTGCAGCACGGTGGCGGCGCTGTCGTAGAGGGCGCCGGGGCTGAGCGTCTTCGAGGTCAGGCCGATGATCAGGATCGGCGCGTCGGCCGGGTTGAACTTGCGGTAGGTCGGGTTCTGGCGCAGCGCCGTCGGCAGGTCGGCGCGCGCCGCGTTGATGGCCGCCTGCACGTCGCGGGCCGCGCCGTTGATGTCCCGGTTGAGGCCGAAGACCAGCACGATCCGGGTCTGCCCGGTGGAGCTCGTGGAGGTCATCTGGTCGACATCGGCGATCTGGCCGAGGCGCCGCTCCAGCGGGGCGGCCACCGTCGCGGCCATCGTCTCGGGGCTCGCGCCCGCCATCTGCGCCTGGACCAGGATGGTCGGGAAATCCACCTGCGGCAGCGGCGCCACCGGCAGCTGCACGAAGGCGAACAGGCCGGCCAGGAGCACGCCCAGCGTGAGCAGCGTGGTGGCGACCGGGCGCAGGATGAAGGGGGCGGAGAGGTTCACCCCGCCCTCCCGGCGCGCATCCGCGCCGCGTCCGCTCGGCCGGCACGCCTCACGGCACCGCCTCGCCGCGGGCGAGCCCGCCGCGCCGCCGGCCGCTCAGGCGGCGGGCGAGGCGGTCGAAGGCGAGATAGATCACCGGGGTCGTGTAGAGGGTCAGCACCTGGCTGACGATCAGGCCGCCCGCGATCGACACGCCGAGCGGCTGGCGCAGCTCCGAGCCGGTGCCGGTCCCGAAGATCATTGGCACCGCCGCGAACAGGGCCGCGAAGGTCGTCATCATGATCGGGCGGAAGCGCAGCAGGCAGGCCTGGTAGATCGCCTCGCGCGGGGTCATGCCCTCCTCGCGCTCCGCCTGGAGCGCGAAGTCGATCATCATGATGGCGTTCTTCTTCACAATGCCGATCAAGAGCACGATGCCGATGATGCCGATGATGTCGAGGTCGTGCCCGAACAGCATCAAGCCGGCGAGCGCCCCGATGCCGGCGGAGGGCAGCGTCGAGAGGATCGTGACCGGGTGGATGAAGCTCTCGTAGAGCACGCCGAGCACGATGTAGACCGTGACGATCGCGGCGAGCACGAGGAACAGGGTGTTGCGCAGCGAGGCCTCGAAGGCGAGCGCCGAGCCCTGGAAGACGAGCTGGAAGCTCTCGGGCAGGCCGATCTCGGCCTTGGCCGCCTGGATCGCCGCCACGGCGGGCCCGAGCGAGGCGCCCGGCGCGAGGTTGAACGAGATCGTGGTGGCGGGGAACTGGCCGAGATGGCTGATGAGCAGCGGCGCGCGCCGCTCGCTCACCTGGGCGATGGCCGAGAGCGGCACCTGCCCGTTCTGCGCCGTCGCGGAGGGCAGGTAGATCCGGTCCAGCGAGCGCAGCGAGCGGTGCAGGTCGGGATCGGCCTCCAGGATCACCCGGTACTGGTTCGACTGGGTGAAGATGGTCGAGATGATGCGCTGCCCGAAGGCGTCGTAGAGGGCGTTGTCGACGGAGGCGGGCGTGATGCCGTAGCGGCCCGCCGTCGCCCGGTCGATGGTGATGTAGGCCGCCAGCCCGTCCGCCTGCCGGTCGCTCGCCACGTCCGCGAGGTCCGGGATCCGGCGCAGGCGGTCGACGAAGCGCGGCACCCAGGCGTCGAAGGCGGCGGGATCCGGGTTCTCCAGGATGAACTGGTACTGCGTCGGGCTCACCGCCGTGTCGATGCTGAGGTCCTGCACCGGCTGCATGTAGAGGGTGATGCCCGACACCGATGCGGTGCGGGCCGAGAGGCGCCGGATGATCTCGCTCGCCGACTGCGCGCGCTCCTCGCGCGGGCGCAGGTTGATGAGGAAGCGCCCCGAATTGAGCGTCACGTTCTGCCCGTCGACGCCGATGAAGGAGGACAGGCTCACCACGTCCGGGTCCTTCAGGATCTCCTCGGCGAGGCGCTGCTGGCGCTCGGCCATCGCCGCGTAGGAGACGGTCTGGTCGGCCTGCGACACGCCCTGGATCACGCCCGTGTCCTGCACGGGGAAGAAGCCCTTCGGGATCACCCCATAGAGGTAGCCGGTGAGCACGAGGGTGCCGATCGCCACCAGCAGCGTAAGGGTCTGGGCGCGCAGCACCCCGCGCAGCGTCCAGGCGTAGAAGGCGATGCCGCCCTCCGTCAGGCGCCGGCCCGCGCGGGCGAGGCGGCCCTCCCGCCGGGCGCGGGCCGGCTCGTGGCGCAGGAGCCGCGCGCAGAGCATCGGCACCAGGGTCAGCGACACGATGCCGGAGATCACGATCGTCGCCGCGAGCGTGATGGCGAATTCGTGAAAGAGCCGCCCGACCACCTCGCCCATGAACAGGAGCGGGATCAGCACCGCCAGCAGCGAGACGGTGAGCGAGATGATGGTGAAGCCGATCTCCTGGCTGCCCTTGAGGGCGGCCTCGAGCGGTGATTCACCCTCCTCCACGTGGCGGGCGATGTTCTCGATCACCACGATGGCGTCGTCGACCACGAAGCCGGTGGCGATGGTCAGCGCCATCAGCGAGAGGTTGTCGAGGGAGAAGTCCCACAGGTCCATGATCGCCAGCGCCCCGACGAGGGAGAGCGGCACCGACAGGCTCGGGATCAGGGTCGCGGGCAGCGAGCGCAGGAAGACGAAGATCACCCCGACCACGAGCGCGATGGCGAGCAGCAGCTCGACCTGCACGTCGTGCACCGAGGCGCGGATGGTCACCGTGCGATCGGTGAGCGGGGTGACCTCGATGGCGGCGGGCAGCGTCGCCTGGAGCTGCGGCAGCAGCGCCTTGATGCGGTCGACCACCGCGATGACGTTGGCGCCCGGCTGGCGCTGGATGTTGAGGATGACCGCGGGCGTCGTGTCCATCCAGGCGCCGAGCTTGGTGTTCTCAGGCCCGTCGATCACGTCCGCCACCGCCGAGAGGCGCACGGGCGCGCCGTTGCGGTAGGCGATGATCGCGTCCCGGTAGGCGGAGGGGTCGCGGATCTGGTCGTTGGCGTTGATGGCGAAGGATTGCGTCGGCCCGTCGATGGTGCCCTTCGGGGTGTTGACGTTCAGGTTGGCGATGGTGGTGCGCAGGTCGTCGATGTTGAGGCCGTAGCCCGCCAGCGCGCTGGCGTTGAAGCGCACCCGCACGGCCGGGCGCTGCCCGCCCGCCATCGTGACGAGGCCGACGCCCGACACCTGGCTGATCTTCTGCGCGAGGCGGGTCTCGGCGAGGTCGCGCACCTGGGTCAGTGCCAGCGTCTTCGAGGTGAGCGCGAGCGTCAGGATCGGCGCGTCGGCCGGATTGACCTTGGCGTAGACCGGCGGGGCCGGCAGGTCGCTCGGCAGCAGGTTGCCGGCCGCGTTGATCGCCGCCTGCACCTCCTGCGTGGCGACGTCGAGGGAGAGGTCGAGGTTGAACTGGAGCGTGATGACCGAGGCGCCTGCCGAGGATTGCGAGGTCATCTGGTTGAGGTTGGCGAGCTGCCCGAACTGCCGCTCCAGCGGCGCCGTCACCGCCGAGGTCATCACCTCGGGGCTGGCGCCGGGATAGAAGGTCTGGACCTGGATCGTCGGGTAGTCGACGGCCGGCAGCGCCGAGAGCGGCAGGTTGAAGTAGGACAGGATGCCGGTGAGCAGGATCGCCAGCATCGTGAGCGTGGTGGCGACCGGCCGCAGGATGAACAGGCGCGACGGATTCATGCCGGCGGTCCTCCCTCCGCCGCACGCGCTGCGGGTCCGGACGGCAGATCGCGCCGCACGGCCAGCCTCACGGGGCTTGCTGCGGCCGGCGTCGGCGCGGTCGCTCGCCCTCGGGCGCCGGCTCGGCCTCGGCACGCGGGGCTTGCGGCGCCGCAGCGGCCGGCTCGGCCGGGGGCTTGCGCGGCTCGCCCTCGCCGGTCACCCGCACCTCGGCCCCGTCGCGCAGGCGGTCGGTGCCGTCGACCACCACCCGGTCGCCGACCGCGAGGCCGGCGGTCACCACCGTGCGGCTGCCGTCGGTCTCGCCGGTGGTAATCGGGCGGACGCTGACCTTGCCGTCCTCGCCGAGCAGGTAGACGAAGGTGCCGGGGGTGCCGCGCAGGACGGCCGCCGCCGGGACGATCGGCGCGTTCGTCACCGTGTCCACGAGCAGCTTGGCGTTGACGAACTGGTTGGGAAACAGCCGCTCGTCCTTGTTCGGAAACAGGGCGCGCAGCCGCACCGTGCCGGTCGTCACGTCGATCTGGTTGTCCACCGTGTCGAGGGTGCCGATGGCGATCTCGGCGGTGTCGCTGCGGTCGAAGATGCGCACCGGCAGCTTCGCGCCCGCTCGCAGGCGGTCCATCACCCGCGCCAGCACGTCCTCCGGCAGGGTGAACAGCACCGAGATCGGCTGAAGCTGCGTCACCACCACGATCCCGGTCGAGGCCGCGGTGACGTAGTTGCCCTGGTCGATCTGGCGCAGGCCGACCCGTCCCTCCACCGGGGAGGTGATGCGGCCGTACTGGATGTTGAGCCGCTGCTGGTCGATCTGCGCCTGATCGGAGGCGACGATGCCCTCGTACTGCTTGACCGTGGCGGCCTGGGTGTCGACGTTCTGCTTGGAGATCGAGTCCTGGCGGTTCAGGGTCTGGTAGCGGGCGAGGTCGAGCCGGGCGTTCTGCAGCAGCGCCTGGTCGCGCTGAAGCTGGCCCTGGTACTGGGCGAGCAGCGCCTCGTAGGGGCGCACGTCGATCTGGGCCAGGAAGTCGCCCTTCTTGACGAGCTGCCCCTCGCGAAAGCCGATCTCGGTGAGATAGCCGCTGATCTGCGAGCGCACCGTCACGGTGGCGAGCGGCGTCACGGTGCCGAGCCCGCTGAGCACCACCGGCATGTCGCCCGCGGTCACGCTGGCCACGCCGACCGCCTGCGGCCCCTCGCCCCCGCCCCGCCGGGCACCGCGGCGTCCGCCCTCGGGCTTGGCCGCCTGCTTGGCCTCGAACCGGAAGCCCTCCGGCAGGTAGGTGCGGTAGCCCCAGACGCCGGCCGCCGCGAGCGCGAGCAGCAGGACCAGCCAGACGAAGCGGGAGCGGCGGCGGCGCGGCCCCGTCTCGACGGCCTCATCGGTCCTGATCGGCGACAGTTCGTTCATCTCGTCAATCCGGCGCCGAGGCCCCGTCGTCCCCGCGCTCCTCAACCCCGCCCGTTGTCGTTCCGTTCGGGCGGCAGTTCATCCCGTCCCATCCGCCACGGCAATGCGACGCCAGTACGGCCCACATGTTGCCTCTTGATTGCTGAACGCACACCGGCGGGTCGCGGAAAACCGCGGACGGGACGCGATGCCGCAGCGTTAAACGGTGCCGTCCTGTCGGGCGGCGCGCCGCCGGCCCGCGGGGACAAAAGACACCCGCCCGGGGAGCCCGGTCAGGGCCGCCCCTCCCAGCGCTCGCCGAGCGCCCGGTAGAAGGCCAGCACGTCGCGGTAGCTCGCATCGACCGGCGTCACCGGCAGGGCGAGGCGCAGGCCGACGCCCAGGAGGCCGGTGAGCAATCCGAGAAACAGGCAGGCGCGCAGGGACATCGAAGGAGGGCGGCGGCAAGAGCGGCGGCGAGGGCCGCGGGAGGCGGGAGGCGGGAGGCGGGAGGCGGACGTCCCGTCCTGGTGCCGGAATCGCGACCCGGCAGCAAGCGCCCGCGGCCCAGCACCCGGACGCGGTACGGCCGGGCTGGCCTTGGGCGACCGATCCGGAACGAGGGGGCGGAGTTCCAGGTCGGTGCCCGCGGCCAGCCCGGCCGCATGACCAGGAAGCTATCCGACGAGTGATGATTGTCAACAATCGTCAGTTCACACGCTGCAGCCCATGTGCGGTTTCGCACCTGCCGCCCGCGTGCTAGCGAGAAGCCCCTTGTCCCGGGGTCACAGACGAGCCAACCGCGATTCCATGAACCCGATCTTCGCCGATCTGCCCACCACGGTGTTCGAGGTGATGTCCGCTCTCGCCCGGGAGACCGGGGCGGTGAATCTCGGCCAGGGCTTCCCGGACGATCCCGGACCGGAGGACGTGCGGGCGAAGGCGGCCGAGGCGGTGATCCACGGCTGGAACCAGTACCCGCCGATGATGGGGCTGCCGGAGCTGCGCCGCGCCGTCGCTGCCCATTACGCCCATTGGCAGGGCCTCGGGGTCGATCCGGATGCCGAGGTGATGGTGACCTCGGGCGCCACCGAGGCCCTGGCGGGCGCCCTGATGGCCCTGATCGAGCCCGGCGACGAGGTGGTGCTGTTCGCGCCGCTCTACGACGCCTACCTGCCGCTGGTGCGCCGGGCGGGCGGCGTGCCGCGCTTCGTGACGCTGACCCCGCCGCATTTCCGGCTCACCGAGGCGGCGCTGGCTCAGGCCTTCTCGGACCGCACCCGGGTGGTGCTGTTCAACAACCCGCTCAACCCGGCCGCCACTGTCTTTCCCGAGGAGGATCTGGCGCTGCTCGCCGCCTTCTGCCGCCGCTTCGACGCGGTGGCGCTCTGCGACGAGGTCTGGGAGCACGTGGTCTTCGACGGGCGCCGCCACCGGCCGCTGATGGCGCTGCCGGGCATGCGCGAGCGCACGATCAAGGTCGGCTCGGCCGGGAAGATCTTCTCGCTCACGGGCTGGAAGGTCGGCTTCGTGCTGGCGGCCCCGCCCCTGATGCGGGTGCTGGCCAAGGCCCACCAGTTCCTCACCTTCACGACGCCGCCGAATCTCCAGTCGGCGGTGGCCTACGGGCTTGCCAAGGACGACGCCTATTTCGAGGGGATGCGGGCCGGGTTCGCCCGGGCCCGCGACCGCTTCGCGGCCGGCCTGTCGGAGCTGGGCTTCACCGTGCTGCCCGCGGCCGGCACCTACTTCCTCAACGTCGACATCGCGCCGCTGGGCTTTGCGGACGACGTCGCCTTCTGCGACCGGCTGGTGCGCCGCCATGGGGTCGCGGCGATCCCGGTGAGCGCCTTCTACGCGCAGGATCCGGTGCGGCACGTGGTGCGGTTCTGCTTCGCCAAGCGCGACGAGACCCTCGACGCGGCGCTCGACCGCCTGAGCGGCGTCGCCCGGGCGGCGGCGTGATGCGCCCCCGCCTTGCGGGCCGGGGATGCCGGGGCCACATGCTGACGCATGAGCACTTCGCATCCGCTTCGGAGCCCCACGATGGACTTCACCCAGACGGCCGGCGGCCGCTTCGGCGAGGCCCCGCCCTTCCGGACCGCGCGCCCGGAGGCGAGCGACGCCGAGCAGACGCTCGCGCGCCTGGAACTGATGGCGCACATCCTCGACACCGCCTTCGTGATCCCGGGCATCAACCGCCGGATCGGCCTCGATGCGGTGATGGGCCTGCTGCCGGTGGTGGGCGACGCGGTCTCGACGGCGATCTCCTCCTACATCATCTGGGAAGCGCGCCGGCTCGGTGCGCCGCGCTGGCTGATCGGCCGGATGATCGCCAACACGGCGATCGACGGCGTGGTGGGCGTGGTGCCGCTCGTCGGCGACCTGTTCGACGCCGCCTTCAAGGCCAACCGCCGCAACGTCGAGCTGCTGCGCCGCCATCTGGAGCGCAGCGGCAAGCTGAAGCCCTCGGTGATCGACGTCACGGCGACGCGGGTCGGCTGACCGTGCGGGGGGCGGCGGCATGAACGAGCGTCCGCCGCCACCCGAGTACGACGCCATCCCGCTCACCTCGCCGGCCGCCGCGCCCGTGGCGGTGCCGCTGCCCGGCATCGGCACGCGGCGGCTGTCGCCGCTCAACCGCCGCCGGCTCGCCAACTTCCGGGCGAACCGGCGCGGCTACTGGTCGTTCCTGCTCTTCCTGGCGCTGTTCGTCGTCAGCCTGTTCGCCGAGTTCATCGCCAACGACCGGCCGATCCTCGTCTCCTACAAGGGCGAGATCCTGATGCCGGTCTTCGTGGACTACCCGGAGGAGAAGTTCGGCGGCTTCCTCGCACGCACGGATTACCGCGACCCGGTGATCCGCAAGGAACTCGCGGAGAACGGCTGGGCGCTGTGGCCGCCGGTCCGCTTCTCCTACGACACCCACAACCTCGACCTGCCGGTGCCGGCGCCTGCGCCGCCGACCTGGCTGCTCACCGACGCCCAGTGCCGGGCGAGCGCCGAGAAGGTGGGCGGCTCCACCTGCCGCGACATCGAGTGGAACTGGCTCGGCACCGACGACCAGGGCCGTGACGTGGTGGCCCGGCTGATCTACGGCTTCCGCCTCTCGGTGCTGTTCGGGCTCACGCTCGCCATCATCTCGTCGGTGATCGGCGTGCTGGCCGGCGCGGTGCAGGGCTATTTCGGCGGCTGGATCGACCTCGCCTTCCAGCGGGTGATCGAGATCTGGACCGCGATCCCGTCGCTCTACCTCCTGATCATCATCTCGTCGATCATCACGCCGAGCTTCTTCGTGCTGCTCGGGATCCTGCTGCTGTTCTCCTGGGTCTCGCTCGTCGGGGTGGTGCGGGCGGAGTTCCTGCGGGCGCGCAACTTCGAGTACGTGCGGGCCGCCCGCGCGCTCGGCCTGTCGAACGCCCGCATCATGTTCAAGCACTTGCTACCCAACGCGATGGTGGCGACGCTGACCTTTCTGCCGTTCGTGCTGAACGGCTCGATCACCACGCTGACCTCCCTCGACTTCCTCGGCTTCGGGCTGCCGCCGGGCTCGCCCTCCCTCGGCGAGCTGCTGGCGCAGGGCAAGGCGAACCTGCAGGCGCCGTGGCTCGGGCTGACCGGCTTCGCGGTGATCGCCGTGATGCTGAGCCTGCTGATCTTCGCCGGCGAGGCGGTGCGCGACGCATTCGATCCGCGCAAGACCTTCGCCTGAGCACCTGCGCCTGAACACCTTCGCCTGAACACCTGCGCCCGAGGGCGCCCCCTCACGCCACCTGCACCACGAGCCCGTCGCGGATCGTCACCCGCCGGTCCATCCGGGCGGCGAGGTCGAAATTGTGGGTGGCGATCAGCGCCGCCACCCCTGAGGCCCGCACCAGCGAGACCAGGATGGCGAAGACGTGCGCGGCGGTCTGGGGGTCGAGGTTGCCGGTCGGCTCGTCGGCGAGCAGCAGGCGCGGCCCGTTGGCGACCGCGCGCGCGATGGCGACGCGCTGCTGCTCGCCGCCCGACAGCTCGGCCGGACGATGCGACAGGCGGTCCTTGAGACCCAGGAAGGTCAGGAGTTCGGCCGCCCGCGAGCGCGCCTCGGCGGCGGCGAGGCCGCGGATCAGCTGGGGCAGCACCACGTTCTCCAGGGCGGAGAATTCGGGCAGCAGATGGTGGGCCTGGTAGACGAAGCCCATCTCCTCCCGGCGCATCCGCGTACGGGCGGCATCGTCCATGCGGGCGCTGGGCTGGCCGCCGACATAGACCTCGCCGCCGTCCGGCCGCTCCAGCAGACCCGCCACGTGCAGGAGCGTCGACTTGCCGGTGCCGGAGGGCGCAACGAGCGCCACGATCTCGCCGGGCCAGATCGCGAGGTCGGCCCCGCGCAGGATGTCGAGGCTGCCCTCCGCCTGGCGGTAGCGGCGCTCGACGCGGGAGAGAAAGAGGGCCGGGACCGGCTGCTGGGGCTGGGAGGCGTCCATGCCGGTGCTCACCCGTGCGGCGCGCGAGCGCGCGGCGGGAGGAGGGCGGAGGCGAGGGCGCAAAACGGCATCGGACGCAACACACCAGCGCGGGCGGAGGCCGCCGCGCGTTCGAAGGACAGGGACGGCCTCAGCCGTAGCGCAGGGCCTGCACCGGGTCGAGCCGGGCCGCGCGCCAGGACGGGTAGAGGGTGGCGAGGAGCGACAGGACCAGGGACATCAGCACCACCGCCGCCACCTCGCCCGGATTGATCTCCGAGGGGATCTCCGAGAGGAAGCGCACGGTGGGGTCCCACACGCCCGGCAGCAGCGTGCGCTGGATCAGCGTGATGTTGGCCGCGAACACGATGCCGAGCAGGCAGCCCACCAGGGTGCCGACGAAGCCGATCGACGCCCCCGTGATGAGGAAGACCCGCATGATCGTGCCCCGGGTGGCCCCCATGGTGCGCAGGATCGCGATGTCGCTCGCCTTGTCCTTCACCAGCATGATCAAGCTCGACACGATGTTGAGCGCCGCCACCAGCACGATCAGCGTCAGGATGATGAACATGACGTTGCGCTCCACCTCCAGGGCGGAGAAGAAGGTGCGGTTGCGCTGGCGCCAGTCGGTGAGCACCACCGGCCGCTCGGCGGCGAGTTCGAGGGCGCCGCGCGCCTCGCCCACCGCGTCGGCATCGTCGATGAAGATCTCGATCACCGAGACGTCGCCGTCGCGGTTGAAGAATCCCTGCGCCTCGGCGAGCGGCATGTAGACGAAGCTCGCGTCGAACTCCGACATGCCGATCTCGAACACCGCCGCCACCGCGTAGCTCTTGATGCGCGGGGCGGTGCCGAAGGGCGTGGTGGCGCCCTTCGGGGTCGCGAGCGTGATCGTGTCGCCGGCCTGCAGACCGAGCGATTCGGCGAGGCGCCGGCCGATCGCGACGCCTGCGCCCGCATCGAAGGTGTCGAGCGACCCGCCCCGGATATTGCCCGCCACCGCCGGGATCCGCCGCAGATCCTCCGCCCGCACCCCGCGCACCAGCACGCCGGATCCGCCGTACGGGGAGGAGGCGAAGGCCTGCCCCTCCACGAGGGGCAGGGCCAGGGTCACCCCGGCCACCTTGGAGAGCCGGTCGGTCAGGTCGGCGAAGTCGGTGAGCGGCTTGTCGATCGGCGCCACGAAGATGTGGCCGTTGATGCCGACGATCTTGGAGAGGAGTTCCTTGCGGAACCCGCTCATCACCGACAGCACGATGATCAGCGTGGCGACGCCGAGCATGATGCCGAGGAAGGAGAACAGGGCGATCGCCGAGACGAAGCCCTCCTTGCGGCGGGTGCGCAGGTAGCGGCCCGCGATCGTCCACTCGAAGGGCGCGAAGGGCGCGGTGCCGGTCCGCGGGCCGGCGAGGCGGTCGCGGAGCGCCTGGATCATCGCGGGTCGCTCGGGAGGCCGGACCGGACGCCGCTCACCCCGCCCTCCCCTGCCGCAGGCGCTCGACCAGGGCCTGCGGCGCCACGCTCTCGCGCGCGCCGGTGGCGCGCCGCTTCAGCTCGATCATGCCGTCGGCCAGGCCCTTCGGGCCGACGATCACCTGCCAGGGCAGGCCGATCAGGTCGGCGCTGGCGAACTTGGCGCCCGGGCGCTCGTCGCGGTCGTCGTACAGCACCGTGAGACCGGCGGCCTCCAGCTCGCCCTGGATCGACGCGCAGGCCGCGTCGGTCGCCGCATCGCCGGTCTTGAGGTTGAGGAGCGCGACGTCGAAAGGCGCGACCGCGTCGGGCCAAACGATGCCCGCCTCGTCGTGGCTCGCCTCGATGATCGCGGCGACGAGCCGGCTCGGCCCAATGCCGTAGGAGCCCATATGCACCGGCCGCTCCTGGCCGTCCGGCCCGGTGACGCGCGCGCCCATCGGCTCGGAGTACTTGGTGCCGAAGTAGAAGATGTGGCCGACCTCGATGCCGCGCGCGGCCATCCGCTCGGCCTCCGGCACCGCCGCGAAGGCGTCGGCGTCGTGCATCTCGGAGGTGGCGGCGTAGCGCGAGGTCCAGTGGTCGACAATGCCCTGGAGCCCCGCGACGTCGTCGAAGTCGGTGCCGGCCGCGGGCACCGGGAAGTCCAGATAGGCGCGGTCGCAGAAGACCTCGCTCTCGCCGGTCTGGGCCAGGATGATGAACTCGTGGCTGAGGTCGCCGCCGATCGGCCCGGTCTCGGCCCGCATCGGGATCGCCTTGAGGCCGAGCCGCGCGAAGGTGCGCAGATAGGCCACGAACATCTTGTTGTAGGCGTGCCGGGCGCCGGCTTGGTCGAGGTCGAAGGAATAGGCGTCCTTCATCAGGAACTCGCGCGAGCGCATGGTGCCGAAGCGCGGGCGCACCTCGTCGCGGAACTTCCATTGGATCTGGTAGAGGTTCTTCGGCAGGTCCTTGTAGGAGCGGATGGCGGCGCGGAAGATCTCCGTCACCATCTCCTCGTTGGTGGGCCCGAACAGCATCTCGCGTTCGTGCCGGTCGCGGATGCGCAGCATCTCCTTGCCGTAGGCCTCGTAGCGCCCCGACTCGCGCCAGAGTTCGGCCGACTGGATCGTCGGCATCAGGATCTCGACCGCGCCGCTGCGGTCCTGCTCGGCGCGGATCACCGCGCAGACCCGGTTGAGGACGGCTAAGCCGAGCGGCAGCCACGCGTAGATGCCGGCGGATTCCTGCCGGATCATGCCGGCGCGCAGCATCAGCCGGTGCGAGACGATCTCGGCCTCCTTGGGCGTCTCGCGCAGGATGGGCAGGAAGTATCGGCTGAGACGCATGCGGGACCTTGACGCCGGGGTGGAGCGCGCGGAGCGAGGCGGGCGCGGCGACTCGCCCGGGCACACAACACATTGCCCCGGCAAAAGACAAGCGCCAGGGCGCGCAACCGGACCCGGATGGCGGGCGCCACGGCGGCGCGCACCGGCGGGCCGGGAGGGTGGAACCGGGGGTCTGAAGGGCGTTTTTCGCTCAGCCATGCAAAAAATCGCATCAACCTGCTTCCAGGCAGGTGACAATGCGAATTCTTATTCCTATAAGCGGCATCGCGATGATGCGCAGGCGGCCTTCATGAGCTGCCGCGCAAGGTCCGAGTCTCGGGAGGAAGGTTCAGCCCAATCGCCCTTTGTGGCGCAAGACCAATCTGAAGGCTGACACAACATCCAGAAGCATTTTGAGCAAGGCTTCCGAGCCTTGCTTTTTTATTGGCTGCTTGGGCCAATGCCGAAGAAGTCTGTGGCGGCGACCGCAGCGGAAGCGCGAGTGCTGCCGCAGGAGGCGGACGCCGCAGCGCGGGGCCGCGTTGATGAGCCGACTACAGGCCCGCGAGCGGGAACGCCGCCACCGCCGCGACGAACACCACGTCCGAGACGAGGGTGGTCCAGAGCGCCTTGCGGCGCATCTGGGGGAGCGGCGGCGCGCCCGGATCCTGTCCCGGCACGAAGGGCTGCGTCCCATCGTCCCTGGCGCGGAACGGGAGGACCGCGAAGAGCAGCGTCCACCAGACCACGAAGTAGAGGGCTGCCGCCCCGAACCACGTGAGGCCGAACCCGCGCGTGGCCACGAGCAGGGCCGGCAGCATCGCGAGGACGCAGACCGCGAGCGTGCGCGGGATCGAGGCGGTGGCCGTGGCGATGAGGCGGTCCGGCACGGGTCTCAGGCCTGCTCCAGCTCGACCAGGGTGCCCAGGAAGTCCTTGGGATGCAGGAAGAGCACCGGCTTGCCGTGCGCGCCGATGCGCGGCTCGCCCGAGCCGAGGATGCGCGCGCCCTCGCCCTTGAGGTGGTCGCGGGCCGCCAGGATGTCGTCGACCTCGTAGCAGACGTGATGGATGCCTCCGCCCGGGTTGCGCTCCAGGAAGGCGGCGATCGGCGAGTCGGCGCCGAGCGGCTCCAGGAGTTCGATCTTGCTGTTGGGCAGCTCGACGAAGATCACCGTCACGCCGTGCTCGGGCTGGGGCAGCGGGGGCGAGAGGGTGGCGCCGAGCGTGTCGCGGTAGATCCGGGCCGCGGCCTCCAGATCCTTCACCGCGATGGCGACGTGATTCAACCGGCCGATCATGGGTCCCAGGCTCCTCGCTGTGATGCGCGCATCCGTTCTACACGATCGGCGCGCCGGGCCATCCGGCCGATGGTCTGATCCCGGCCGGCCCCTCCGGGCGAGGGGCCGGCGGCGGCCTCAGACTTCGACCACCAGCACGTGGCAGGCGGGCTTCTTGCCCCAGACCTCGTTGACGGCGGCGCGGATGGCGCGGTCGATGGCGTTCTCGACCGCCTCCGAGTCGCGCCGCTTCTGGCGCGAAAGGCCGTCGAAGGTGCGTTCGATCGCCTCCTCGACCACGTCGATGATGGCCTCGCCCTTGCGGCCGTAGGTCGGCAGGCCCATCAGGTCGATCGCGGGCTCGCCCTTCATCCCGCCCTGCTGGTCCACGGCGATCGCCACCGAGACGATGCCCGTGAAGGCGAGCTTGCGCCGCTCCGGGATCGCCCGGTCCTTCTCGCCGATCAGCACGAAGCCGTCCTTGTAGAGGCGCCCGTGCTGCACATGGTCCACGATCTCGGGAGTGCCGGGGGCGAGGCGGATCAGGGTGCCGTTGCGCGCCTTCACCACCTGCTCCACGCCCTGCTTGCGCGCGAAGGTGGCGTGCTCGGCCAAGTGCAGCGGCTCGCCGTGCACCGGCACCGCGATCCGCGGCTTGGTCCAGCGATACATCGCGGCGAGTTCGTCGCGGCGGGGATGGCCGGAGACGTGAACGAGTTCGGTGCGGTCGGTGATGACCTCGATGCCGGCCTCGATCAGGTCGTTGATGATCGCCCCGACCTCCCGCTCGTTGCCCGGGATCGCGCGCGAGGAGAAGATCACCCGGTCGCCCGGCGAGAGGGCGATCTCCGGGTGGTCGTTGCGGGAGATGCGGGCGAGCGCCGCGCGCGGCTCGCCCTGCGAGCCGGTGAGGAGCGCCACCACCTTGTCGCGCGGCAGGTAGCCGTAGGCCTGCGGCTCGCGGAAATCCGGCAGGCCGTCGAGGTAGCCGCATTCGCGCGCGACGTCGATCACCCGGTCCATGGCGCGGCCGACCGCCACCATCTCGCGCCCGCAGGCCTGCGCGGCATCCGCCACCGCGCGGATGCGGGCGACGTTCGACGCGAAGGTCGTCACCGCCACCCGGTGGGGCGCCGAGCGGATCAGTTCGGCGAGGTGCGCCGCCACGTCCGTCTCGCTCGGCGAACGGCCCTCGCGGGTGACGTTGGTCGAGTCGCAGATCAGCGCGAGCACGCCCTCCTCGCCGAGCCGCGCGAAGACCTCCTCGGAGGTGACGTTGCCGACGACCGGGCCGTCGTCGAGCTTCCAGTCGCCGGTGTGGAGCACGAGGCCGTGGGCGGTGCGGATGGCGAGCGCGTGCGATTCCGGGATCGAGTGGGCGACCGGCAGGTACTCGACCTCGAAGGGGCCGAAGCTCAGGCGCTCGTGCGCCCGCACCTCGCGCAGGTCGATCTTCGGTGCACCCGGCTCGGAGAGGCGCCGCGTCTCGATCAGGTTCTTGGTGAACTTGGTGGCGTAGACCGGCACTTTGAGCCGGGGCCACAGCTCGGCCAGCGCCCCGATATGGTCCTCGTGCCCGTGCGTGATCAGGATGCCGAGCAGGTTCTTGCGCTCGTTCTCGATGAAGGCCGGGTCCGGGTACATCAGGTCGACGCCCGGCATGTGCTCCTCGCTGGCGAAGCCCATGCCGCAATCGACCATGATCCATTTGCGGGCGCCCGGCGGGCCGAAGCCGTAGAGCGCCGCGTTCATTCCGATCTCGCCGACGCCGCCGAGCGGCAGGAAGACGAGCTCCTCTCCTTTCGTGGTCATGGACGCACAACACCTCATGGGCCGCCGTCGCGGCCCTTCTGGGGAAAACGGCCTGTTGCCGTCACGGTCACGGCGCCGTCAGGTCTGGTCGTGCGGCCGGCCCTCGGGGCCGCCGCCTGTCTCGTATGTCGCGCCGCCGTCGCCCGTCCGGGCGCCGCTCCGGCGCACCGGTCAGATCGCCCCCGCGGCCCGACCGACATGCACCGCGCCGGCCGACACGGTCCGGTGCGTGCCGTCGCCGAGGCGCAGCACGAGGCGCCCGCCGGCATCGATCGTCTCGAAGGTGCCGGTCAGGCGGGTGTCGCCCGCCTCCACCGTCACGGGGCCGCCGAGGCCCGCCGCCGCCGCGAGCCACGCCGCGCGGATCGCCGGAAAGCCCCGCCCCTCGTCCCATAGCCCCGCGGCGGCCATCCAGGTTCCGGTGAGGAGCCGGAACAGACCCGGTGCGTCCGCCGGGCGGCCCAGGGCGGCAAGCGCCGTCGCCGGGTAGGGCAGCCCCTCAGGAGCCGCCGCCACGTTGACGCCGAAGCCGATCACCACGGCCGCCCCGGCCGGCCCGGCCTCGTATTCGAGCAGGATCCCGGCGAGCTTGGCACCGCCCGCCAGCACGTCGTTCGGCCATTTGAGGCGGAACTCCGCCGCCGGATCCGGCGAGGGACCGCAGGCGCGGCGCAGCGCCTGCTCCAGGCTCACGCCCGCCACGAAGCCGAGGGTGGCGACGCGCTCTGGCGTCAGGCCGGCCGGCACGGGCCATGCGAGGCTGGCGGCGAGGTTCCCCGCCGGCGAGGTCCAGCTGCTGCCGCGCCGGCCCCGTCCGGCGGTCTGGCGGCGCGTCACGACCCAGAGGGGCGCGGGCAACCCGGCGCGGGCGCGCTCCATCGCCAGCGTGCTCGTGGAGCCGAGACTGTCGTGAACCTCCAGGCTGTACCCCGCGGCCTCGGCCGCGGGGTCGAGGGCATAGGCCATGCAGCGCGTCAGAACAGCGAGCGCGCGGCCGTACCGGCGATGGAGACCAGCGGCGCCGGGACGATGCCGAGCAGGATCACCACCACGCTCGACACCGCCAGCACGATGCGCAGGCCCGGCGCCAGCGGCTCGTAGGCGGGCTGCGCCTCGTCGAAGTACATCACCTTGACGATGCGCAGGTAGTAGTAGGAGCCGATCACGCTCGTCACCACGCCGATCACCGCGAGCGCGACGAGGCCGGCCTGGATCGCCGCCGCGAAGACGTAGAACTTCGCGAAGAACCCGGCGAGCGGCGGGATGCCGGCGAGCGAGAACATCATCGCGGCAAGGCAGAAGGCCAGCCACGGATGGGTGCGCGAGAGCCCCGACAGGTCGTCGATGGTGTCGAACATCCGGTTGCCGCGGCGCAGCCCGAGGATGACCGCGAAGGCGCCGAGCGTCATGGCGAGGTAGACCGCCATGTAGACGACGACCCCGCGCACGCCCTCCTGGGTGCCGGCCGCGAGCCCGATCAACGCGTAGCCGACATTCGCGATCGACGAATAGGCCATCAGGCGCTTGATGTTGCGCTGGCCGATCGCCGCGAAGGAGCCGAGCGCCATCGAGGCGATGGCGACGAAGACGATGATCTGGCGCCACTCGTCGATCACGCCCGGGAAGGCGCCCACGAACACCCGCACCGCCATGGCCATCGCGGCCATCTTGGGGGCCGAGGCGAAGAAGGCGGTGACCGGGGTCGGCGCGCCCTCGTAGACGTCCGGCGTCCACATGTGGAACGGCACCGCGGCGAGCTTGAAGGCGACGCCCGCGGCCACGAAGACGATGCCGAGCACCACGCCGAGGCCGACCTGGGTCTCGCGCAGGGCCGTGACGATGCCCGGGAAGGAGACGTGCCCGGTGAAGCCGTAGACCAGCGAGGCGCCGTAGAGCAGCATGCCGGACGACAGCGCGCCGAGCACGAAGTACTTCAGGCCGGCCTCCGTCGAGCGCACGTCGTCGCGGTGGAACGAGGCGATGACGTAGGCCGCGAGCGATTGCAGTTCGAGGCCGAGATAGAGGCCGATCAGGTCGTTGGCCGAGACCATGATCAGCATCCCGATCGACGAGAGCACGATCAGGATCGGGTACTCGAACCGGGCGATGCGCTCGCGCTCGAACAGGTCGCGGGCGAGCAGCAAGGCGGCGATGGAGCCGAGCAGCACCAGCGCCTTCATCACCCGGGCGAAGCCGTCGACGATGAAGGAGCCGTTGAGGGTCGTGATCTTGGCGCTGAGCGGCTGGCTCGCCACCGCGAACAGGGCGACGATCAGCACGATCAGCGCTCCCACGGTGACGCCCTCGGCGGAGCGCTCGCCCTTGAAGGCGCCGTAGAGGATCAGCACCAGCACGCCGACCGTGAGGATCAGTTCCGGCAGGGCTGGCCCGAGGGCGGGCATGACGATCTGGGCGGCGTTCATCGCGGGATCTCTAGTGCGCGACCGGCAGGGCCGCAGCGGCGGTCTGGGTCGTGGAGAGGGCGGCGCGAACCCCCTGCATCAACGCCTCCGTGGAGGGGGCGAAGACGTCGAGGATCGGGCTCGGGTGGATGCCGTAGTAGATCGTCAGCACCACGAGCGGGGCGAGGATGGCGATTTCCCGGCGGTCGAGATCGGTGATCCCCTGCAGCTCCGGCTTGTCGAGCTTGCCGTAGATCACCCGGGCGAACAGCCACAGGGCGTAGGCCGCCGACAGGATGATGCCGAACACCGAGAAGAACGACACCATCGGGTTGGCCTTGAAGGCCCCGAGCATGGCCAGGAACTCGCCGACGAAGCCCGACGTGCCGGGCAGGCCGACATTCGCCATGGTGAACACCATCATGGCCACCGCGTAGAGCGGCATCCGGTTCACGAGGCCGCCATAGGCCGCGATCTCGCGGGTGTGCATCCGGTCGTAGACGACGCCGACGCAGAGGAACAGCGCCCCCGACACGATGCCGTGCGAGATCATCAGGAACAGCGCGCCCTGGATGCCCTGCTCGGTCATGGTGAAGAGGCCCAGCGTCACGAAGCCCATATGGGCGACCGACGAGTAGGCAATCAGCTTCTTGATGTCGGTCTGCACCAGCGCGACGAGCGAGGTGTAGATGATCGCCACCACCGACAGCGCGTAGACGAGCGGCGCGAAGTCGTGCGATGCGTCCGGCAGCATCGGCAGCGAGATCCGGATGAAGCCGTAGCCGCCCATCTTCAGCAGGATGCCGGCCAGGATCACCGAGCCCGCGGTCGGCGCCTCGACGTGGGCGTCGGGGAGCCAGGTGTGGACCGGCCACATCGGCATCTTCACCGCGAAGGAGGCGAAGAAGGCCAGCCACAGCCAAGTCTGCATGTGCGCCGGAAAGCGCTTGGTGAGCAGCGTCGGGATGTCGGTGGTGCCGGCGTACCAGTACATCGCCATGATGGCGAGCAGCATCAGCACCGAGCCGAGCAGTGTGTAGAGGAAGAACTTGAACGAGGCGTAGATCCGCCGCTTGCCGCCCCAGATGCCGATGATCAGGAACATCGGGATCAGGCCGGCCTCGAAGAACAGGTAGAACAGCACGAGGTCGAGCGCGCAGAACACGCCGATCATCGTGGTCTCGAGGACCAGGAAGGCGACGAAGTATTCCTTCACCCGGTGCTCGATCGAGTGCCAGGAGGCCGCGATGCAGAACGGCATCAGGAAGGTGGTGAGCAGCAGGAGCGGCATCGAGAAGCCGTCCACGCCGAGCTTGAACCGGATCGTCTCGGTGAGCCACGCGTGGCTCTCCAGGAGCTGGAAGGCCGCGGTCGAGGAATCGTAGCGGCCCCAGGCCACGAGCGAGAGCAGGAAGGTCGCGACCGTCGCGGCGAGCGCCGCCCAGCGGGCGTTGCGCCGGACGGATTCCTCGTCGCCCTGCAGGGTGAGGATGAAGGCGGCGCCGACGAGCGGCAGGATGAGAAGGCCGGAGAGGATTCCGAGGCCGAACATCAGACGCGTCTCCGGTCAGTCGCTGCGGGGAGGAACGGCATCAGTGGCCGCCTCCGACGCCGGTCAGCAGGTACCAGCTCACGAGGGCCGCGACGCCGATCAGCATCACGAAGGCGTAGTGGTAGACGTAGCCGGTCTGGAGCCGGACGACGCCGCGGGTGACGTCGACAACCCGGGCGGCGATCCCGTTCGGCCCCATGCCGTCGATCACCCGCCCGTCGCCCACGGTCCAGAGGAACTTGCCGAAGCCCTTGGCCGGACGCACGAAGATGGCGTCGTAGATCTCGTCGAAGTACCACTTGTTGAGCAGGAAGCGGTAGAGCAGCGGCTGGCTCCCGGCGAGCTGGTTCGGCAGTTCCGGCCGGCGGATATACATCCAGTAGGCGAGCAGGAAGCCGAGCACGAGCATCACGAAGGGCGACAGCGCGACCCAGCCGGGCACGTTGTGGATGTCGTGCATGATGTGGTTGTCGGGGCCGTGCGCCAGCGCGCCCTTCCAGAACCCGTCCATGCCCTCGCCGATGAAGCGGTCCTTGAACACGAGGCCGGCGAACAGCGCGCCGAGCGCCAGCACGGCGAGCGGGATGGTCATCACCCGCGGGCTCTCGTGCGGCGTGTGGGCGTGGTGGTCGTCGTGGTGGGCGTGCGCCGCGTGATGCGCGGGCTCGACGTCGTGGCCCTTGTTGTCGTGCGCGACGCCCTCGTGGTGACCCCGCGCGCCGTCGGCCTCGGCGGCCATCGGATGGGCCGCGTGGACCGCGCCATGGTGGGCGGCGTCATGGTGCGCCGTCTCATGGCCGTGGTGGCCGCCCCAGCGGGCCGGCCCCTCGAAGGTGAGGAAGAACAGGCGCCAGGAGTAGAACGAGGTGAAGAAGGCCGCGATGACGGTGGCCAGGAAGGCCAGCACGTGGCCCGGCCGCGTCGACATGTAGGCCGCCTCGATGATCGCGTCCTTCGAGTAGTAGCCGGCCGTGAACGGGAAGCCGATCAGCGCCAGCGTCCCGATGGTCATCATCAGGCTGGTGAAGGGGATGTGACGGCGCAAGCCCCCCATGTTCCGCATGTCCTGCTCGTGGTGCATCGCGTGGATGACCGAGCCGGCCCCGAGGAACAGCAGCGCCTTGAAGAAGGCGTGGGTGAAGAGGTGGAAGACGCCCGCCGCGTAGGCGCCGACGCCGAGCGCCACGAACATGTAGCCGAGCTGCGAGCAGGTCGAGTAGGCGATGACGCGCTTGATGTCGTTCTGCACGAGACCGATGGTGGCGGCGAAGAACGCCGTGATGCCGCCGATCACCGTGACGACGGTGAGCGCCGCGGGAGCCGCCTCGAACAGCGGCGAGAGCCGCGCCACCATGAACACGCCCGCCGTCACCATGGTGGCCGCGTGGATCAGGGCCGAGACCGGGGTGGGTCCTTCCATGGCGTCGGGGAGCCAGGTGTGCAGGAGGAACTGCGCCGACTTGCCCATTGCGCCCATGAACAGCAGCAGGCAGGCCAGCGTCAGCGCGTGCCAGTCGGTGCCGAGGAAGTGGAACTGCGCGTCCTTCAGCTCGGCGACCCGCGGGAAGATGCCGTCGAAGGCCACCGAGCCGAACAGCACGAAGACCAGGAAGATGCCGAGCGAGAAGCCGAAATCGCCGACGCGGTTGACGATGAAGGCCTTCATGGCCGCGGCGTTGGCGGAGGGCTTCTCGTACCAGAAGCCGATCAGCAGGTAGGAGGCGAGGCCGACGCCCTCCCAGCCGAAGAACATCTGCACGAGGTTGTCGGCCGTCACCAGCATCAGCATGGCGAAGGTGAACAGCGACAGGTAGGCGAAGAAGCGCGGCCGGTGCGGGTCCTCCTCCATGTAGCCCATGGAGTAGAGGTGCACGAGGGACGACACGGTGGTGACGACGACGAGCATCACCACGGTGAGGGTGTCGGCCCGGAAGGCCCAGTCCACCACGAGGTCGCCGGCCGAGAACCAGTGCGCGACCTGTACGCGCGTCGCCCCGTGGCCCGCCCCGCCGGTGACCTCGAAGAAGGCGACCCAGGACAGCAGGGCGGCGAAGAACAGGATCGAGGTGGTGATCACCTCGCTCGCCTTCGCGCCGATGCGGCGGCCGAAGAGGCCCGCGATGAGCGAGCCGATGAGGGGCAGGAAGACGATCGCGTGGTACATGCTCGGGGTCCGGCCTCGGCGCGGCGGGTGGCGCGGGAAAGTCTCTCGGCGAAGGGCGCCCTCAGCCCTTCATCATGCTGACGTCCTCGACCGCGATGGAGCCGCGGTTGCGGAAGAACACCACCAGGATCGCGAGGCCGATCGCGGCTTCCGCCGCCGCCACCGTCAGCACGAACAAGGCGAAGACCTGCCCGACGATGTCGCCGAGATGGGTGGAGAACGCCACGAGGTTGATGTTCACGGCGAGCAGGATCAGCTCGACGCACATCAGGATCACGATGACGTTCTTGCGGTTGATGAAGATGCCGAGCACGCCGAGCGTGAACAGGATCGCGGCGACCGTCAGGTAGTGGCTCAAACCGATCATCTGCCTCTCGGCCGCGTCGCGGCCGCCTCACTCAGCGTGCATGCATCCCGGCGCGGGCCATCCCTCTCCCGGGGCAGGAGAGGGAGAGCCCGCCTCACATTCCTTCGCGTCCGCCTACACCTCGACGCCCTGGCGATTGGGCACCTTGCGCAGCTCGACCGCCATGTCCTGGGTGCGGGCGTTCTGCACCGCGATGTCCTGGCGCTTGACGCCCGGCCGGTCGCGCAGCGTCAGCACGATCGCGCCGATCATCGCGACGAGCAGGATCAGCCCGGCGACCTGGAAGAAGAAGAAGTAGTTCGTGTAGAGGACGAGCCCGAGCGCCCGCGTGTTCGTCATCTGCTCACCGCTCGGGGCCGTCGCCAGCGGCGCCTGCACGAGGCCGGGGTCGATCGCCCAGGAGCCGACCACGAGCAGCAGCTCGACCAGGAACACGGCGCCGATCAGGCCGCCCACCGGCAGGTATTCCTGGAACCCCTGGCGCAGCTCGGCGAAGTCGACGTCGAGCATCATCACCACGAACAGGAACAGCACCGCGACGGCGCCGACATAGACCACCACGAGGATCATCGCCAGGAACTCGGCGCCCATCAGCACGAACAGGCCGGCGGCGTTCACGAAGGCGAGGATCAGGAACAGCACCGAGCTGACGGGGTTGCGCGAGGCGATCACCATGAAGCCCGAGGCCACCGTGATCGCGGCGAAGAGGTAGAAGAAGGCGGCGGCTGCGGTCATGCGCTGAACTCACGCCGCCTCTCGGCGGCCTCCTGCCTGGTGCCGACATCCGGCCCCGGGTTCCCGGCGGCCCGTCTATAGAACCCGCCCCTGCGGTGCACAACGGGGTGCCGCTGCGCGGCCCGCGAATAGGGAGGAGCGAATCGCGCATGGAGGGGTTCAGGACGTCCTCGACGGCCCGGCTCCTGGAACGTCCCCTGCTCGCGATCCGCTGCCCCCTAGCGGTACGGCGCGTCCGCCGCGATGTTGCGGGCGATCTCGCGCTCCCACCGATCGCCGTTCGCGAGCAGCTTCTGCTTGTCGTAGAGCAGCTCCTCGCGGGTCTCGACCGAGAACTCGAAGTTCGGTCCCTCGACGATGGCGTCCACCGGGCAGGCCTCCTGGCACATGCCGCAATAGATGCACTTCACCATGTCGATGTCGTAGCGGGTGGTGCGGCGCGTGCCGTCGTTGCGGCGCGGGCCGGCCTCGATGGTGATGGCCTGGGCCGGGCAGATCGCCTCGCAGAGCTTGCAGGCGATGCAGCGCTCCTCCCCGTTGGGATAGCGGCGCAGCGCGTGCTCGCCGCGGAAGCGCGGCGAGCGGTGGCCCATCTCGAAGGGGTAGTTGATCGTCGCCTTGGGCTTGAACAGGTAGCGCATGGCGAGGGTGAACCCCGTCACGAACTCCTTGAGCAGCAGGCTGCGGGCGACCTGATCGAGCCTCATCGCTCAATCTCCGGTTGGTGTGTCAGGAGACCGGCGCGAGGCCGGTCAATTTCAGGACGAGGGCGACGACGAAGACCATGACGAGGGACAGGGGCAGGAAGACCTTCCATCCCAGACGCATGAGCTGGTCGTAGCGGTAGCGCGGCACCATCGCCTTGACCATGGCGATGAGGAAGAACAGGAAGCTCGCCTTGAGGGTGAACCAGATCACGCCCGGCACCCAGGTGAAGGGCGCGAACGGGATCGGCGAGAGCCAGCCGCCCATGAACAGGATCGTGCCGAGCGCGCACATGGTGATGATCGCCACGTACTCGCCGAGCATGAACAGCAGGTAGGGGGTCGACGAATACTCGACCATGTAGCCCGCCACGAGCTCGGATTCGGCCTCCGGCAGGTCGAAGGGCGGGCGGTTCGTCTCGGCGAGCGCCGAGACGAAGAACACCGCGAACATCGGGAAGAGCCAGAGCCAGTACCAGCCGAAGATCCCGAGCGCGGTGTCCTGCGCGCGGACGATCTGCGACAGGTTCAGGGAGCCCGCGCACATCAGCACGGTGATGATCACGAAGCCGAGCGAGACCTCGTAGGAAACCATCTGCGCGGCTGAGCGGAGCGCGCCCAGGAAGGCGTATTTCGAATTCGACGCCCAACCGCCCATGATCACGCCGTACACGCCGAGCGACGAGATCGCGAAGATGTAGGTGATGCCGACATTGATGTCGGCGATGGCCCAGCCGTCCGCCAGCGGGATCACCGCCCAGGCCGAGAGCGCCAGCACCGCGAACACGAAGGGCGCGAGCAGGAAGAAGGTCTTGTTGGCTCCCGCCGGGATCACCGGCTCCTTGATGACGAACTTCAAGAGGTCGGCGAAGGACTGGAACAGGCCCCACGGCCCGACGACGTTCGGGCCGCGCCGCAGCTGCACCGCCGCCCAGATCTTGCGGTCGGCGAGCAGCGCGTAGGCGATGAAGACGAGGAGCGCGACCAGCAGCACCACGCTCTTCAGCGCGATGAGGCCGACCGTCAGCAGGATGTCGGTGAGGCTCATGGGCTGGTCCTACTCCGCGGCCTGCAGCACGCGCTCGCGGGCGAGCTGCGAGCATTCCGCCAGCACGCGCGAGGCGCGGGCGATCGGGTTGGTGAGGTAGAAGTCGACCACCGGGCTGCGGAAGGGCTCGCGCGAGGGCTCGCCGCCCAGCCCCGCGAGCGCCGCCACGGCCGCGCCGGCCTCCGTCGCCGCCACCTGATCGATGCCGGCGACATGCGGATGATCGGCGTACAGCGCGCGCCGTAGCTGCGCCAGCGAATCGAAGGGCAGGCGCTGGCCCAGCGGCTCGGAGAGCGCGCGCAGGATCGCCCAGTCCTCGCGGGCGTCGCCCGGCGGGAAGCCCGCACGGTTGGCGAGCTGCACCCGCCCCTCCGTGTTCACGTAGGTGGCGGATTTTTCCGTGTAGGCGGCGCCCGGCAGGATCACGTCCGCCCGGTGCGCGCCCTTGTCGCCGTGGGTGCCCTGGTAGATCACGAACGCGCCGGGTGCGACCTCCACCTCGTCGGCGCCGAGGTTGTAGAGCACGTCGAGCGCGCCCGGCGCGACCATCGCCGCGACGTCGAGGCCGCCCTCCCCCGGCACGAAGCCGAGGTCGAGGGCGCCGACCCGCGAGGCCGCCGCGTGCAGCACGGCAAAGCCGGTCCAGCCGTCCTTCACCGCGCCGAGATCCTGCGCGTAGCGCGCCGCCGCCGCCAGGATCGCGGGACCGTCCGGCCGCGCCAGCGCGCCGGGGCCGACGATGACGAGCGGGTGCGAGGCGCCTTTCAGCACCTCGGCGAAGCTGTGCCGGCCCGCGGCGAGGTCCGCCAGGGTCTCGGGGCCGGCGCCCAGATAGGTGTGCGGGTAGGTGAGGTCGGCGGCCTCGCCGATCAGCCCGACCGGGAGCGGCGCCATCCGCCAGCGCTTGCGGATCCGCACGTTGAGGAGCGAGGCCTCGGTGCGCGGATTGGCGCCGACGAGAAGGATCGCGTCCGCCTGCTCGATGCCGGCGATGGTGGGGTTGAAGGTGTAGGCGGCCCGGCCCCAGGCCGGGTCGATCCGGGCGCCGTCCTGGCGGCCATCGAGGTTCTGCACGCCGAGCGCCGTCATCAGGCGCTTCAACGCGTAGATCTCCTCCACGCCCGCGAGGTCGCCGACGATGGCGCCGACGCGCTTCGGGTCGGCGCCCTTCAGCTTGGCCACGATCATCCCGAAGGCTTCCGCCCAGGAGGCCGGCCGCAGGCGGCCGTTCTCGCGCAGGTACGGCCGGTCGAGGCGCTGGAGCCGCAACCCGTCCACCACGTGGCGGGTCTTGTCGGAGATCCACTCCTCGTTGATGGCCTCGTTCACCCGGGGCTCGATCTGCATCACCTCGCGGCCGCGGGTGTCGACCCGGATGGCGCAGCCGACCGCATCCATCACGTCGACGGATTCGGTCTTCGACAGCTCCCAGGGCCGCACGTTGTAGGATTGCGGCTTGTGCACGAGGGCGCCCACCGGACAGAGGTCCGCGACGTTGCCCTGCAGTTCGGATTCCATCGCCTGTTCGAGGTAGGAGGTGATCTCCATGTCCTCGCCGCGGCCGATGGCCCCGAGATCCGGCACGCCCGCCACCTCGGCGAGGAAGCGCACGCAGCGGGTGCAGTGGATGCACCGGTTCATCGCCGTGCGCACCAGCGGGCCGATGTACTTGTCCTCGACCGCGCGCTTGTTCTCGCCGTAGCGGGTCGAATCGACTCCGTAGGCCATCGCCTGGTCCTGCAGGTCGCAATGGCCGCCCTGGTCGCAGATCGGGCAATCGAGCGGGTGGTTGATGAGGAGGAACTCCATCACCCCCTCGCGCGCCTTCTTGGTCAGCGCGGACTTGGTCGAGACCTGCGGCGGCTCGCCGTTCGGGCCGGGCCGGCAGTCGCGCACGCCCCAGGCGCAGGAGGCCACGGGCTTGGGCGCGCCCTTGAGCTCCACGAGGCACATGCGGCAATTGCCGGCGATCGACAGCCGCTCGTGGAAGCAGAAGCGCGGGATCTCCGCGCCCGCTGCCTCACAGGCCTGCAGCAGCGTGTAGTCCGGCGGGACATCGACCTCGGTGCCGTCGACGACGATCTTGGTCATGTGACTCTTCTCAGTGGGGCGCTTCGACGAGATCCAGGCGGCGCTCGATGCGTTCGAGGCGCCCCTCGATGCGATCGATGCGCCGGTTCACGCCGGCGATGGACAATTCGACCTTGGCGACGCGCTCCTCGAGGTCGGTCATACGCGACTTCAGTTCGCGCATCTCTTCGGAGAGCCGGTCGACCTTCTCGTCAATCCGACGCAGGAACACGAGGATGAGATTGTCCGGCTGATCGGCCATCGTCCCTACTCCGCCGCCATCGGCACGGGGTCGCTGTGCGGGTTGGCGCTGTAGCGGTCGATGCGCTTCTCGATCTCGGGACGGAAGTGGCGGATGAGGCCCTGGATCGGCCACGCGGCGGCGTCGCCGAGCGCGCAGATTGTGTGCCCCTCGATCTGCTTCGTCACGTCGAGCAGCATGTCGATCTCGCGCTTCTGCGCGCGCCCTTCCGCCATGCGCAGCATCACGCGCCACATCCAGCCCGTGCCCTCCCGGCAGGGCGTGCACTGGCCGCAGGACTCGTGCTTGTAGAAGTACGAGATGCGGGCGATGGCCGCGACGATGTCGGTGGACTTGTCGAGCACCATCACGGCCGCGGTGCCCAGGCCCGATTGCAGCCCGCGCAGGGTGTCGAAGTCCATCGGCGCGTCGATGATCTGCTCGGCGGGCACCAGCGGCACCGAGGAGCCGCCCGGGATGACGCAGAGCAGGTTGTCCCAGCCGCCGCGGATGCCGCCGCAATGGCGGTCGATCAGTTCGCGGAACGGGATGCCGAGCGCCTCCTCGACGTTGCAGGGCCGGTTCACGTGGCCGGAGACGCAGAACAGCTTGGTGCCGGTGTTGTTCGGGCGGCCGATGCCGGCGAACCACGCCGCGCCCCGGCGCAGGATGGTGCCCGCCACCGCGATCGACTCGACGTTGTTCACCGTCGTCGGGCAGCCGTAGAGGCCCATATTGGCCGGGAAGGGCGGCTTCAGCCGCGGCATCCCCTTCTTGCCCTCCAGGCTCTCCAGCAGCGCGGTCTCCTCGCCGCAGATGTAGGCGCCCGCGCCGTGATGGACGTAGAGGTCGAAGGGATAGCCGTGGACGTTGTCCTGGCCGATCAGGCGCGCGTCGTAGGCCTCGTCCACGGCGCGCTGGAGCGCGTGCTTCTCGGCCACGTACTCGCCGCGGATGTAGATGTAGGCGGCATGCGCGCCCATCGCGAAGGAGGCGAGCAGGCAGCCCTCGATCAGGAGATGCGGGTCGTGCCGCATAATCTCCCGGTCCTTGCAGGTGCCGGGCTCGGACTCGTCGGCGTTGACCACGAGGTAGTGCGGCCGCCCATCCGACTTCTTGGGCATGAACGACCATTTGAGGCCGGTGGAGAAGCCGGCCCCGCCGCGGCCGCGCAGGCCGGACTTCTTCATCTCCTCGATGATCCAGTCGCGGCCCTGCTCCAGCAGGAACTTGGTGCCGTCCCAGGCGCC
>NZ_BPQQ01000064.1 GCF_022179325.1 Methylobacterium isbiliense | reverse complement strand
TAGGCGAGCCGGAAGTGGTAAGGCCGGTGCTCAAGAGGCTGACCGGCCACGGTGACGCCGAGGTCGGCCATGTCGGTGAAGTCCGAGAGCCCGGTCCGCCCCGGCTCGTGGGTCTGACGGAAGATGACATCCTGCTCGGCGCCGTGGAGGGCGCGCCAGGCGCGGATGCACCGCTCGAGGGTGCGGCGGATGCCGGCGCCGAGCTCGGGATGGCGGCGCAGGATCTCCTCGAAGATTGCGACCGGTCTCAGGCTGGGCGCAGCCTGGATCAGGGGCACGATCTCGGTCTCGAAGAGGTCGCCTAGAGGATCGGGCCGGCGGCGGCCGCGCACGCCCTTCTTCATCGACGGGAGGCGCGGATCGCGGGCGAGCCGATAGCCGGTGGCGGGGCTGAGGGACGCCTTGGCGGCGGCCACCGCAACCGTGTCGGTACGACGGTACTGCATGAAGAGCCTCATCTGGTGATCGGTCACGTGGCGGCCGGGCACGCGGGTGGTCCTCTTAGGCGAGATGACCCATTCCGCACGACCAGCCGGCCGAGATCACCAGACGCTGCACGCCCTCAAGGGCCCGCCGCTCTCATCCTGATTGACGCGCTCAAATCACCCTGATTGCCGCGCTACAGACACGTCCTGCCCATACTCGGCCAGCAACTGGGCGGCCTGAGTAAGGGCGTGGATGTGATCGTCCGGGACGGGTCTGTCCGCCATGTGCTCGCTCAGCACGCGCTCGGCCAGGAGGTTCGCGAGGCGGGAGACCTCCGAGATGCCTGATGACTGATCGGTGGTGGCGGTCGCGGGTAGCGGGTCAGTGGTCATGGCTAGCCCTGCTGCTCACGAAGCCGCACGCCAGGGCGACCGTGGTTCATAAACTCGACGCCGCGGTTCCTGAGCTCGTTCATGACCCGCAGCCAGAACTTGGCTCCCTCGTTCTGCTCCAGCCACAGGCCAAGGATCTCCTTGGAGCCGTCGGCGCGCACGCCGAGCGCGATGTGGACAGCCTTGTTGCGGACCACGCCCTCGTTGCGCACCTTGATCCGCAGGGCGTCGAAGAACACGATCGGGTAGACCGGTTCCAGCGGCCGGGCCTGCCAGGCGGCGACCTCGTCGAGTACCGCGTCGGTCACCGCGCTGATCAGGTCGGGTGAGACCTCGATGCCGTACAGCTCGCGCAGGTGGGAGACGATCTCCCGGGTGCTCATGCCGCGGGCGTCCATCGACACGATCTTGTCGTCGAAGCCCGGAAAGCGGCGCTGAGAGCGGGCGATCAGCTGCGGGTCGAACGTCGCCTGCCGGTCGCGGGGGATCGCCAGCTCGATCCGGCCCGTCTCGGTCGTGACTGTTTTGCGGCCGTAGCCATTGCGCGTGTTGCCGGCCTCCTCGCCCGTCAGATGATGGTCCATCTCGGCGTTGAGCGCCCGCTCGGCCAGAGCCTTCTTCAGCTCGTCCAGCAGGCCATCGGCTTCAAAGGCCGTCTTCGGATCGGCGCCGGCCAGGAGCTGATCCACGATTGCGTCAGGGATGCGGGGCGCTTTGCGTCGTGCCATCGGGAACCTCCTTCGGGTCCACTATGGCCGCCCCACACGAAATTCCTGACAGTCCCCTTCACCACTCTCGCCTACGCCCTCGTCTGCCAATCTCAGGCAATACATTCGGTTCCTGATTCATATCCGCCGAGCCGCAGGAAGGGAAACAAATACCGGTACGTTCAGTAATAACTAGGCGGTGGTGCTACCTCCACCGTGTCGACCATATCGGCCAAAGCAGGATCGCGCGGAACTGCCGTCGCTACACCACCTTTATCTGAAGGAATATCGACACCAAGTTGTTCACGAAAATTCTCCTCTTCACCTTCTATGCTGACCCCAAATCGTCCGACCTTATGAACTTTGAAGCCGCTATTTTGAAGAAGTTCCGCAGCTTTCTCTAGGTCGAATTGATTCGGCTTCTCACTGTCAGGGTCTGCTGGTCGCACGCGCACGCTAGCTATCGTCATCATGTTCGCCACCATACTGCATACCCGTATGGATATAAGGGCTCGCTACGAAAGTACCATAGCCTGCTACATCATATAAGCGCTAGAGCGGCCGCAGCGTCAACCAGTCCCCATCCGGTGGCGACATTTGGTTGACCGACGGCAGGAGCCCCATTGCCTCCCGTACCGTTTGTTATAGGGTTGCATGTTTTGGTTAGGATATCCTTGACAATGGCAGGCGACAGAACGGTGCCATTAACCCTTGCTTTCTGAATTAAAAGAGCAATCACACCGGCAACCTGAGGTGTGGCGCTGCTCGTCCCGCTTGCCCCAACCCAGCCGTCGTTACCCTTTGTTCCATCCAACGCCATGCCAGCATGGTCCCTGTCCATTCGACTACCCGGCTTGGTTGGCAACATAAAATACACACCTTTCGGCAACTGGCCACAAAGTCCGCAGAGGTCCGGAACTTGACGATCAGCAAAGATATTGCTCCGAAAGCCACTTGCGAAATTGCTTGCGCTTAGATTACCTTCTGAGTTGGAGTAGACTCCCCCTATAGATATCACTTCGGGTTGACTAGCGGGCCATGCGGAGTGCCCATTTCCAGCGGCAAAAAGTAATATGCTCCCTTGCCGTACAAGATCGAGAATTGTTGCTTGCAAAATTGGAATAACTTGTTCGTTGTCGTAACCCCAAGAGCAGCTAATGATGTCGACACTCAGTTCGGCAGCCTCCTCAAGCGAATCTTGCGGAGGGTTACTCTGCTTAATGCCGAGTACTTCTACTTTTGGAGCGACCATAAACGCATTGAACGCAATTGCCGTTCCATGGCCGTAAGAATCAGAGCCAGGATTTGGAGAACTGAGCGTAGGTGTTGGACGAAGCAGGTAGCCTCCTGCTTGATAAAATGGATGAGAGAAGAATCCTGAGTCTATCATAGCTATACGTATGCCGGCGCCATCGAACTCCGAAGGTACATTCAAGATTGTACGAAGTTCCTTATCAGCCAAGCCGAACCACTTGTAAGTCGGCGGAATAGCGCTGGGGGCGAAATACAAAGGGGGAGGAATGAAAACGAAATTGTCGATATAATCGCTTACAGGTGCCGGAAGGGTTAAAGATTCGGTTGGCGCTAGAAACAAATCGCAAGCTCGTGGCTTATTGAAACTAGCAGCGAACGCGCGCACGGAGCGTTCTGGGCTCCGGCGAGGCAAAGACTGCAGCACGAGTTTAGTTTTACTCACCTCTTCTATAAGATTCGCGGCACCGGCCACCGTAAGGCCAAAACGACCCTGTCGAATTACCCTAAGTCCAAGCTCTTTCGCCCGTTCTACGGCCTTTTGCATCGCATCAACGCGCGGCCGGAACTGGCTGTAATTATCTGCGTTGAGGCGTCCACGTTGTGCTTGTATTGGCTCGCCGGCTTCTGTGGGGATCGCTAAAGTGACGGCAATTTCGTTTTTTAGCTCATCTAAGCGATTAGTAAGTTCCTTAGATGATTTTACGATTCTTTCCAATCCAGCAGTGAAGCTGAACGGATAATCATGGCTAGTTATTCCTGCTTTCCGAACGGAAGCGGTAGTTGTATTGCTCATGTTAACCTCAGTGTTGCGCGTCGACTTTATAGAAATATGTAACAGACACGGTCCATACTAAATACATTAGTCCTGCTATGGGAGCGTATTCACCTAAATCGAATGGAATCGATTTAGCGTTAAATAGCCACAACATGAAAGATATAGCAGAAATGATCACCGCTTTTACCTGTGTCTAGCCTAATTCATCCTTAGTGCTGTGAAATCTTATGGCTACACAGAACATGAGACAGGCTGCCGACAGTATGTAATAACCTATAGGTTGTAGGTCTGCTTTTAACGCGGTCACTATTGACGATCCAGCTCCAAATAGACCTAACGCCTCTGCAGGAACTAGCTTCGCAAGGCGCGATGCCCAGTCATCACCTTGGCTCCGGCGCGCCGGGGACCCAAATGATATAGGATGAATATTTTTATCCACGATGCGCAGTGTCATGGTAACAATACTCCCAGTGAAATATGGCTTAGAACAAGATCGTCCGCAAGCGATGAGCTTGGGGACTGGGAATATATGTCATGGGACATGTGCGCCACTGATGTTGGATGCGTAGCTTAGCCGTAATCCAATGGCGTGGTCTGCCTTGGAGCTTGGGGCAAAATCGGCGTGAGCGGGTTGAAAGGGCATGGACCCTCTCTTACCCGACGACCTCTGGGTGGTGATCGCGCCACTTCTGCCGCCTGCACCTGAGAAGCTGAAATGTGGACGGCTGCGCGCCTCGGATCGGGCCGCGCTGGCGGGCATCATCCTGGGGCTGCTCATCGGCACGCAGTGGAAGCACTTGCCGCGTTCCGGAGTGGGCTGCAGCGGCGAGACGAGTTGGCGGCAGCTGGGGCGTGGCAGGCCGCCGGCGTCTGGGCCGCCCTGCACCGCGTGCTGCTGAAGCAGTGCCAATATGCCGACGCCCTCCGGCTGGTCGCGCACCGCCCTCGAGACGCTTTACGCACCGTCTTCACTCACTTCGGCCGCGAGCTTGTGGTCCGAGGCCCTGATAGAGTCTCGGTCGAGACTGTGCCTCCCAGCTCGACCCGCGGCGTGCTGGTCAAGACCGGCACGCTGATCGATGCCGCCGGGATCAGGTCAGCCCCACCCAGCGACGAGGAGACCCACCAAGTGGGCACCGGCGGCGCGGGGGGGGCGGTGCCCGCCTAAGCGATGCAGAACGTCTAGCAGGGACAATCCCCCGTACCTGTTAAAAAATCGGGATCTTTGCTCTTCATAATCTGTTCGTACAACTCGGGATTATCTCTCTTAATATTGGCCAGAGATATTCTGGACTCATCAATCAAAATCTTGATTTTATCTGCGTCAACATAAACATAAAATTCGTGTTCATCCAACTTTTGCTCCACTTCGTCAAGGCGATTACTCAGTTGTATAATTTCAAAATACCTTCTAATCTGGGCTGCCGAGTACATATTCTTCTTAGACTTGGCTGTATTTCTGGCCATTTGAAGCTCCTCGATTACAGATTTAGGGTACGATCCTGGCAACTCCGAGACTTATCTTGTTAAAATCATCGCGGAAATTATTGTCTCGTATTATCTGAAATTTTTCATCGATGGTTGATTTGCCAATACCTGTGATATTGCCGTATTGATCGTATAATACAATCTTATCGCGCTGACTTGGCAGGCTTATTAGGACAATAATAGTATGAACATCCCATCGATAATTATCAACGCTTATTTTGAGTGAGGTTGGAATGGTCGACCCAGTTAAAGGACTTGTACTTATTGTCGGGTCGATATTGCCTGTTGTTTTTGTAGTAAACATTATAGTATCGTTCATATCTGCGTCGGTAGCTGAAGTTTTCGACCCCAAATTCTCATGCTGATTTTGCCAGACAAAATCCTTAACGAGGGTATTAATTCGAGTTAACCCCGTCGATGGATAGATGGGATTCTCGAACCGTGGTACCGTTGCGCAGTATGACTCAGGTAATCTCCGGGCTAAGCTGTCAAATCCGTCGTAATTGCGAAACTGTCGTTTCACCTGTCGTGTCCGGTCGTTCTTTGCTAGAAGCCCGACCGAGTTACTGCCGTTTGTAAGCTGCTTTAATAACGTGAGATCGAATCCTGCTACATTATTCTCGATCGAATCGATTGTGAAATCATAGCTAATGCTTGTATCTGCATAAAATGTGTATAACCGCTTTGCTCTTGGAGCCAATTTTGACAAATCAATCGTGCGAAAGCGCGATCGATCTTCATTCAGCCAATCTGCAAGCTGCTCACCTGTCATACGCTCATATACGACGAAATCCTTGAAATGGTGCAAGGTTGAGATGATTTCGTCCCTAACCGCTTCTCTCGCTTGGCAGCGAGTAATACGTACGATGTCTTTACTTTGATAACTCGTGACATCTTCTGGCAGGGGGTATATAGAGCACCCGCCACAACAAATCGCAAGAATTGAGGCAGCTACGCCTGTGAATGCGAAACGCAACTGTTGCCTCCCCTTATTTTAACGTATATCTAGTATGTCGATGAGAGGCTGACCGTCAATTAGTTTCGGAAGCATGCATTTTAAATTCAAGGTGAAATGACCTGTATGTGTCTTCTGCGCATCACCTCTAGTGCTGCTGCATCCAACTGCATCTCTTATGTGTCAAAACAAAGAGATAAAGATGGCGCTCAAGAGCCTGGATCGTGATTATCTATGCATACGGACACATGTAACTGAAGTATATTTCGTAACAAAGTGTTGCTGCTGTTGCGCTTTTTTCTGAGCCGCTGCTCTGCATATTAAGGTGAACGTGGGCTGATCAGTTAGAAGATTAAGCGAAATCTAGGCGATCCGCTGTGCGCTGACCCGCTGGGCGGGGCTGAGCTTGTTCCTCGCTAATGGGCGGGGCGAGCTCAACACCAACGTCGTCGAGCGCACGATCATGCCATTGGCCCTGACGCGCAAGAACGCGCTGGTCGGCGGCTCTGATGGCGACGCGGAGCGATCACCTTACTGATTAAGACGGGCAAGCTCATCAGCTTCGATCCGGGCAGCTACCTGGCTGACGTGATCATCCGCGCTGTCGAGGGCTACCCCAACAGCAGCCGGGACGAGCTGCTGCCCTGGGGCCTGGGGGCCGGTAGGCAGCATACTTCAGATCTGCGCGACTCAATGAACGCCCTGGTGGTCGTCGATGAAGGTGATCATCTCAGCGACCGGCGATCGAGCTCCGCCATTACAAAATACGCGCCGACCTGGCGCAAGATCTCATTGGTCTGCCGGAGTTCGCGGTTCTCTCGCTCCAGCGCCTCGATCCGTTCACGCTGGTCTGTCATCGGCGCGGCACGTTGAACCCGGTCGCGCTTGGACCTCCGACACCAAGTTGCGCAGGGTCTCGCCCGAGAGCCCAATCTTCACCGCTATCGAGCGGATCGACGCTCATTGCGGGCCGTGATCATGCTGGCGATCGAAGACCATCCGCACCACGCGCTCTCGGATCTCGGGAGAACAGGGTGGGGTTCACTTCGTTCTGGCTCCATCCTCGGAGGAGCTGGAGCCTGCGAGGATCCCCGGCGCGGTTCTCCGTCCATGACGCGCAGCGACCAGAGCTGGGTCATTTGACGCCACAGGACGAGCATGGGCATAAGCAGTGAGAGGCTGTTGCAAGCAGTCCTCAGTTTTCTGTCTGATTTGACTGCGCAATCGATAACATTAGCGATAAGTGTATTCTCATATATATTAGAAATAAATACCCAAACTTGAGAGAAGATACGACCGAGTAAGGCCGCATTCTGTGCTCAAAGCGATTGATTTCATCAGATCGTTGCACTCCTCATTGTTCAGGGAGAGAGCCATAGCGTACACATGCTCTTGACGATGAAAGCCGCCGAACACGTCGATTATCTCACTGCGTCTGGTATCAAAAATATATTGATTGCGACTTGCGCTGCTCCGCAGAGTAGCCATTACATTAATTGTTATGGAGTCGGCGATAGGTGGAAGCTGCTCATGTACGTCTAGGCTTTTACGATAAAGATACATTTCACCGTCTGCAAGACGCAGTTGTCCGTTGTTTATCAGCTCCACTTTCTCACCAATATATCCGTGTACTTTGTTGTTATCATAAAGAAACATATTAGAAACATACCCAGGACCAAGATAGTTTATTGTAAGGAAATCAAAGTTATGATCATGAGCTAATCCATATGTATTTATGTCCATTCTCTCGTAATCTTTAGTTGCGCGCCACAAGTTTGCTCTGACCATAAAATCTGGCCCTGATGCAAGCACAAGGCACGGAGGAGTGTAACGGTTGTGAATTTCAAAATTGGTAAGGCCCTTCTCAAGCTCATTTATGACATACTCTATAAGAAAATTTCTATTTAGTTGAAGGCGCCCGAGCATATCAGCGCAACTGTATATAGAGTCTTGGTCGCTGAAGTCAACTTCTGATCTTACATAATCAACGAACTCATCCAGCTCACACTGGCTCCTGGCTCTATTCTTTATGATGTTTAACATGTAAGTCAGTCCTATCCTGATTTAACTTGTGCAGAAATTGCTGAAACTTTCGTGTTTCCGCTTCCTCCGTCATTTTCTCAATCAAATTATTTGGGATACTATCACGTAGTGCACTGTAAAATGTTAGCCAAAATTGAACCCGAGACTCTCTAGAGCTCGTCGAAACCGCTTCGAGACGCTGAAACGTGTCACGGTTGTATGATACATAGTAATCATCGCCAAACATCTTCCAAGTGGCAACAATAAACGTGCAATTTTCACTGCGGGGTACGAAATCAAAAAGTTTGCGGCTTTCACTTGTTTTTGCAAATAAATAAGTACCACCCTGTGGTTCTGGAGAGACTTTATTCTTATCGACAATCTCACCATAAGCGTCGAGCGAATAAGAATAGAGGTCATATTGTCCAGTCACCGGCATAATACAGGTTTCGTAGGCCACCGATTGAAGCGAGTTCTTTTTTGGCTCTTCTGACTGACGCATGAGCATAAGTTCGACTGCTATCAATTCAGTGTCCACAACCTCAACGGTATTTCTATTGACCCCAAATCCGTCATCAATTCCTTGCTCGATCCGTCTCAATTCGTTGAGGACCACTTTTAGTGCAAGCCCGCAACTCCGCAGTTTACTCAGCCGGAGGAGCGCAATCACGAAATCGGCGGAGATCGGCCCACTCGCAAACATGGGAACGGTCCTTCATGAACGCCGAAAAGGTGAGATTATGATCCGACAGAGCTACGGGCTTTTGAAAGAGGCTGTCAAACCCCCTTAAATAATTTCTCAAGATCTTTTGTTGTCAAACGGGTCCCAACGCCTTTAAGCATTTTATCAAGCGCATCTTTAGCTTCACTGTTTAAATTCGATGGATCAGAAATTTTTGATCTCGTCGTCGAATCTCCTAGCCCAGCACGGATTTCGTCCAGAAGTTGTTGATCGGAAGATACTTGTACTCTACCGCTCGTAATCTTATCCACGGCAATACCGATTACCATGCCCCACTCTAATCTTGCTCCTGCTCCAGCTAATTTGACGGCGCCTGGATCTATTCCGAGATAGCTCATGGTTATACCTTCCTATGATGGAGAAATCATAACGTCCCGGCGAGCGAGATGAGCATCTCGCAGTCGTAATGTGATGTCAAGTGGAGTGGAGGAATTGGATAATCCGCGAGCAGACTCTTAACAATAGTTTCTTTCTGTGTATAGGTCGTTCCTCTTTGTCAGCCGTGCGGAGTGAATAGACGATGAGTCGGTTTGGATGATAGCGTGATTGGTTTTTTTGCCGTGTTTTTAATTAGGTTTTGCATCTGAATTATAAGCCTATGCAGTCACTTATTTATCATATTAATTCAATAAGGGCTTGAAAGAGAATTGCGTGTACTTTGCTCGGACGAAGGTCGATCGTCTGCTCCGTGCCACGAATAGGGCCATTGTGCACCGCCCGATGGTAAAGTCCGCGCCCAATGGGATTGTGCCGTTGGTAAGGCCCTTCACGGTGGTCACGAGGTCAGAGGTTAGGTCGAAGTAGGCAGCGGCGAAGGGAGCGTTGAGTCGCCCGATATCGGTGATGGCCTCGTCGAGCATCCGCAGGATGCCGGGGCGGCCCGCGGTCCCGCACAAGCGCTCGGGGTAGCCCTTCCGCGTCAACGGGAAGCTGGTTGAGCCCGCCACCGGCTCGATGATCACGGCCGCGACCGGCTCGCTGCCGACATAGCGCCCAACTGCTCCACATCGTAGGACGTGCTCATAAAGGTGGTAGGATCCGCCACCCGGCGTGAGGTCGCCTGTCAACGGCAGGCGGCCTACGGCATCAGTGAACAGCGGACCTGGTCAGCGGCGGGCGTCGGCCGCTTCTGTCAGCGCCATTGCGGGCGGGCTGGTCCTGGTGTGGCCCCCAATTCGGCCGGACACGGGGCGCAACCGTGAGGGCCTAGGCAAAAGCCTAGGCGTGCGCCTATGTCGAACGACACGCAGCGGATCGAGATCATCACCGGGCGCGAGCGCCGCAGGCGCTACACCGCCCACGAGAAGGTGCGCTTCGTCGAGGAGACGATGCAGCCCGGCATGACCGTCTCGGCGGTGGCGCGGATGCACGGCCTCTCGCCGAGCCTGCTATTCGGGTGGAGGCGTCGCATGGCCGAGGGCGGATAGGTGGCGGTGCAGGCCGACGAGGAGGTCGTCGCCGCCAGCCGGGTGCGCGAGTTGGAAGCCCGCGTGCGCGACCTGGAGCGTCTGCTCGGCCGCAAGACGCTGGAGGTCGAGGTGCTCAAGGAGGCGCTGACCGTCGCGCGGGTAAACAAAGCCGCGGGGCCGCTGCCGCCGCCGCCCGCGGGCTCTTCCCGGTGAAGGTCGTGGCTGACGTGCTCGGTGTGGCCCGCTCCACCCTCGTCGAGCAGATACGGGGCGCGTCTCGGTCGCGTGGCCCCTAGCGCCGCGCCGACGACGACACCATCCTCGCCGCCGTCCGCGCCATCACGGACGTGCGGCCCACCTACGGCTCCCGACGGGTGACGGCGATCCTGAACCGGACGCGGCGCGCCACCGGCGAACCCGCGCTGAACCACAAGCGAGTGTTCCGCCTGCTGAAGCGAGACAGCCTGCTCCTCCAGCGCCATACGGGCGAGCGGCCCGTGCGCGCCCACGAGGGTCGCGTGATTGCCCCGGCCTCGAACCAGCGCTGGTCCTCGGACGCGCTGGAGATCGGCTGCTGGAACGGCGAGGTGGTGCGGGTGGCCTTCGCCATCGACACCCATGACCGCGCGGTGATCGCCTGGGTGGCTTCGACGGGCGGGGTCAGCGGCCAGATAGTGCGCGATCTCATGCTGGCCTGCGTCGAGGCGCGCGTCGGTGACCTGCGCACAACCCATCCCGTGCAGGGGCTGGCCGACAACGGCTCTGCCTACACGGCCGCCGAGACGCTGTCCTTCGCGGCAGCCCTCGGCCTCGTGCCCTGCTTCACGCCGGTGCGCTCGCCCGAGAGCAACGGGGTGAGCGAGGCGTTCGGGAAGACGCTCAAGCGCGACTATGCCCGCGTGCAGCCCCGCCCCGACGCCGACACCCTTCTGGCTCGGATCGGCGCCTGGATCACCGACTACAACGAAAACCATCCCCGCCGGGGGCTCGGCATGCGCTCGCCCCGCGAGTTCATCCGTGCTCAGCTGCGACCAGCCCCGTGTCCGGTCTGATGGGGGCAACTCCAGGTCCGGACTTGCTGCTGCCGCTCTCGCTACACCCATGATCATGTGGGGCTAGCGATAAAGCGAAGCGGTTCCTGTGTTGGGGCCGAGATTAGGGCCGGCTCGGTGCCTAATTGAAATTTCTCATTTGTGTCAGTACATTACTGCGTGAGATTGGCGGAGAGGGAGGGATTCGAACCCCCGATGGACTTGCGCCCATGCCGCATTTCGAGTGCGGTGCATTCAACCACTCTGCCACCTCTCCGAGGTGGGGCGCCCATCCGCGGCCGGATCGGTCGATCTGGCCGGGCTCGAGGGCGTCCCGCGCGTGCCCCCGCGCGAGGGCGGGAGGGCGTGGTCGACGGCGTGCTCATACAGAGCGGCGGCTGCGGTGTCCACCGGAAAACGCCGCCGCGGGAGCGGGACGGCCGCGCCTCAGTCGGCGCGGCTGCCGAGGTAGTAGACGGCGGGGCGCAGACGGCGGTTGAGGGGACCTTCGCTCACGGAATCCCCGTAATAGCCGAAGCCGGTCGGCCCGAAGGCGCCGCCGTTCAGCACCGAGGCGACCGGCACCGCCCGGATCGCCACCAAGGGCGCGCCGCTGCGCGGGGCGTACGGGTCGACCTGCAGCACGACCGGGCCGCGGGCCGCGGCCCGCGCGTAGATGTCCAGGGGCGGAGCCTCGGGCCGCACCCGCACGGCGAGCGGCGCGCCGGAACCCGGGGGAAGACCCTGCGCGGCGGCGGGGCCGGCGAGCAGGAGCGCGGCGAGCGGGAGAGCGGAGCGGCGGAGCACGGGCAAGGACCCTTCGCGGGGACGCAATGCCGGCTCAACGCGCGGGAAGCGGAACCGTTGCCGAGGGGCCTTGCTCCGCTCTCTGGCTCCGCCCTCTGGATCAGCCCCGGCTGCGGATGACCACCTCGGGCTCGCGCCGCGCCGGCTCGCAATCGGTCCAGTAGGCGTTCAGCACGGTCGGCCTGGAGCGGCAGCGATAGGCCTCCTGCGGACCCGGCGCCGGCACGGGATCGCGGGCGACGATCGGGTTCGGCGCGCAGGCGGCCGGGGCGAGGACCGCGAGCGCGAGACCGACGATCTGCAGCGAACGACGCATGGGGAACCCGGGCTGGAGCAGCGACAGCGTGGCCGCAACCCTGACGCCGCCCCCGTCCCGGATCAAGCCGCGGCGGGCGCGGCGGGCCGCAGGGCGGGGCCTTTCCCCTGCCCTGTCACCCCCCGGCCACAACCTGCACGGGGGATGGTGCGGCCGGTTGCGTGGGCCTCGCGGCGCCTACACGGCCTTCTGCAGCGGCACCACGTTGTGCAGGGTGCGCTCCGCCCCGTCGAAGAAGCGGCGGATGTTGCGGGCGGCCTGCCGGATGCGCTGCTCGTTCTCGACGAGGGCGATGCGCACGAAATCGTCGCCGTGCTCGCCGAAGCCGATCCCCGGCGCCACCGCCACGTCCGCCTTCTCGACCAGCAGCTTCGAGAATTCGAGGCTGCCGAGGCCGCGGAATTTTTCCGGGATCGGCACCCAGGCGAACATCGAGGCGGAGGGCGCTGGAATCGTCCAGCCGCATTTCTGGAAGGAATCGACCAGCGCGTCGCGCCGCCGCCGGTAGGTGGCGCGCATCTCGTGGATGCAGGCGTCCGGGCCGTTGAGCGCCGCGGTGGCGGCGACCTGGATGGGCGTGAAGGCCCCGTAATCGAGGTAGGACTTCACGCGGGTGAGCGCCGCGAGCAGCCGCTCGTTGCCCACCGCGAAGCCCATGCGCCAGCCCGCCATCGAGAAGGTCTTGGACAGCGAGGTGAACTCGACCGTGACGTCGAGGGCGCCGGGCACCTGCAGCACGGAGGGCGGCGGATTGGCGTCGTCGAAATAGACCTCCGCGTAGGCGAGGTCCGAGAGCAGGATCAGGTCGTGCTTCTTCGCAAAGGCGACGAGGTCCCGGTAGAAGTCGAGGGAGGCGACGTAGGCGGTCGGATTCGAGGGGTAGCAGACCACCATCGCCACGGGCTTGGGGATCGAGTGCTGCATCGCCCGCTCGGCCGCCGGGAAGAAGGCAGGGGTCGGCTCGGCGGGGACCGAGCGGATCACGCCCCCCGCCATCAGGAAGCCGAAGGCGTGGATCGGGTAGCTCGGGTTGGGCACCAGCACCACGTCGCCCGGCGCGGTGATGGCCTGGGCCATGTTGGCGAAGCCCTCCTTCGAGCCCAGCGTCGCCACGACCTGCGTCTCGGGGTTGAGGGTGACGCCGAAGCGGCGCTGGTAGTAGCCGGCCTGGGCGCGGCGCAGACCCGCGATGCCCTTCGAGGCCGAGTAGCGGTCGGTGCGCGGCTTGCCGGCGGTCTCGACCAGCTTCTCGATCACGTGGCGGGGCGCGTCGAGGTCCGGATTGCCCATGCCCAGATCGATAATGTCGGCGCCGTTGGCGCGGGCGGCGGCCTTGATCCGGTTGACCTGCTCGAAGACGTAAGGGGGCAGTCGCTTGATGCGGTGAAAGTCGGTCATCGGCCGGATCCTGATCGGCGCCGCCTCCCGGGGCGCCCGTCGCGTCACACGATCGCGGGCGGCCGCGGCCGCCCGAGCCGTCCTGCTTAGCCCCGTTCGGGCCGAAGCGGAATGCCCGGAAAGGCGATTTGCGGGACTCTCAGCGGGCCTGCGTCGTCCCGCCCGCCTTGGCGGCATCCCGGCCGCGGGCCTCGTTGCGCTGGCGGCTCGCGTCGAGGTCGGCCTCCAGGTCCTTCACGCCGGCGGCCGACTTGGCCCGGATCGCCCGCGGCGGCGCCGAGACGCCGACCGGCAGGAAGTCGCCCCCCTCGCGCCGCGAGCGGGCGACGAAATCCGGTGCCGTCGCGGGCGGCGGCGCGATCCCGGCCGCCTTCGCGGCCTCGCGCACCGGGTTGCCCCCGTCGAGGACGCAGCCCCCCAACACCACGCCGAGACAGGCCGCGCAGAGACCGGTCAAGGCGGGGCGAGCAAAGCCGAGTTGAGCCGAGCCGAGGCGGAGCAGGCCGCGACGGGCCGGGTCGGGGCCGGCCGGGGCCGGAAGCGTGGGGCTGCGCATGACGAGGGAGAAAACCTTCGGGGCATCTGGCGAAACCGGCTTGTGAGGCGTTAATTTGTCCGAAAGGCGGCCCGTCCGGGGGCGGACCTTGCGACAGGGAGGGGTGACGCGTGACGGTCGAGAAGATCGCGACGCCGATCGTGGATGTGGAGTCGATGTCCCGCAATGCCGGGCGCTTCGTCGAGGAGTTCGGGCGGGCCGCCGCCGCCTACGCCAAGCCCTTCGAGGCGGGCAAACCCGATGCCGGCATGGCGGACGGGGTGGTGGAGGTGGTGCGCACCCTCGGCACCGTGGCGGAGCGCTGGTTCGCCGATCCCCAGAAGGCGACCGAGGCGCAGACGCTGATCGGCGGCCAGTTCCTCGCCCTGTGGGGCTCCACGCTCCAGCGCATGCAGGGCGAAACCGTGACCCCCGTAGTGCTGCCCGACCCGCGCGACAAGCGCTTCGCCGCGCCCGAATGGTCGTCGAACCCGATGTTCGACTTCCTCAAGCAGGGCTACCTGATCACCACGCGCTGGGCCGAGATCCTCGTCGACGAGGCCGAGGGCATCGACGATCACACCCGCGCCAAGGCGCGCTTCTACGTGCGCCAGCTCGCCAGCGCCCTCTCGCCCTCGAACTTCGTGCTGACCAACCCGGAGCTGATCCGGGACACCCTGCGCGAGAACGGCGCCAACCTCGTGCGCGGCATGGCGATGCTGGCCGAGGACGTCGAGGCGGGACGCGGCGAGCTGCGCCTGCGCCAGACCGATCCGGGCCGCTTCGAGATCGGCGTCAACATGGCCAGCACGCCCGGCGAGGTCATCTTCCGCAACGACCTCATCGAGCTGATCCAGTACGCCCCCCAGACCGAGACGGTGCTCAAGCGCCCGCTCCTGATCGTGCCGCCCTGGATCAACAAGTTCTACATCCTCGACCTCAACAAGGACAAGAGCTTCATCAACTGGGCGGTGCAGCAGGGGCTCACGGTGTTCGTGATCTCCTGGGTCAATCCGGACGAGCGGCACGCCGGGAAGGATTTCGAGAGCTACATGCGCGAGGGCATCTTCGCGGCCCTCGACACGATCGAGGCGGCGACGGGCGAGCGCAAGGTCACGGCGGCGGGCTACTGCGTCGGCGGCACGCTGCTCGGCGTGAGCCTCGCCTACATGGCGGCGACCGGGGACGACCGGATCGAGAGCGCCACCTTCCTCACCACCCAGGTCGACTTCACCCATGCCGGCGACCTGAAGGTCTTCGTCGACGAGCAGCAGATCCAGGCGGTCGAGGCCAGCATGCAGGCCAAGGGCTACCTCGACGGCTCCAAGATGGCGAACGCCTTCAACATGCTGCGGCCGAACGACCTGATCTGGCCCTACGTCGTCAACAACTACCTGAAGGGCAAGGCGCCGCTGCCCTTCGACCTCCTGTACTGGAACTCCGACGCGACCCGGATGCCGGCCGCCAACCATTCGTTCTACCTGCGCAACTGCTACCTGGAGAACCGGCTCTCGCGCGGCGAGATGAGGCTCGGCACCGTGCGCCTCGACCTGTCGCAGGTGACGATCCCGGTCTTCAATCTCGCCACCCGCGAGGACCACATCGCCCCCGCCCTCTCGGTGTTCGAGGGCTGCCGCAGCTTCGGCGGGCCGGTGGATTACGTGCTCGCCGGCTCGGGCCACATCGCGGGCGTGGTCAACCCGCCCGCCAAGCCGAAGTACCAGTACTGGACCGGCGGCCCGGCGCAGGGCGACCTCGCCGACTGGATCAAGGCCGCGACCGAGCATCCCGGCTCGTGGTGGCCCTACTGGTTCTCGTGGATCGAGGCCCAGGCCCCCGAGCGGGTGCCGGCCCGGGAGCCAGGCGGCGGGGCGCTGCCCTCGCTCGCGCCCGCCCCCGGCACCTATGTGCGGATGAAGGCCTGACGGCCGGTCCGGCGCCGTCGCCTGGGCGACGGCGCCGCGTGGATCAGTCCTTGGGCAGGTCAGTCCTTGGGCTGGTCAGTACTTGCGCACGATCGGGGCCGGGGCGACCGGGGCCGGGGGCGTGTCCCAGCGGTACTTCAGGCCCACCGAGACGATGTCCGCGCTCGAATCGGTGTTGGCGAGGTAGGCGAGCGGCGCGACGTAGAGCGGCTCGCCCGGCACAAGCGCGACGCGGTTGCGTCCGGCCGCGAACAGGTGCGAGTAGGCGATGTCGAACTGGATCTTCTCGCTGTAGCGGTAGCTCGCGCCGACCGAGCCCCAGTAGCGGTCGCCGTCGGGCAGGCGGGTCGAGCGGTTGGCGTCGACGATCGGCGAGACCTCGTAGGCGAAGCCCGCCCGCAGCGTCCATTGCGGGGAGACGTCGTACTCGCCGCCGATCGAGTAGTAGAACCCGTCCCGGTAGTTGAGCGGCAGCGCCGTGACCGGGCGCCCGAGCGCCCGCGCGATGATCGCCGGGGAGCCGATCCTCGACCAGTTGTCCCACTCGAAGCCGAGATTGACGCGGAAGACCGGCGAGAGGGCCTGGGTGAGGCCCACCGACAGCTTCTCGGGGGTGTTCAGGTTGGCGCGCACCTGCCCGATGCCGAAGGCCGAGCCCTCGATCTCGTGGTGGATCGAGGAGCGGTAGCCGACGCCGAACGTGGTGGTGGCGGTGGGCTGGATCAGCACGCCGGCCGTGAAGCCGACGCCCCAATCGTCGCCCTTCAGGAAGCCGCTCGGGGCGGTGGGCGTGATGGCGATGGCTTGGCGCAGCGTCAGCTTGAAGTATTCCAGCGTCGGGCCGGCCGCCACCGACAGCCAGTCCGTCACCCTGATGCCGACCACCGGGTTGAAGTTCAGCGAGAAGATCTTCGAGGATCGGCTGTAGGTCTGGCCGGCCCAGACCTGGTTCGGCTTGGTGATCAGGCCGAACGGCGCCGCGCCGGCCAGGCCGATGAACACGCGCTCGCTGAGCTGGTAGCTGGTGTAGGTCGCCGGCAGAACGGCGGCCTGGCCGATATCGCCCGACGGGCCGAGCAGGGTGAGCGGCGCGAACGTGCCGGGCTGCGTGCGGAACTCCGCCGAGGGCACCACCAGGGTGGCGTTGAAGTCGGAGTTCCAGCCGGGTTTCATGGTGACGGCGGCCGGGTTCCAGAACATCGAGGACAGGCCGCCCGACCCGGCGGCGGCGCCCGCGAAGGACAGTCCCTGCGCCTGTGCGCTCTGCTCGCGCAGACCGAACGCACCGGCCTGCGCCTCGCCCGCCGCGATGCTGCAGGCGATGCCTGCCAGCAGGGCTGCCCTGATCCTCGCCATCGTCACGCTTCCGTTCCCTTGAGACCCTGCCGCCGCGCTCCGGTTCTTATCGATGCGGCGGCTTGGCCATACTGTGCCGCATCGAGCCCCCGCCCTGCAAACCGCCCGGCTCGCCGCGAGAACCCATCGGAATCTTCCGTCTATTACCTCTCCATTTGATGAATGTTAATGCACGGAGCGACCACCCGGCTCTGGTCTGGGCCTGCCGGTTTCGGCAACTTTCGAAAATCCGGTTTGCTCGCGCGGGCGTTTGCCTGAATTTTCCGCATTCGTGACGAAATTGACACGTTCGGGCAGGCCGGATCGTCCGGCCAGGCGCTTGCCGGGACGGGACCGGATGCCCAATGTCCCCCACGCGCCGCACCATCCGGCCGGCGCGGATCCGGGGCGCGACGGGGCTCCGGCAAGGGCGAGAGCGGGAGACAGGCGATGAAGCTGGTGCGCTGGGGCGAGAGCGGCGACGAGAAGCCCGGGATCGTCGATGCGGGCGGCATGATCCGCGACCTGTCGGGGGTGATCCGCGACATCGCCGGACCCACCCTCGGGCGCGAGACCCTGGCCAACCTGCACCGCATCGATCCGGAAAGCCTGCCCGCGGTGGCGGCCGGCACCCGGCTCGGGCCGTGCGTCGGCCACGTGCGCAACTTCATCGCCATCGGCCTGAACTACGCCGACCACGCCGCCGAGACCGGCGCGCCGATCCCGGCCGAGCCGATCCTCTTCAACAAGGCCCCCTCCTGCATCGTCGGGCCGAACGACGACGTCATCATCCCCAAGGGGTCGGCCAAGACCGACTGGGAGGTCGAACTCGCCATCGCCATCGGCAAGCGCGCCTCCTACGTCCACGCCAACGAGGCGATGGACTATGTGGCGGGCTTCTGCGTCTGCAACGACGTCTCGGAGCGGGAATTCCAGCTGGAGCGCGGCGGCACCTGGACCAAGGGCAAGGGCTGCCCGACCTTCGGGCCGCTGGGTCCCTGGCTCGTCACCCCCGACGAGATCCCGGACGTGCAGAACCTCGCGATGTGGCTCGACGTGAACGGCGAGCGGGTCCAGTCCGGCTCGACGAAGACGATGATCTTCGACTGCCGCCAGATCGTCTCCTACCTGTCGCACTTCATGATGCTGGAGCCCGGCGACGTCATCACCACCGGGACGCCCCCGGGCGTCGGCCTGGGCATGAAGCCCCCGCGCTACCTGAAGGCGGGCGACGTGGTGAGCCTCGGCATCGAGGGCCTGGGCGAGCAGCGCCAGACCATGGTCGCCTTCGACGACTGGACCGCCAAGGTCGCGGCGGGCGAGCCGACGAACTGAGGCGCGGCGCGGGGAGCGATGTCCTCCCCGCCCGGGTCCGGGAGGCCCGTGCCGCGCCTCCCGGTGCTGGTTTCGGCCCCCGGCCGGAGCGTCGATCCGATCCCGGCGCGGGCCGCGACTAGTCCTTGAGGTCGTCCGGCACCTTGCCGCCGTTCTCCTCCAGCTTCTTGATCACCTGCTTGTGCAGCCAGACGTTCATCGTGGCGGAGTCGTTCGTGTCGCCGGTATAGTGCAGCTCGGCGGCCAGCTCCTTGCGGGCGCTGAGGCTGCTGTCGAGGTGCAGGAGCTTCATCAAGTCCACGATGGAGGTGCGCCAGTTGAGGGGCTGGCCGGCCTTCGCGGCGAGGTCGGTGAGCACCGCCTCGACATCCACCTTGCCGTCCACCTTGGGCACCTCGGCGGATGCTCCGCCGGGCGCCGCACCGCCGGCGGGTGCGGCCGCGGAGCCGGCGGGCGTCGCCGCCTGGGCCTCGCCGCCGCCGAAGGGGTGCAGGATCTTGCTGACGATCGTGCCGAGCAGGCTCATTGCGGTCTCTCCTCTGGGTCAAGGCCCGGGCTGTCCGTTCGCCGCGCGCCCGGTGCCACGATCAACGAACGGCCCCGCTCCCCGTTCCTGCGGCGGCGGGCTGCGATGACGCGGGCGGGGCTTTGGCCTACACAGCCGGCGCCCGGGATCGGTCCCGGGCGGATGAGCCGGAGCCGCAGGCGCGCATGACAGGGGATCCGCTTCGCAGGGCGCTCGACGACGTCTGGTACTGCGTCGGCGAGAGCCGCCGCTTCCGGCCGGGCCGCCTCGCGGCCGTGCGCCTCGGCGAGGAGGCGATCGTGGTCGGGCGCGAGGCCTCGGGCGCCCTGTTCGCGCTGCGCGACCGCTGCCCGCACCGGGGCATGGCGCTCTCGGCGGGGCGCCTTCAGGATGGCAATCTCGTCTGTCCCTTCCACGGCTGGCAATTCCGGCCCGACGGGCAATGCGCGGCGATCCCCGCGCTCGCCCGGCGGGACGACGCCAGCTTCGCCACCGTGCGCCTGCCCCGCTTCGCGGTGGCCGAGCGCTCCGGCCTCGTCTGGATCGCGGCCGGGCCGGAGCCGGCCGCCGCGCCGCCGATCCCGGAGGTCGATTTCGCCTATTGCGGCATGCTGGTGGAGATTCTGGAGGTCGAGGCCTCCTTCGACCTCGTGGCGCTGAGCTTCGTCGATCCCGCGCACGTCGCCTACGTGCACGATTCGTGGTGGTGGCGCCCGTCCAAGACCCTGAAGGAGAAGGTGAAGCACTTCGCCCCCTCGCCGTTCGGCTTCACCATGACGAGCCACACGGCCAAGTCCGCGTCCTTCGCCTACCGGCTGCTCGGCGCGGTGCCGGAGGTCGAGATCGAGTTCCGCCTGCCCGGCGTGCGCCTGGAGCGGATCACCGCCGGCGCCAAGCGCATCGCCAACTCGACCTTCGCCACGCCGCTCGAGGGCGGCCGCACGGCGCTCATCAACGCCATGTACTGGAACATCCCGGCCCTCAACGCGCTCAAGCCCCTCGCCCGCCCGTTCATGCGCCAGTTCCTGGGGCAGGACCGGGCCGTGCTCGAAACCGCCCAGAAGGGGCTCGACCGCAAGCCCGCCATGGTGCTGATCGGCGAGAGCGACGTGCAGTCGCAATGGTACTTCGCCCTCAAGCGCGAGTTCCTGCGCGCGCGGGAGGCCGGCGCGGCCTTCGTCAACCCGCTCGAACCGCGCGAGCTGCGCTGGCGCAGCTGAGGCTGCGGTCTGACTCATCCGCGTCCGGGGGTTGAAACCGGGTGCAATCTCTGGGAAGCCCTCTTCCCCGCCGGTTGCCGCTGCGTCCGGCCTCGCCGGGTGGCCACGGAGCACGGAATGGCGGAGGATCTGTTTCGGATCGTCTACAAGAGCACCGCCGCCCATCCGGCGGAGGTGATGCTCGGGAAGGGCCACGTCGCGGCGATTCTCGACACGGCGCGGCGGCGCAACGCCCGCGCCGGCATCACCGGCGTCCTCGTCTATACCGGCATCGGCTTCCTCCAGGTGCTCGAAGGACCGCGGCGCGAGGTTCAGGAGGTGTTCGAGTCCATCCTGGTCGACCGGCGTCACCACACCCTCTCGGTGATCGAGATGTCGTTCGCGGAGGCGCGGCAGTTTCCCGGCTGGGCGATGAGCTGCCTCGGCGCCTCGCCGGACCTCGACCGGGCCCTGAACTCCGCCGGCCAGTCGGCTGGCCTCGCGGGTGAGCCGGCAAGCCTCGTCGAGCTCCTGCGCCGGACCCTGATGATTCTCGTCGACAGCCCGATCAGCCTGCCCCTCACGCCCTCCCGCGCAGGCCTCTGATCCAGCAGCCCGGCCCTTCGCCGGCCCGTCATCCGCAAGGCCGCCGATCCGGACCGGCCGCCGGCTCATCGGTGAGCGCTTCTCGCCCATTCCGGGCCTCATAGCCTAGCGTCATGGTCGAATTCTGCCCCGATCTGAAGCAAAAACCGTCAATACGAGCACCCGGATTGGCAGATTTGGTCCAATAATCACGCGGTCTGTCGCGCAGAGAGGGTCCGCGTTGTCGCCGATGTCACGGCGTTTTACCTCCAGGTGCATCGCATCGCGCATCTCGATTGATCGCTCGTCTAGACAGGAGGGGCGAAAACAGTCAAGTAACGCCTAACGACGGATGGGAGGAGGTGATGCCGGAGCGTCTGCTGAGACTTGTCTACAGGAGCGCCGTGGCGCATCAGCCGGACGTGCTGCGGCTGCGGGGCGACGTAAGGGCGATCCTGGGCGCCGCGCGGCGGCGCAACGCGCGCATGGGCGTGACCGGCCTCCTGCTGCACACCGGGACGGTCTTCCTGCAGGTGCTGGAGGGACCGCAGCGGGCCGTGCAGGAGATCTTCGGGATCGTCATGGCCGACCCGCGCCACCACACGATCGCGGTGATCGAGATGACCTTTCCGGAGAGGCGACGCTTTCCGGACTGGGCGATGGGCTATCTCGGTGCGGCCCCGGATCCGCAGGAGCCCGGCCTCTCGCCAAGCCTCTCGCTCGGCCTCTCGGGCGAGACCGCACGCCTCGACGATCTTCCGGCCGACCTGCTGCAGCGCACGATCCTGTCCTTCGTCGGCCGCCTCGCCTTGGCGGGGCCTGGGATGTCCCGGGCAATCCTCGGTTGAGACGCCCGGCCGCCTCCGCCGGGCGATCGCGAGACCGCGTCCCGGCCGGCGGCCTCACAGCATCGGCGCGAGCAGAAAGGCGAGACCAATGCCGAGACCGAAGCTCGCCACGATCAGGAGTGTCTCGCGGTGGCGCATCAGCGCACCGTCACGGCAGGCACCAAATTGACCCGCGCCAGCCGCGCCACGCCGGGACCCGGCTTCGCCTCGACCGCGGCGAGGCAGGCGCCTTCCGGAGCGCGCGGCACACAGGCGCGCGCCGCGCCGGGCGAGGCCGGCTCGGCGCCCAGCGTGTAGAGCGCCACGTCGCGCGCTTCGGGCGCGTAGGGAACGGACGGCAGCCGATCGGTGAAGCGCTTGCCGGTGACACGCTCGGGCGCCGCCGGGCGCTCCGGTCCGGCCTGACCGACGCCCACGAGAACGTAGGAGGCCAGGGCGGCGCTCGCGACGATGAGTGTGGCGGTCCGGATCATGGTTGCGCTCCCCTCGCGGCCGTTCGGCCGTCATCGCCGCCTCCTCTACGGCCCGGCCGTTGCGGGCCGATTGCGTCGCCCCGCCCGCTCGATTGCGTCGCGCGGGCGACGACGAAACATGCGCGGCAGGAACGAATCCGTCAGCGTGACCGTTCAGGTTGGTCAGGGAGCGGGAGGCGATCCCGCCTCGAACGAGGACGACCATGACGCAACTGATCCGCGCCGCGTGCCTCGCTGCCGCGCTGGCGCCTCTCCTCACGCTGGCGGCCCCGGCCGCGCAGGCCGGCCCCCTCCGCGCGCCCTACGACGTCGACGCCACCGCCTCCGTGGGCGGCCGCGCCCCGTGGTCGCGACCGTGGGAATACGATTCCGGCAGCGACAACGACCGCCGCCCCGAACTGCCCTACTACCAGCAGGGCCGCGGCCAGCAGACCGGCGGGCCGGCCCGCAACCTCCTGCCCTACGACGGCCTGACCCTCGTCCCCCGCTAGGCATCATGCGCCGAAGTGGTCGCCCCGGTTCGGCGGCGGACATGATGCAAGAGGACGTGCATCATGCGCCGATGGGGGCGCCGGTTCGGCGGCGGTCAGGGCAGCGCGCGGCGGTGCGAGGCGCGCTCGCCCGCCTCCAGCGCGCATTTGCCCGCATGGGCGGTACGGTTGACGACCTGAAGGTTGGGCAGGCCCCAGTAGCCGAGCAGCACCGGCCAGGGCGCCGTCCGGTGCTCGCGCCAGACCCGGTAGAGCGGGACGCGGTGGTCGACCTCCGCGGTGCGCAGGAGGCGCTTGCCGGTCTCGGCGCAGCGGTGCCGCTGGCGCGCCTTCAGGATCCTCACGTGGTCGCTCGCCGCGTTCCACAGCTTCCAGGCCGCGACGCAGGCCGCGTGCCAGCCCGCATTGCGGTTCGGGGCGCCGGCTCCCCACAGGTCCACGTGCCAGCCGAAGCGGTAGACGGGCTGGCCGCAGACGCAGCAATGGCCCTTGCCGCGGGCGAAGGCGCGTTCGCGGAACGGCGCCGGCGGCACGCGAAAGCCCATGCCCAGCCCCTCCTCCGCGGCTCCGAGGCGCCATGTCCAGCCCTCGGGGGTTCCGCTGCGCGCCGCGAGGCCGCGGGCGAGCCGGTCGGCGCGCAGCACGTGCACCCGCCAGTAGCTCTCGACGGCCAAGCGGGGCGTCGGCGGCAGCAGCGGCTGAGCCAGCGCGTGCCGCAGCACCAGGGGCGGAAAGATGTCGGGCAGCGCCCGGTCGAGCCGGGCGCGTGCCGCCACGTTGCGGGCCTCGCGCCACGCCGAGGCCTTCGACACCGGGCGAGCGTCCGCCTCCATCCAACCCCTCCCGTACCGCGTCTCCCGCGAGGCCGTAAGCCATCGCACGGCGGTGATGAAGAGGGGGTGTGCGGGGCGGGCCGGCCCGCCCCGCGATCAGGCCTCAGTAGCGGTAGTCGCGCCGGCCGTAGCCGCGATCCTCGTCGCGGAACCGCTGCTCGCGGTAATAGCCGCGGCGCTCGATGTCGCGGTCGCGCCGCATCTCCTGGCGCCGGTACTCCTGGCGCCGGAAGTCCCGCTCCCGCTCGCCGCGCGAGCGCAGGTCGATGCTCGGTCCGCCGCGGCCGAGATCGATCACTTGAGCCGAGGCCGGCACCGCCATCGCGATGGTTGCGATCAGGATCGTGCCCGTCAGCAGCTTCTTCATGAACTTGTCCCTCCAGATGTTCGGGAGGCAACGATGAGCCGGGGGAAGTGTTCCCCCTCTCCGCCACGGTGTCGCAGGCGCGAGGGAGACTGTGCGGTCTTCCTCTTCGGCAGGATGCGGGATGATCTGGGCGCGTGCGGCGATGACCTCGCAGGTCGTCGACCGGCGGCGCGGGCATGCCCATCCTGGCCGGGCCTGGGCCGATCCAGGCGTCGCACCCGGAGGCCGCCATGGCGGATGCCGCAATGATCGCCGCACGCTACCTTGCCAGCTGGAACGAGACCGATCCGGCGCGCCGCCGCGCGCTGCTGGCCGATCTCTGGACCGAGACCGGCACCTATGCCGATCCGCTGATGCGCGGCACCGGCCCGGAGGAGATCGACCGGCTGATCGCCGCGGTGCAGGATCGCTTCCCCGGGCACCGCTTCGTGCTCGCGGGCCGGCCCGACGGCTTCGGCGCGCCTGCGGAGAGCGTCGTGCGCTTCTCCTGGGCGCTCGGTCCGGAGGGAGGCGCCAGCCTCGTCGAGGGGACGGATGTCGCCCTCGTCGAGGGCGGGCGCCTGAGCCGGGTGGTCGGCTTCCTCGACAAGACTCCGGCCGGCCCCTGACCCTGCCGGATGCGGGCGGCGCGACCCGCATCCGCGGATCGACCTCTCGCACCCGGTGGCGCATGACCGCACGGACAGCACAGCCCCCCGCCGCCCAAACCCTCGGCGACGAGCTTCGGACGTGGCGCCGGCGGCGGCGGATGAGTCAGCTCGACCTCGCGCTCGATGCCGGCGTCTCGCAGCGGCATCTGAGCTGCGTGGAGAGCGGGCGCGCGAGCGCGAGCCGCGCGATGGTGCTGCGCCTCGCCGAATGCCTCGACGTCCCCTTGCGCGAGCGCAACGTGCTGTTGCTGGCCGCGGGCTACGCTCCGGTCTTCCCGCAGCGCCCGCTCGACGACCCGGCCCTGGGCCCGGCCCGGCGCGCGGTCGATCTGGTGCTGCGGGGCCACGAGCCCTACCCGGCGCTCGCCGTCGACCGCCACTGGCGGATGGTGGCGGCGAACGGCGCGGTGGCGCCGCTGCTCGCCGGGATCGAGGAGCCCGCCCTCCTCGCCCCGCCCGTGAACGTGCTGCGCCTGAGCCTGCACCCGCGCGGCCTCGCGCCGCGCATCGCCAACCTCGCGGAGTGGCGCGCCCATCTTCTCGACCGGCTGCACCGCCAGATCGCCGCCACGGGCGATCCGGTGCTCGCCGAGCTGATGCGCGACCTCGCCGCCTATCCGGGGCCGGCGCGCCCGGCGGGCGGCCCGGATGGCGGGGGCCTCGTGGTGCCCCTTGAGCTCGAGACCGAGGCCGGGCGCCTGTCCTTCGTCTCGACCACCACGGTCTTCGGCACGCCGATGGACGTCACCCTGTCCGAACTCGCCCTCGAATCGTTCTTCCCGGCCGATGCCCGCACGGCCGAGGCGCTCCACCGCCTCGCCGGCACGGATCCTTGAACCCCGGATCCATGACCCGGCAGGTCATCGCATGCAGCGGCGCAGGGCGGCAGGATCTCCCGGACAGCCACGGGAGACACCGGACATGACGAGCTATGCGGTCGCGCATCTGCGCACGGTCACGATGGGGCCGGAGATCGCCGCCTATCTGCAGCGGATCGACGCGACGCTCGCCCCCTTCGGCGGCCGCTTCCTCATCCATGGCGGCGAGGCGGAGGTGCTCGAAGGGGCCTGGCCCGGGCACCTCATCGTCATCGCCTTCCCGGACCGCGCGCAGGCCCGTGCGTGGTACGATTCGCCGGGCTACCGGGCGATCCTGCCCCTGCGCACCCGCAACGCGGACGGCGCGGCCTTCCTGATCGACGGGGTGCCGGAGGGCTACCGCGCCGCCGACAAGGTGCCCGCCTGACGCGAGGCCCCCTGCCTGATCCGCTCGGTCCCTTCGGGACGGCGCATCAGGCGCCGCCGATCGGCTCCGTGACCTTGCCGGTGCCGGCGCAATCGGGGCACGGGCCGGATTCGATCCGGCCGGAGCCGTTGCAATGGCGGCAGAGGTTCTCTCCGGTGCCCGTGGTGCCGGGCGGGGCGGCGTCGCCGGGCTTGGCGCGGTCGGTGTCCGTCATGGGGCGCTCCTCCTGACGGGACATCCGCGGGAGGGCGCGCCGGTTCCGCTCAGCCGGACAGGCCCAGCAGCGTGACGGCGCCGAAGACCAGCACCGACAGGACGGCGGCGCCCAGCAGGATCAGGGCGCCGCGGGATTCGCGGAGATCGTCGTTCATGCAATCCGGCCCCGACGGCGCGACCGGACCATTCAAGCACGGGCGGGCCGCGGAGGCGACCCGGCCCGTCAGCCGCGCGACGGCTTGGCCGGGGCGGCGGCCGCGGCAACGCCGGGCGTGGCCGGTTGCGGCGTGAAGGCGCTCGCCGCCACGTGCAGGCCGATGGCCGGCGCGAAGACGAGCGCGAGGAGCAGGATGAGGGCGACGGCGACGCTCTGGTCGCGGCGGACGAGGCCCGCCCGGGCGCGCACGGAAGACAGGGTCATGGCTCACCTCGTTCGACCAGCCGCCACAGGCCGGTCGCGGGCGAGCCCCGATCACACGATCAGGCGCGGCACACGCGGCGAGCGCAGGGCGGCGTGGTCCTTCGACTACTGTCGCTGGACATTGGGTTCGTGGTTCCGGTGGAGCCGCACGGCCGGCCGAAGCAGGTCGCGCGAACACGATCGAGATGCGCCCGATGGTGTCGCACGTCAAGCGAGGCAGACCGCGTCGCGGCATTTTTCGGTGCGTTGCGGCGGGCCGGAGACAGTCCGCCGCACCACCGGCCGGTCCAATGCGCGAGGGGCCGGCGGGGTTCCCTCAGGGGTCCGGCTGCTGCGCGGCGAGGCGCTGCGCCACCAAGCCCTGCAGCACCCGCAGGTGGCGGTCGCGCAGGCCCAGCGCCTCGCAGGCCCGCGCGGTGTTGAGGAGGTAGAGCGCGTTCGGCCCGATATGGCCGCAGGCCGCCGCGATCCTGTGGGCTGCCTCCACCTCGCTGAGGCGCCCGGCATAGCGCCCGCCGGTGCGGTCCGCCACGAAGGCGAGCGCCGTCACTGGCCCCTCCGGCGTCAGGGCGGTGAGCCAGCGCCCGGCATAGCCCCGGCCGCGCATCTCGCGCTGCCAGACCGGCCGCAGCGCGGCCCGCGGGTCGGATCCCTCCAGACGGTAGACGAGACCCCGGCAGCGTCCGCCCCGGTCGAGCGCCAGCATCAGCCCGGGATTGGCCCGCGTGCCGCGGAAGCGCCATTGCCAGAGGCAGAACCGGCGGTGCCAGCCCTGCACCGTCGCGGGCCGCCGCTCGGCGAAGGGGAAGTCCGGACGCCACATCAGGGCGCCGTAGGCGAACAGCCACAGGCCGTAGCCCCGATGGGGCTCGTCTTGTCCCTGACGGGGTCTGGCGGCGAGGATCGCGTCGAGCCGCGCGTCGATCTCGGCCTCGGGCAGGAGCGGCATCGCCGCCTCCTCGTCCGCGGCGCAGGCCGGGTGGGCGCGGGCGATGGCCGCTTCCGTGAGGACGGGCAAGGGGCGGCGGGACAGGGCGTGGCTCCCGGTTGCGGACGAGGCTGGTGCCCCGTCGAGGGGCACGTCACTCCAGCCGAGGCCGCGGCGGCGCGCAACCCGTCCGCGCTGGCGCCCCGTCATGGTCTCTGATACGCCACGGCCCCCGCCCACGCGATCCCGTCCCCGTGCCGCCAGCCCGCCCAGTCGCCGCCGACGCGCCGCGGCGCGCCTCCGCTTCGGCCGCCGAGCGGTCGCTGAGGCTCGTCGTGATCGCGGCCCTGTGCCTGCCGCTCCTCGTCTTCGCCACCGCGGCCTGGCTGTCCTACCGCAGCCACTGGCGCGAGGCCGAGGGCCGTCTGGCGCGCACCCTCGACATGGTGCGCGAGCACGCGATCAAGGTGTTCGAGACCGCCGACCTCGTGGCGCGGCAGGTCGACCAGTCCCTGGGCGAGGCCTCCGACGAGGCGATCCGGGCGCGGGAGCCGGCGCTCCACCGGGCCTTCGCGGAGCTCGCCGCGGGCCTGCCGCAGATCAGCAACATCTGGGTCCTCGGCACGGACGGCCGGCCGCTGGTCGCCTCCTCGGGCCTGCCCGCCCCGCACGACCTCGACCTCTCCGCCCGGGCGTTCTTCCGCGTCCACCGGGACGGGGCGTGGCCGGCCGGCCGCGACTATGTCGGCGAATGGCGGCCGGGCGAGGCGGCCGGCGCCGCGTTCCAGGTGAGCGTGGCCCGGCGCGGCCCGGGCTTCCGCGGGGTGATCGCGATGGCGGTCGATCCCGCCTACTTCCAGGCCTTCTACGAGCAGGTGCGCGCGGGCGGGCTCGACACCGTGGCGCTGCTGCGCGGGGATGGCGCGATCCTCGCCCGCGCGCCGGACAGCGAACCGGCGGTCCGGCGCGTGCCGGCCGGGAGCGGGTTCCTCACCACGCTGGCGGCGGCCGAGGAGCGGGGCTTCTATCTCACGCGCTCTGCCGTGGACGGGCGCGACCGCTTCTACGCCTATCGCCGGCTGCCCGACCTGCCGGTCTACGTCACCGCCGGCATCGACCGCGCGAGCGTGCTGGCGGAGTGGCGCGAGACCCTGGCGAGCCACCTCGTCTTCGGCCTGCCGGCGACCGCGGGGCTCGTCGCCCTCACGCTGGTGGCGCTGCGGCGCACCCGCCGGGAGGGCGAGGCGCTGGCGCAGCTGCGCGCCGAGATCCTGCGCCGGGAGGCGAGCGAGGAGCAGTTGCGGCAGGCCCAGAAGATGGACGCGGTCGGCCGCCTGACCGGCGGGCTCGCGCACGACTTCAACAACCTGCTCACCATCGTGCTGGGCTCCCTCGAACTGCTGCAGCGGCGCCTGACGCAGGGCGACGCGCGCCAGCACCGGCTGCTCGACAACGCGATCGGCGGCGCGCAGCGGGCCGCCGCCCTGACCCAGCGCCTGCTGGCCTTCGCCCGGCGCCAGCCCCTGGACCCCAAGCCCCTCGACGCCAACGCCCTCGTCTCCGGCATGGCCGAGCTGCTGCGCCAGACCCTCGGCGAGGCGGTGCGGCTGGAGACCGTGCTGGCGGGCGGGCTGTGGCGGACCTTCGCGGACCCCAACCAGCTCGAAAGCGCGCTCCTCAACCTCGCGGTGAACGCCCGCGACGCGCTGCCGGAGAGCGGCGGCCGGCTCACCATCGAGACCGCCAACGCCCATCTCGACGAGGCCTACGCGGCGGCCCGCGCCGAGGTCGCGGCGGGCCAGTACGTGCTGGTGGCGGTGACGGACAACGGCGCCGGGATGACGCCCGAGGTGGCGGCGCGGGCCTTCGAGCCCTTCTTCACCACGAAGGAGCCGGGGCGCGGCACGGGGCTCGGCCTCAGCCAGGTCTACGGCTTCGTGCGCCAGTCGGGCGGGCACGTGGCGGTCTATTCCGAGCCCGGCCAGGGCACGACGGTCAAGCTCTACCTGCCGCGCCATGCCGGCCCGCCGGAGGGCGCGGCCGACGCGCCCCCGACCGACCTGGCGCCGGCCGCCGGCCCCGCCACCGTGCTGGTGGTGGAGGACGAGGCGGCGGTGCGCGCCTTCACGGTGGAGGCGCTGCGGGACCTCGGCTACCGGGTGCTCGACGCGGACGGGGCGGCGACCGCCCTCAACCTGCTCGCGCTCCACCCCGAGATCGATCTCCTGCTCACCGACGTGGTGATGCCCGACGTCAACGGGCGCCGGCTCGCCGACGCGGCCCTGCTGCGCCGCCCGGATCTCCCGGTGCTGTTCATGACCGGCTACACGCGCAACGCCATCGTGCACAACGGCATGCTCGATCCGGGCACGCACCTCCTCACCAAGCCCTTCACGGTGGCGCAGCTCGCCGCGGCGCTGCGCGCGCGGCTGGGCGGGCGCGGCCGCGCCTGAGCCCGTGCGGGGCCGCACCGCGGGCCCCCGCGCGCCGCCCCATCCTGGCGCCCGTCATCACAGGGGGCGGGGACGATGCGGCTGATCTCGGGACTTCTGGCGCGCTGGCTCCTGCGCCGCGCCGACCGCGACCTCGTGGCCGCGGGCGCCCTGCGCGAGGCGGCGGACGCGCATCAGCGCCGCGCCGAGCGGCGCATGGCGCGGGCCGCGCGCCTGCTCGCCGGGCGCTCCGGCCCGGCGCCCCGTCCGGCCCCGCGCGGCGGGATGGCCCTGGGCGCGCTCGCCGCCCTGCGGGGCTGGCGGACGGCCTGACCCCGCGCCGCCGGCCCGGCCTCAGCGGTGCACCGGCCCCTCCGAGGTCGCGGTGCCGAGGATGCACAGCGAGATGCCGACCATCCCCACGAGCGTCCCGAGCGGGGTGTGGTGCGTGTAGGACCAGTAGTAGCCCGCCGCACCGACGACCGCCCCGAGGAGCGTGAGCAGCGCGCCCTTGGCGGAGACGGGCGGCTTGACGTCGGGTCGGGCCGAGGGCGTCGCGTCCATGTCGTGGCCTCCAGGTCGTCGCGTTGGGTTCACCTGGGCTGTCAACGGCCGCGGGCGCCCGCGGGTCCCGGGCTTGCGCCGCCGCGCCCCGGCATGCTCGGACGGGGGGCACCCCGGCACGACGAAGGCCCCCCATGACCGAGATCGACACCGCCGCGTTCCTGCGCGACCTGCACGACCTGCGCGCCATCGGCCGCTTCCGCACCGGCGTGCACCGCCCGACCTACTCGCCCGCCGACATGGAGGCGCGCCGCTGGCTGATGGACCGCCTCGCCGCCTGCGGGCTGGAGCCGTCGATCGACGGCGTCGGCACCGTGCTCGGCCGGCATCCCGGCCCCGGGCCGCACCTGCTGGTGGGCAGCCACATCGAGAGCCAGAACGAGGCGGGCTGGCTCGACGGGGCGCTCGGCGTCGTGGCCGGGGTGGCGCTCGCGCGCGCCGGGCTGCCGGTGGACGTCTGCGCCTTCGCGGACGAGGAGGGGCACTTCGACGCCGGCTTCCTCGGCAGCCGCTCGGCCCTGGGCGAGGTGAGCGAGGCGGAGATCGACGCCAGCCGCAACCGCACGGACGGGACGCCCCTGCGCGAGGCGCTGGCCCGCGCGGGCCTCGCCGGCCTGCCGCGCTGGCGCCTCGACCCCGCGCGCTACCGCGGCTTCCTGGAGATGCACATCGAGCAGGGCACGCAGCTCGAACGCGCCGGCCGGCCGCTCGGCGTCGTCACCGGCATCGTGGCGATCTGGCAGTACCGGATCGAGATCGAGGGCCGGCAGGACCATGCGGGCGGCACCAGCATGGCCGAGCGGCGGGATGCCGGCCTCACCGCCGTGCGCCTGCTCGCCGCGCTCGACGCGGCCATGCCGCTGGCCTGCGGCGAGCGCAGCACCTGGACCACCGGGCGCATCCGGCTCGATCCCGGCGCGCCGAGCATCATCCCGGGGCGGGCCGAGGTGCTGTTCCAGATCCGCGACGTGGCGGTGCCGGTGCTGGAGCGGATGGAGGAGACCCTGCGCGCGCTGCTGCGCGAGAGCAACCGGCGCGAGCGCTGCCCGGCCACGCTGGTCACGGTCTCGCGGGCGGTGCCGGCCCTGTGCGATCCGGGCCTGATGCGCGCCCTGTCGGAGGCGGCCGAGGCGGTCTGCCCCGGCGGCTGGCAGACCCTGCCCTCGGGCGCGGGCCACGACGCGCAGAACCTCGCCCGGGTGATGCCGGCCGCGATGCTGTTCGTGCCCTCGATCGGCGGCATCAGCCACCACTGGGCGGAGGACACCGCCGAGGCGGACCTCGTGCTCGGCCTGCGCACCCTCGGCGAGGCCGCCCGGCGGATCCTGGCGGCCGGCTGAGGGCCGCGCGGCCCTCAGCCGGCGGCGAGGCGGCGGGCGACGCGGATCTGGCGCTCGGCGATGGCGCGCACATGCGCGATCGCCCCGAGCTGCAGCCGCAGCAGCGCCTCGGGGTCGCGCTCCGCGTCGCGGCGCAGGCAGGCGTAGAAGACGCCCTCCCCCGGCTCGGTGGCGGCGAACTGGCTGACCACGAAGGGAAACAGCCCGAGCCGGCTCGCCCCCTCGATCAGGTCGAGGAAGGCGAGCGGCGTGAACACCCAGCACGGGCAGGCCACGAAGGCGCCGGAGGCCGCGGCCTCCCGGGCCTGCGCGTGGGCGAGGGCGAGCGCCTCCGGCCCGTGCAGGCGCGGCAGGCCGGCGGGGGAGAGGTCCTCGGTCCAGATCCGGCCGGTCTCCACCGCCGCCGCACCGGCGACGTGGCCGAAGAGCTGGCGCGGGCTCGGCCGGTCGTAGGCGAGGAGGTCGGCCTCCACCGCCTCGCCGAGCGTGCTCGGCGGGCGGGCGAGGTCGGCGGTGAAGCGGCCGTCCGGCACCGCGAGGTTGAGCACGCCGCCCGGCCGCAGCACCGCGCACACCGCCCGGAACCAGCCGAGCAGGTTCGGCACCCGGTGGATCGCCTCCGCGGCGATGGCGAAGTCGTAGTGGTCGTGCCGCCCGCACAACGCCGCGAGCGAGCCCGCGCCGGTCCAGGCGATGTCGAGCGGCACGGCGCCGGGGGCGGCCGCGGCCGGGTCGCGCGGATCGTCCACGTAGTGCACGGCGTGGTGGCGCGAGAGCCGCGTGGGCGCGGCCCGCGCCTCGAATTCGAGACCCTCGGCGACCGGCACCGGCACGTCGTGCGTCAGCCGGGCCAGCCGCCGGTCCTGTCCGCGCCGGGCGAGGAACTCGTCCAGCGCACGCGGGTCGCTCATGCGGGCCACCACTCCCTGCAGGGCGCGGCGCAGGCGCCGCCTCACGGCAGCCGGGGCAGGAGGTCGAGGGACGGCCAGCCGCCCTGCGCGCCGAGCCGCAGCGCGAACAGCCCGTCGAGGCGGCGCCGCTCGGCCTCGACCAGCGGACCCCCCAGCACCACCGGCAGGCAGCGGCCGGGCGCGTCGGGCGGGATCAGGTCCGGATGCGCCAGGGCGTGGTCGGCCCCGTCCGTGAACCAGCCCCGGGTGCCGAGGTCGCAGTAGCTCTCGGCCGGCAGGCCCTCGGCCAGCAGCAGGTCGTGGCCGTCCAGCTCCACGTGCCAGTAGGTCAGCGTGCGCACCGGCAGCCGCTCGATCGAGGTGCCGTTGATCAGGCACATGATCGGCACCAGCACGCGGCGGCCGCCCTGCTCGACCAGGACCGGGTGACCGGGCGACAGCAGCAGGTCGCGGGCGGGCCGGCCGTCCCCGAAGGCTCCCGCGCTGACGCGCACCGGCCAGAGGTCGACGTGCAGGCCGGGCCGGGCCGGCCGGTCGGTGCAGTGCACGGTGCGCCGGCCGATCCAGGTGATGGGCCGCAGGGCGCCCGAGGCGGTGACGGCGCGGTCGCCGACGCGCAGCGCCTCGACGGGCACCTCGCCGCGGGCGGTGCGGATCAGGGTGCCGGTGCCGAAGCAGATGGCCGGCCCGGTGGCGCCGGTGGCGCCCGTCTCGCCGGTCGCCCCCGTCGCCCCGGTGGCCCCCGTCGGCCCGGTGGCGCCCGTCGCGCCGGCGGGTCCGGTGGCGCCGGTCGCCCCCGTCGCTCCTGCCGGTCCGGTGGCGCCCGTGGCGCCCGTGGCGCCCACCGCTCCGGTCGCGCCAGTGGCGCCCAGCCCCGTGGTGCCGGTCGCGCCGGCAGGCCCGGTCGCGCCCGTGGCGCCCACCGCTCCGGTGGCGCCGGTGGCGCCCAGCCCCGTGGCGCCGGTCGCGCCGGCCGGTCCGGTCGCGCCCGTGGCGCCGATCGCACCTGTGGCGCCGGTGGCGCCCAGGCCCGTGGCGCCGGTCGCGCCCGTGGCCCCCACCGCTCCCGAGGCGCCCGTGGCACCCACTGGGCCTGTCGCGCCCGTGGCGCCGGCCGGTCCGGTCGCACCCGTGGCCCCTTCCGGACCTGTGGCGCCCGTCGCGCCGGTGGCTCCCACTGCGCCGGTGGCACCCGTCGCGCCCAGCCCCGTGGCGCCGGTCGCGCCGATCGCGCCTGTCGCGCCCGTGGCGCCGATCGCACCTGTGGCGCCGGTGGCGCCCAGCCCCGTGGCGCCGGTCGCGCCGGCCGGCCCGGTCGCGCCCGTGGCGCCGATCGCGCCTGTCGCGCCGGTGGCACCCACGGTGCCGGTCGCGCCCGTGGCCCCCACC
>NZ_BPQQ01000063.1 GCF_022179325.1 Methylobacterium isbiliense | reverse complement strand
TTGCCCATCCGGCCGTTAAGACCGATGCCCAAAGGGGTTTTTGCCCCAATGGGCAGAGGAGTTCATGGTTTGTTGACCATTTAGCTTTATTCCCGCTCGGGTGCATGGGCACTCGCTCGACAGGGGAGAGGGGCAATGGCCGTCGTGAGTGTTTGCTCCACGAAGGGCGGTGTCGGGAAGACGACACTCGTGATCTGCCTAGCGGACGCTTACGCGCGCCAAGGCGGTAGCATCGCGATTATCGACGCCGATCCGAACGGCCACGTGGCAAGCTGGCGGGAGAGGGCAGGTGAGGACTGTACCGTCGACGTGATCGCAGGCGTGACCGAGAAGGCAATCCTCGATCGCATCTCTGACGCGGCCTCCCGCTACTCTGTGGTCCTGGTGGATCTGGAAGGCGCAGCCTCTCAGGCCGTCACCTACGCCATTGCCGAGAGCGACCTCGTCCTGATCCCCAGCAAGGTCTCTGGCATGGATCTGCAGGAGGTGTTCCGCACCTACGAGGTGGTACAGCGCGCCGAGAAGATGCTGCGGCGGGAAATCCCCGCGCGCGTGGTTCTCACTCAGATGTCACCGCTTCAAAGCCGCGTGGCGGCTCACGCCCGGCAGGAAATTCAGAGCGCCGCCATTCCCGTCCTGAAGACAGAGGTCATCCAGCGCGCCGCCTACCAGTCCATCCACTTCACCGGCACCACCCCCGCCCATCCTGACGGAGATCCCAAGGCCAAGCAGGAGGTCGCAGGAGTGCTGGACGAGCTTCTCGCGGTTCTGGCCACTCAGCAGCAGGCGGCGTGACCACGATGACGAAGGCGACCTTTCAACCTGCTCCACGGCCCCGTCCTTTCACGAGCCCTTTGGAGGCAGAGCAGCTCGCGGCTGCAACAGGGGACCTGGGCTTCACCAGAGCCTCGACCGCGCCGGAGACACGCGAACAGGCCCCGTTACGTGAGCCGCCACCCGCAAAGGTCCAAGCCCCCAAATCCCCCATTGCCCCAAGCAAGGGAGCCGCTCTGAAGTTCGAGGTTCCGGACGAAGTGTGGACTGCCCTGAGGCAGGAAGCACTGAACCGGCGCGTGACCGTGAAGTACCTCGTCCTCGAGGCGCTTGCTGCGAAGGGCTACAATGTCGATCTTTCGGCCGTTCCTGAGGACGGGCGGCGCATACGCTGACTGGCGTTGCCCCCATCAGACCGGACACGGGGCTGGTCGCATCTGAGCACGGATGAACTCGCGGGGCGAGCGCATGCCGAGCCCCCGGTGGGATGGTTTTCGGTGTAGTCGGTGATCCAGGCGCCGATCCGAGCCAGAAGGGTGTCGGCGTCGGGGCGGGGCTGCACGCGGGCATAGTCGCGCTTGAGCGTCTTCACGAACGCGTCGCTCACCCCGTTGCCCTCGGGCGAGCGCACCGGCGTGAAGCAGGGCACGAGGCCGAGGGCTGCCGCGAAGGACAGCGTCTCGGCGGCCGTGTAGGCAGAGCCGTTGTCGGCCAGCCACTGCACGGGATGGGTTGTGCGCAGGTCACCGAAGCGCGCCTCGACGCAGGCCAGCATGAGATCGCACACCATCTGGCCGCTGACCCCGCCCGTCGAAGCCACCCAGGCGATCACCTCGCGGTCATGGGTGTCGATGGCGAAGGCCACCCGCACCACCTCGCCGTTCCAGCAGCCGATCTCCAGCGCGTCCGAGGACCAGCGCTGGTTCGAGGCCGGGGCCATCACGCGACCCTCGTGGGCGCGCACGGGCCGCTCGCCCGTATAGCGCTGCAGGAGCAGGCTGTCTCGCTTCATCAGGCGGAACACTCGCGTGTGGTTCAGCGCGGGTTCGCCGGTGGCGCGCCGCGTCCGGTTCAGGATCGCCGTCACCCGAATAGCAGGCTCGGCGAGAGGCCGTGCATCCGCGCCACCGCCGAGACGGTCATACCGGGCTGCATCGTCTCCTCGACGAAGCGCACCTTCTCGTGGGCGGTGTAGCGCCTGCGGCGCTCGCGCCCGGTGATGATCTCGATCCGCTGCGTGTCGTTCGACACACCCCGCCGCCGTGATCTCAGAAGCCGCTCAAGTTGGGTGGGCCAGGCAGTCCTTTTCGCTGTGACCAGATCAGATTGCCTGCGCGGTCCATCAGCATGACCACCCCTTTGAACCGGGAGAGCAGCGCATCGGCGCGAGCAGTGGCGATCATCACGGCGGTCTGCTCATTGGTCGCGTCAAACTCCTCGTGATCGGTCAGAACACCACGATCATCGTGAGCTCGCCAGAGAAGCCAGAGTTTGAAGAGAGTCATCAGAGCAAATCAGCGCCTGCCACTGCAGTGCACGCGCGGGCACACCGCTGGCAACAGTCTGCGTTAGATTTTTAGTCAAATCCCCAGCTTTATCGAGTACACGCACATATGAACCGTGAGCTGGCTAGGTTGAGTTGCAAACAACGAATTCGCCATCTAAAGGTGATCGAAACCACCATGTTGCAACCTTTAGTTCTCATGCGCTGGACTTGGATCCGTCCGACAAAGCATTTGCTAACTTGAATTGATAGTTGTAAGTTGCAATCTGCAAACACGGAGACCGGCATGCTTGCAGAATTGTTCGGCATGGCTGGAGTAGTAAGTGCTGCAGCTGCAAGTTTGTCGATCATTGTTTACCTACATATTTAAAATAACAGACACTAAAACTCTCTTTGCTCGCCGAAAATGCTTTGCCTATGTTGACTAACATCAATTCTACACCACATGTTTTGTTTTAAGACTGGGCGCGGCGTATCCTCGCACGGTTTGCAGGGCTGAGCGCGCAGGCGGACCAGCAAGGTAATCCGGGGTTGGTGCAATTGTACCGCCTGCGGATTTTGAGACACCGACCTGAAATCTACGCGGCCATTGCCGCGGATGAAAGCTGTGCGTTGCGAATAGCGGCCGGTGGCCGGAACCCATGCCGCTCGATCAGCCACGTCTTATTGTAGACCTTGCGGAATGCCAGCAGGGCTTGGCGGAGATCCTCGACCGTGTCGAAGCGCTCCACCCACACCTCAAGCTGCTCGCGGCGGCGCAGCTTCAGCTGCGGGCCAGCCTCCCAAAGAAGAAACAGCTGGTAAAGCCGCCAAAGCCGGCTTGGCAAACAGGTAGCCCTGAAACAGATCGATACCCGCTGCCCGCAATGCCATCAGTTCGGCTTCGGTCTCCACTCCTTCAGCCAGAACCGTCACGTTGAGTTCTCTCGCCATCGTAGTTACGCAGGCGATGATCGTTTGGCGGGCTGCCGAGTACGCAACACCGCGGACCAGCTCCATGTCGAGCTTGATCAGGTCAGGCTGGAAGCTGGCAAGCAGGTTCAAACCTGCATACCCTGCACCGAAATCATCAAGGGCGGTCAGGAAGCCTTGCCTGCGGTACTCAGCGATGATCCGCTGCACATGGCTAACATCGATCATGCGCTCGTTCTCGGTGAATTCGAACATGATCTGCTGATGGGAAAAGCCAACACGGCGTGCCGCCTCTAGGGTCGCACGGATACAGGCAGCTGGCTCGTAGACGGCATTGGGCATGAAGTTGATAGACAGCCTGGTCTCGGTATCCGGGAACAAGGCTCCGGCGAGTTCGATCGCGCGTACCCGGCAGGCCTGATCGAACCTGTAGCGGTTGCTCTCGTCGACCTGCCCGAGAACCCACCCCGCGCCCTCGCCTGCTTCACCCCGAACCAGGGCCTCATAACCCCAGACCCTGTTGCGGGAGACGTCGAGGATTGGCTGGAAGGCCATGGTGAAGCCGAACGGCAGTGGCCCCCCATCCCTGCAGCCCTGACATCCAGTTTTGCTCATCGTCATAGCCTCTGCGTTGCTCGGCAAAGGTACTGGCTAGGAGTAAAAGCTTTCGCAAAATTCTTGGCTGTGGTGTACGATCATCGTCGTCTGTCGGAAGCCTTGGATTGGACAGCCAGCATTGATCTCGCTGCCAGCAGGCCCTTTGAGCCGCGTCGTCGTTGAGTACTCAGGCTGTGGCGGAGATCCAGCGCACCTTAACCGTTGAGTGATCAACCTGCTCGACCGCCTGAGCGATTGCCTCCATGCTGCCGGCCAAGTGTTGGCACTGCGCGAGGCGGTCTGCATCGAAGCAGACATCTCGTACGTCACCGCCGAGCCGCCACGACAGGCTTGGCAGAATGAGGGCTTGGGTATGAGCCGCTTGGGCATGAGCCAGAACGCCGAGGGTTGTTGAACGGCCGCTGCTCAGGCGGCCCGGCTCCGCTGGATCAGGGTGTCGACGGCCTGCCGCAGGGCCGCGGCCTGCTGGCCGAGCGTATGCGTCACCTGCAGTACGTCACTGGCGGCATTGCCTGCCGCCTGAGCCGCACCGCTCACACCCGTGATTGTTTCCGCTACCCCTTGCGTGCCGGCTGCCGCGCGCAGCACGTTGCTGGCGATCTCCTGGGTTGAGGCCCGCTGCTGCTCCACCGCAGCCGCCATGGCCGCCGCGATCTGGTCGAGTTCTTTGACCATGCCGGCAATCTGCTGGATCGCCTGCACAGCTTCATGGGTCGCGCCCTGCATGGCCGTGACCTGCTGGGAGATCTCCTCGGTTGCCCGTCCCGTCTGGCCGGCAAGCGCCTTCACCTCCGCGGCGACCACCGCAAAGCCTCGGCCTGCCTCCCCGGCGCGGGCGGCCTCGATCGTGGCGTTCAGGGCCAACAGGTTGGTCTGACCGGCGATGCCGTTGATCAGGTCCACAACTGCGCCGATCCGGCCGGCTGATACCGACAGGCTCTGGACCGTCGCGTCCGTTCGCTGGGCAGCGCCGTTGGCACCACCCGCGATGGCGGCCGCGCGGGTGACTTGCGCGGACACCTCACTGATGGACGCCGAGAGTTCCTCGGCTGCTGCGGCCACGCTCTCGACGGTGCTGGACGCTTCGCCGGATGACCGGGCCGCCGTCGCGGCGAGAGCCGAGGTCTGCTCGACCGAACTGGCCATCAGGTGAGCGCGGTTCTCCACAGCGCTTGCGCCCGCGTCGACGGCGTCGACGACTGTCTGGACCTTGTTCTGGAACGCCTCCAACTCTGTCAGCGTGCGCTGCTGCCGCTCCTGCTCTACGGAGGTGTAGGTCTCCAGCAGCACTTCGAGATCGAACCAGGCAGCCTTGTTGAGGGCGGTGGCGAGTGCGTGCTGCTGTGCCTGCCGGCGAGCCACCCAGGCCTGCAGCCTGCGTGGTGCTGCCTCATTCAGTCCCAGATGCCGCATAATCGCTTGCGAGACGGTGAAGTGGCAGATCGCCACCGCATGTCCGGGGATGCCATGCTCGTAGAAGGCCGTTGCGAGTTGCCGGGCTGACGCCTCAAAGTCTTCGCCGAACGCGCCGGACGCCACGCGCAGCCAGTGTGCCACGCGCCGGGTGTGAACGACTGGGGTCCTGAGAGCCTGTTGGATCTCGGGCCAGCTCGTGAACTCGGCATGGAGGTGCTCGAGCAGGTGTGGCAGGTCCCTCTGCAAGACGGCTCGCTGTGCCTGCAGCAGGGCGATATCGACGGGCGTGAGGTCAAACGCCTTGAAGCGGACCTCCTGGGCGGTGTCGTTCATGATCGGACAAGCCTTGTAGGAAGAGATCAAAGAGCGGCGTGCTGGACGGACATGATCTGGATCAGGTTCTGAATACCGACCGCGAGTGCCTCAGTGCGGCGGTCCAGACCGATTTTCCGCAGATTTGGATCGGTCCCGCAGGTGTCCAGGGTAGCCTGATCGAAAGCTATTGCTGCGTCAGGCAACTCCCGGCGGACTGCCTCAAGCTGGGAAGCCAGTTCCTTCAGCTTCGCGATGTCGCTGGCGAGTTCACGTCGGCGCAGGATATCCAAGCGTTGTCTGATAGGGGCAGGAAACAGGACGACGTTTGCCTGCAAAGCCGTGGCTGGCATGCGTGTTCTCTCCCGCAGGTTCGACCAGAGCGCGTCACAACTTCCGGCCAGGTGATCACGTTCATGGCAGTGGAGGCCGCCGAGAGATCGCGTCTGCTGAATAAAAGGAGGATCGTTTGGCGGTGACGAGGGTGTAACTCATTCGTCGTGTCTGGGTATAGCGCCTAAACCTTTAATTTCCTGTTAATATTGTGCGATATCGTATGTTAATGGCTTGGCAGATTACCCGAACCCTCTTGCCTGCAGGTCCGCAAATCCCGGCTATGCAAAAGTGTACCGGCTCGATCAGGATTTGAACAAGTTAATTCTCGGCAGGAAATTCGTTAACACATCATGACTTACCGCGACCGGCTCAAAGCGCCCCGTGCCACTGGCTGCCGGCCGGCCGCGACGGCGCACCACCTCCCGCTCGAACGCGATGAAGTTCACTACCCGCCCAGACGCATCGATGAGAGGCCGGCAGTCGATCTCGGCCACGTAGCGGGATCCATCCGCCCGATAGTTCGTCAAAAAGCCGTGGAACCGCTCGCCGGCTCGCAGTGCCGCTGCGAACTGGTCAAGCACGGTACGGCGGGTCTCACTGCCTTGCATGAAACGCGGTGTCAGGCCGATCACATCGCAGGTCGCACGGCCGACGAGGCGTCCGAAGGCGTCATTGGCATAGAGGATCGTGGGACCTGGCCGCTCGACCAGCGCGTCCGTGATCACGACAGCGATCGGCGCCTGATCCAGGACTGAACGAAGCAGATCGATGAGCAACATGCGAGTGGAGCACGGTGGGCAGCAGACAGGGTGTTACGCACTCTCTACGTAGCAGAATGCTGTCCTGCCACCGCAGAAGTTGCATGCCCGCCCACACATTTGGTGCAGACCGGGCGCCGCAAGCTGTGCAAGGTACTGCATCTCGGCGCCCCAGCCCTCATTCTCGCCTGTAAGCCGACATCGGCACCGGCCGCATGGCTTTGGTGGCCTAGCTTGTTGCGCGCGATGGATTTAAATCCTGCATGGGGCGCGATCAGGGCAGAATGCGGCCATTAGGGGAGCCGTGGTATGGCCAGCATCATCCACTCCACCAGCAGTTGGCACGGGTATGGGGATCCGCCCGAGATCCTGCAGCAATACGAAGAGCCTGGCTGGCAATTTCTCGATCTCAGGTACAGCCCAGGTGGCTCATGGGATGTGGTGACGTCCTGTCTGCACGTTGGGTTCCACCTCGACCCACACCGGCTGCGATCCGGTTCTGCAAAGTCGCCATTCCTGTCGACTGCGCCCAGTGCAGCCATCAGTGCTCCAGGGGATCACTTGGTCGGTGGTTGGGAAGGGACGACGCGAGGTCGGCACGTGATGATCTCTGCCGGCTTCGTGGCAGCGGCAATCGAGCGAGAGATGAGCGCGGAAGCCATTATCACGCGGTCCTTTGCCAGCCAGCGCGATCCCGATGAGACGGACACGATCGTTCAGAACCTGCTCAATGCACTCTCGATCAATCTGAGCTGTGGCAATCCCAGCGGTTCTGTGTTCATGCAGAGCGTGTTGGTCGCGATCATCCATCACGTCCTGCATCCAGGGCGCATCACAGGTCAGGCCAGTAGTCTACGGAGCAGGTTGTCCGACAGACAGCTCAGCATGGTGCTTGAGCTGATCGACGCACAGCTGCCTGAGCGGCCGAGCCTGAACGATCTCGCCGAATCACTGAATGTGAGTACAGGGTATTTCTGTCGTGCGTTTCGTGCATCGACAGGCTTGCCTCCGCACCAGTTCATCATCAGGCGCCGTGTCGACCGGGCGCGTTCCCTCATTGAAAGCGGCACCCTATCGCTTAGTGACATCGCCCGCACAGTTGGCTTCAAAGACCACAGTCAGATGTCGGCGACATTTAGAAAAGTTCTTGGAGTTTCGCCGTCGTATTTTCGTCGTAGTCGCGTCTGATTGGATTTATAAATTTCTTTACTGGACTATTATAGACCGAACTGCATCTAGGAATGCGTGGTGGGTGATCATGTTTAGGAACGGACTGGTGAGCCCGCCGAACAGCCTCCCCGCTCGCTCTGGCCGCGAACTGGCGTGTCTTTAAAACGACGGCAAACCTCACATCCGATCCGAGGCGAACACGCAGCGCTTCAACCCGGCGGCCCTGGTGTGTGGAAACCCTGTATGGAAATCAGGTGCCTGGAAAACGGTCGCCAGCGCTCAGGGGCAGACACATCGGCTGGTTGCCTCATTGGGGTATACCCGGACGGGACGGAGGTGTGAGACACCTTCACCGTCTCAAGCGGGTTGTTTTCGGATTGTGGGACGTCACGTCGCGGTGGTCTGGAACCAAACGAGACGCCTCACGGCCCGCAGTGCAGGCCTCGGCCGGCGGTCATGTTGCGAACTCCGACACCGCCACGCCCTGAGATCGCCTCGGCTTAGCTTGGCGGCAACGCCATAGGCACACCTCAGGACATCAGCTGTCAGCTCGCGCAGGGATAGAGCCGTCCGCCGCGCCTCAACAGGAGCCGCGGTTGGCATGGCGCCAGAACCGCGAAGAGCCCGGCTGATGCCGGGCTCTTCGTGTAGTTCCGCAGAGGTCGTGTCCCCAGGCATGGT
>NZ_BPQQ01000062.1 GCF_022179325.1 Methylobacterium isbiliense | reverse complement strand
TACGAAGCCGATCGGCTGGCGGAGTAGGAGTCACGCAATATTTGCTGATGTGCTCGACTTCGGGGGTAAATCTCGTGTGGAAGTTTGGCGTCTTGTTGTGCGTCCGTCGATTCTATGATATGCTAAGTTGTGTGGTGGTGAATTTCTCCGCCGTCGAAAATTTTGTGATTTTGTGTGGAATAATATCCTGCAGCGGTAGGACAGCATGGAATGGGCAGTTCCAGATTATTCGCGCAATCAAGTTGACAAAGCTGGCTTTGTTCTGGCTGATCCAGCCGCTTCGGCGGCAGAGCTGGCGTGGGCCTATGTGGTCATAAATAACTGGAGATCTGCGCACAGCTATCCCCTGAATACTATGCAAATCAATCTCAGGGGGAAGATAAAAAGGATGGGTAAGTCCGTACTTGTCGCTCAGCGTATAAAGAGACTTGAGTCTATACGAGCAAAGATTGAGCGTAACCAGACGAGCACAATCCAATTGTCTCAAATGCAAGATATTGGCGGTTGCCGTGCGGTGCTTCCAAGTAGCATAGATGTATCTAAGCTCGTAGCTGCCTATAAGGGCAGTCGATTCGCGCATCAACTCAAGGGAGAAAAGGATTATATCAATAGTCCGAAGAAAGACGGATATAGGTGCCATCATCTTATTTACCAATATTTCTCTACGCCCAAGCAGAATTCTGCTTATGACAAATTGCGTATAGAAATACAGATTCGTAGCATAAACCAGCATGCTTGGGCGACGGCTCTCGAAGCAGTCGGCATTTTTACCCGACAAGCCTTAAAATCAAATCAAGGTAATGACGATTGGTTAAGGTTTTTTGCCCTCACAAGCTCGGCCATTGCTGTAATGGAGCGTACGCCTATTGTCCCTGAAACGCCATCAAACCAGTCAGAGCTAATAAATGAGATTGCTCATTTATGCAACAAATTGCAAGTATTTGATGTCTTGGAGGCATACGGAAGAACAATCCTTCATGTTACCGGAGCTGAAACAAAGTTCGCAAAATATTATCTGGTAAATTTATCTCTTCAAGATAACACAATTTCTGTCAATAGATTCAGGATAGATCAATCGGAAATAGCAAATATTCAATATCTGGAAGCAGAGAAGAAGGCGCAAGAAGGCTCTGGTGATCAAGTGGTTCTTGTTTCTGTCGACTCGATAAAAGCGCTTCGGCGTGCGTATCCCAATTACTTTAGCGATACCAGAAGATTTACTAAGCTATTGAGGAACATTCTGACAAAAGAGGATCCGAGCGCTTGGGCGGTCGCGTCTTGAGAGATGCATGATATTTAAGCTAATTGCGCGGCCAATTTAAATCGATCAATATATTCACGTAGATTTGCAGTTGAAATTGCTCAGCCTCGGCGGTGAGGGCGACGATCATGCATCGCGATCGTTGGCCAGGCGCTGGTACTTGGCAATCAATCGCGCGCCCACCTCGGCGGCCGGCTTGACGCGGTCCGCGTCAGCCTCGGCAGGGCCGGCACGCTCATTGGAGGCGACGCGTCAATCGGCCATCCGGTAGCGCTTTGCCGCCTCGGCGAGGACATCGTGCATGCGGGTCTGCCATCCCGGTCCCGTCGCCTTGAAGGCGGCGAGGACCTCGGGATCGAGGCGCAGGGAGATCGGGATCCGCTTCACGTCCGCTTTCGGGCGCCCGCCGCGGCTCTTGAAGGCGGCAGCCAGGTCAGGAGGCATGCCTTCGGTTCCGGGCCTGAACTGCGCCAGCTCCTCGTCGGTCAGCGGTGGATTGTCGGAGACCTCGTCCCAATCGTCCTGCGTGTAGTGCGGGTTCGGCACGTAGCCGGGGGCGTGGTTAGAGTGCGTCATAGACGGCCCTTTCTCGGCGATTGGCCCTGCGGACGCTGACGACGTCGATCGCCTCGGAGCCGAGCGGGGCGATGATGACCACCACGACGGTCTCGCCGTTCCACGTTCCGATCAGCTTGAGTCAGGCGCGCCCGTTGCGGCTGGGCTTCGTGACCAGGGTCGCAAAACGGGCGAAGTCGAACGCCTCCTCGAACGCAGCGAGGTCGAAGCCGTGCTTGTCCAGGTTTGCAAGCCGCTTCGGCTCGTCGCAGGTGAACCTCATCCCTCACGTATATACGATAACCTGAAGGCGCAAGGGCGCGCGCCCATCATGGTCCGCGGCGGACCCGGCATCCGGAGGACCGCCTCACCCGTTCAGCGCCCGGCTCTCCTCGTCGGTGAACAGCCGGGAGCGGACGTGGAAGCGCACGTCGCGGCCGTTCTCCAGCGAGAACATGCCGCCGCGGCCGGGCACCACGTCGATGATGAGCTGGGTGTGCTTCCAGTATTCGAACTGCGCGCGGCTGATGTAAAAGTCCGCCCCGCCGATCCGGCCGAGGTGGATGTCGCTGTCGCCGATCAGGAAGTCGCCGACCGGATAGCACATCGGCGAGGAGCCGTCGCAGCAGCCGCCGGACTGGTGGAACAGGATCGGGCCGTGCGCGGCCCGCAGGGTGTCGATGAGCGCGAGGCTTGCGTCGGTGGCCAGCACGCGCGGGGGCAGGTCGGACATCGGGGCACTCCGGGGATCGAGACCAGCGGTCACGACCGATGACCGTTGGGATGACACGACGGCACCGCCGCGGCCGGGCAGCCGGGCGGTGCGTCCGCAAGCCCGCCGGTCCTGGGAGTCCGGCGGGCGGGCGACGGGGGTTCAGAAGAAGCCGAGGGCCTTCGGCGCGTAGCTGACCAGCAGGTTCTTGGTCTGCTGGTAGTGGTCGAGCATCATCTTGTGCGTCTCGCGCCCGATGCCCGATTGCTTGTAGCCGCCGAAGGCCGCGTGGGCCGGGTAGGCGTGGTAGCAGTTCGTCCACACCCGCCCCGCCTGGATGGCGCGGCCGAAGCGGTAGGCGCGCGTCCCGTCGCGGCTCCACACGCCGGCGCCGAGGCCGTAGAGCGTGTCGTTGGCGATGGAAAGCGCCTCCTCGTCGTCCCGGAAGGTGGTCACCGACAGGACCGGCCCGAAAATCTCCTCCTGGAAGATCCGCATGCGGTTGTGGCCGCGAAACACCGTCGGCTTGACGTAGAAGCCGCCTGCGAGTTCGCCCTCCTGGATGTGGCGCTCCCCGCCCGTGAGCACCTCGGCGCCCTCCTGCCGGCCGATGTCGATGTAGGAGAGGATTTTGTCCAGCTGCTCGCTCGACGCCTGCGCGCCGATCATCGTCGCCGGATCGAGCGGCGAGCCCTGCTTGATGGCCTTCACCCGGGCCACCGCCTTCTCCATGAAGCGGTCGTAGATCGACTCGTGCACCAGCGCGCGGCTGGGGCAGGTGCAGACCTCGCCCTGGTTGAGGGCGAACATCGTGAAGCCCTCCAGCGCCTTGTCGAGGAAGGCGTCGTCCTCGGCCATCACGTCCTTGAAGAAGATGTTGGGCGACTTGCCGCCGAGTTCGAGCGTGACCGGGATCAGGTTCTGGCTGGCGTACTGCATGATGAGCCGCCCCGTCGTGGTCTCGCCCGTGAAGGCGATCTTGGCGATGCGGGGCGAGGAGGCGAGCGGCTTGCCGGCCTCCAGGCCGAAGCCGTTGACGATGTTGAGCACGCCCGGGGGCAGCAGGTCGCCGACGAGGTCGGCGAGCAGCAGCACGGAGGCCGGGGTCTGCTCGGCGGGCTTGAGCACCACGCAGTTGCCGGCCGCGAGCGCGGGGGCGAGCTTCCAGACCGCCATCAGGATCGGGAAGTTCCACGGGATGATCTGGCCCACGACGCCGAGCGGCTCGTGGAAGTGGTAGGCCACCGTGTCGTGGTCGATCTCGGCGATGGAGCCTTCCTGGGCGCGGATGCAGCCGGCGAAGTAGCGGAAATGGTCGATCGCGAGCGGGATGTCCGCGTGGGTGGTCTCGCGGATCGGCTTGCCGTTGTCCCAGGTCTCGGCCAGCGCCAGAAGGTCGAGGTTCTCCTCCATCCGGTCGGCGATCCGGTTGAGGATGCGGGCGCGCTCGGCCGGCGCGGCGCGGCCCCAGGCCTCCTTGGCGGCGTGGGCGGCGTCGAGCGCCTTCTCCACGTCCTGGGCGTCGGAGCGGGCGACCTCGCAGATCACCCGTCCGGTGAGCGGCGAGGTGTTCTCGAAGTAGCGGCCGGCGACCGGCGCCTCCCAGCGGCCGCCGATGAAGTTGTCGTAGCGCGCCGAGAACGGCGAGGCGGTGCTGCCGCGCAGGAATTCAGGCTTGTTCATCACATCCCTCCCATCGTTCTCGCCAAGGCTTGCGGCCCGGCGAGCCGCCTCGTCATCAGCAGCGGCCGTGCCAGGACGGCCTCCGGATGCAGACCATCCGATGTTGCAATGCGGTAAATGCTTGAAGGAACTTCGCTCCGGGCAGAAGGATTGGTGGCACCCGATTCCCTTGGACCAAGGTTTTGGCGCGGTCAGGAGGTTTCCTCTCGACTGATCCTGCGACATCTGCGACAGGTGTCGCATCATGCGACAGACGGGAGGCTGGGCATGCACAGCCACGTGGCGACGCCCCGCACGCTGCTCGCCGCACGCCAGCGCGTCTTCGCCGAGAGCCTGTCGGCCCAGGGCGTGACGGCTCAGCGCGGTGTGGAGGCGGTGCCGGCGCCGATCCTGCGCTCCTGGCAGCGCTGCGCCGATCTCGGCCTGGATTTCGGCGCCCGGCCGCGGGTCGAGCCCCTGAGCCAGCGGGAGCTGCGCGAGGCCTGGGAGCGCAACGACGCCCTGCGCCGCCGCTGCCGCCCCGAGATCGAGGCGCTGCACGCCGACGCGCAGGCCACCGGCAGCCTCGTCATCCTCACCGATCCGAACGGGCTCGTCCTCGACACGCTCGGCAATCCGGGCTTCGCCGGCAAGGCCGCACAGGTGGCGCTCTGCCCCGGCGTGCCCTGGAACGAGGCCGCGACCGGCACCAACGCCATCGGCACGGCGCTGATCGAGCGCCGCGCGGTCGAGGTGCGGGGACCCGAGCACTATTTCGAGCCGCATCGGATCCTGAGCTGCGCGGCCATGCCGATCCTCGGCCTGCGCGGCGAGACGCTCGGCGCGCTCGACCTCTCGGGGCCTGCCGCGATGCTGCAGACCCACGCGCTCGGCATGATCCGCCTCGCGGTCGATGCCATCGAGCACCGGCTGTTCGAGGCGGTCGGCCCCGGCCGCGAGGTGCTGCGCCTGCACGACGACCCGGCGCTGCTCGGCACGCCGCGCGAAGGCGTGCTGGTGTTCGAGGAGGGCCGCCTCGTCGGCGCCAACCGCGCCGCCCTCAGCCTGCTCGGGCTCGACTGGGACGCCCTGGACCGCACGGACTTCTCGCGGCTGTTTCCGGATGCGGGCCGCCGCCAGCCCGGTGCGATCCGGCTGCGCGACGGCGAGGGCCGGCCCCTGCACGCGCGGCTCCACGAGGAGGCCGGCCGGGCGCCCCGCGCCCCGCGCCCGCACGCGGCCGCGCGGCCCGCCGCGATCCCGGCCGCGCCCGATGTCCCGGTGCTCGATGCCGCCACCGAGCGCCTGCTCGCCCGGGCGGTGCGGCTCGTCGATGCGGGCATCCCGGTGGTGGTCGAGGGCGAGACCGGCACCGGCAAGGAGGTGTTTTCGCGCGCCGCGCACGCGCGCTGCGCCCGCGCCAGGGCGCCCTTCGTGGCGGTGAACTGCGCCGCCCTGCCCGAGAGCCTGATCGAGGCCGAGCTGTTCGGCTACGAGCCCGGCGCCTTCACGGGCGCGGCGCGGCACGGCGCCCAGGGCCTGCTGCGGCAGGCCGACGGGGGCCTGCTGTTCCTCGACGAGATCGGCGACATGCCGCTCGGCCTGCAGTCGCGGCTGCTGCGGGTGCTGCAGGAGCGCGAGGTGCAGCCGGTGGGCGGCGGGCGCCCGGTGCCGGTGGACTTCGCCCTGATCTGCGCCACGCACCGCGACCTCGCCCGCCTCGTCGAGGAGGGCGCCTTCCGGGCCGACCTCTACTACCGCATCGCCCCCTACCGGGTGGCGCTGCCGCCGCTGCGGGAGCGCCGGGACCGCCAGGAGGTGGTGCGCGCCCTCTGGGACCGTCTCGGCGGCGCGGCGCGCGGCGTCGCGCTCGCGCCGGCCTGCGAGGCGGCGCTCGCCGCAGCGGTCTGGCCCGGCAACTTCCGCCAGCTCGTCGGCACCCTGCGCGCGCTCCTCGCCCTCGCCGATCCGGGCGGGACCGTGGAGCTCGACGCGCTGCCGGAGGGCGTGGCGCAGAAGGCCCCCCGCGGCGCGGCGCCCCCGGCCGCGCCCGCACCGGAGCCCTCCGGCCGGCTCGACGGCATCGCGCGCGAGGCGATGCGGGCGGCCCTCGACGCCGCCGGCGGCAACGTCTCGGAGGCCGCGCGCCGGCTCGGCATCAGCCGCAGCACGCTCTACCGGCGCTGCCTCTCGTAGGGCCGTGCGGGACTTTTCCGGCTCGACCGTCCATCGTACATCTCGGCCGCTAGCGTGACCGGGGAGACGGGGCGATGGGCCGGCAACTCGCGCGGATCGCCGCACTGGCGCTGATCCTCGTCGCGGCGGGCGGCGGGGCGCGGGCGGAGACCCGGGTCGCCCTGGTGATCGGCAATGCCGCCTACGCGGCGGCGCCGCGCCTCGACAACCCGGCCCGGGATGCCGCCCGGGTGGCGGGCGCCTTGCGCGCGGCGGGCTTTCGCACCGTCACGACGGTGCGCGACGCCGGCCGGGCCGACCTGATCGCGGCGCTCAACGCCTTCTCGGAGGCCGCCGAGCGGGCCGACTGGGCGCTCGTCTACTTCGCCGGGCACGGCGTCGAGGTGGGCGGGACCAACTACCTTGTGCCGGTGGATGCGCGCCTGCGCAGCGACCGTGACATCGCGGACGAGGCCGTCCCGCTCGACCGCGTGCTCCAGGCCCTCGAACCGGCCCGCAAGCTGCGCCTCGTCATCCTGGACGCCTGCCGGGACAACCCCTTCCTCGACGCGATGCGCCGCACCAGCCCGACCCGTTCGGTCGGGCGCGGGCTGGCCCGCATCGAGCCGGAGGGCGGCACCCTGGTGGCCTTCGCGGCCAAGCACGGCCAGACCGCGCTCGACGGCGAGGGCGAGAACAGCCCCTTCGTGCAGGCGCTGACCCGCCGCATGGCGATGCCGGGGCTCGAGATCAACAAGGTCTTCCGCCTCGTGCGCGACGACGTGCTGGCCGCCACCGGGCGGCGCCAGGAGCCCTTCGTGTACGGCTCGCTGCCGGGCGAGGACTTCTTCTTCGTCGGGGATGCCGGCGTGAAGCCGGCGGCCGAGGCGGCCCTGGGCCTCGGCGCGCCGCCGGCCGGCCCGGCTCCGCCCGCGCAGGTCGCGGCCCTTCCCCCGGTGCGCGAGCCCGCCGCCCCGCGTCCCGCCGCGCCCGAGGGCAACGCCCCGGTCAACGCGCCCCTCGTCGGCTTCTCGCGCAGCAACGCGGGCTGGCACGCCACCGTATCGCTGCCCGAGCCGGCCATCGCGCTCGCGTGGCGCCTCGGCGAGGCGGGCGCGTTCCAGGACACCGGCCTCCTCGACGTCATCGACCAGCGCACCGGCCGGCGGATGCCGAACCCGTCGATCGCGCTCGACGCGGATGCCAAGCCCGGGACCCTGCAACTGCGCTACGTCGATGCGGCGGGCGCGGTGGTCGGCCCGTTCCCGATCGCCTTCGACCCGCGCGAGGCGCTGCTGCGCGACCAGCGCCGCACCATCGAGATGGTGTCGGGCTCCTGGCTGTCGTTCCGGGACTTCAACGGGGTGCTGCTCTACTACACGGCGCTGGTCTCCTACCGCTGCGCCATCCGCGAACTGCGCATCGGCCTCGACCGGCCGGAGCCGGACCGCGTGGTGCCCCTGCCGCCCTGCGACGAGGCGAACCCCTTCGCGATCCCGGGCCATCTCCTGCCCTATCTCAAGGTGCCGGCCGGGACGCGCTCGGCCTCGGCTCAGATCGTCTACCGCGACGGCTCCGTCTCGCCCGTGAAGGTCTTCCGGCGCTGATCAGAGCGGCCGCAGGAAGCCGGCGAAGCGCATCAGCCCTTCCGGCCAGGGACCGTGGCCGCTCTCGCCGTTGAGGTGGCCGGATTCACCCGCATCGACCAGCTCCGCCCTCCAGGCCGCCGCGAAGGTCTCCGCCCGCGCGTAGGCGGTGTAGGGATCGGTGCGGCTCGCCACCAGCACGGCCGGGAAGGGCAGGGGATCGTGCGGGATCGGCGCGAAGGCGCGCAGGAAGCCCGGCAGGAGGCCCGGCAGGTCCGGCCGCTCGACGTCCGGCAAGGCGACCAGGAAGGCGCCGCGCACCGCGCCCGGGGGCAGGTAGGGGGCGGCCTGGACGGTCGAGACGACGCCGAGGCTGTGGGCGACGAGGATCACCGGCCGCGTCGCGGCCTGCACCGCCGCGATGATCGCATCCCGCCACGGCTCCGGCTCCGGGTGGTCCCAGTCGGGCATGGCGACGCGCCGGGCGGTGGAGAGCCGCTCCTGCCAGCGGCTCTGCCAGTGGTCCGGTCCGGAATTGCCGTAGCCCGGGATGACGAGGATGTCGCAATCGGCGGTTCGCATCGCCCGGACCGTAGCGCGGGTGCGGCCACCGGTCGATACGGGTGACGCGCCGATCCGGGCTACTCGGCGGCCAGCACGGCGGCCGGGCCGGCGATGTGCCGCGCGAGGGCTACGGAGGCGAGGTTCTTGTGCTTCGCCTCGATCTCGAAGTCGCTCCAGGCGAGGTGGCGCGCCACGAGGTCGTTGACGGCGCGGTTCCACATCAGGTCGGAATGGGCCGCGAGGTCCCGGCCCTTCAGGCCGGCCGCGAGGAGCCCCGCGAAGTCGGGCCGCCGGTCGGGGTCGTGGCCGGGCAGGAGGTCCTCGCGCGACACGCTGATGTGGCTCACCGGGCGCACGCCGCGCCAGGAGGCGACGATCCGGGCGATGCGGGGATCGTCGGGCTCCAGGTACTCGCCCCGGCTGTGGATCCAGTGGTGGTGCAGGTCGAGGACGACCGGCACGAGGTCGCCGAGCTGCAGGACGTCGTCGAGGCCGAACGAACTCTCGTCGTTCTCGACCGTGACGAGGTTGCGCGCCGCCTCGCTCACCCGGGGCAGCGTCTCGCGGAAGGCCGCAAGGCCGGGATCGCGCGCGCCGACATGGATGTTCACGTGCGCGCCGTCCGGGTGCCAGCCCGCGCCGTAGCCCATCATCGCCATCACCTCGGCGTGGTAGTCGAGTTCGGCGATGCCGTTGGCGAGCGCGGCGGGGTTGCGGCTCGCCAGGATGCAGAACGGGCCCGGATGCATGCTGAGCCGCACGCCTCCCGCCCGCGCCGCCTCGCCGACTCTCGCCAGCCCCGCCTCGATGGCGGAGCGCAGGTCCGGCTCGGCGTAGAAGTCCCGTACCTCCGGGTGGGTGTAGCCCGGCAGGATCGAACTCGCGAGGCGCAGCAGCCGCTCCAGCGGCGGGCGCCCGGCCACCCACTCGACCTGCCGCCGCAGGGCCGCGAGGTTGTGGGTCACGACCGCGGCGAGCTTGTCGCGGGCCGCGCCCGGATCGAGCCGGCGCAGATGGGCGATCGTCACGCTGGTGACGTTCATCGCCAGGGCCGCGTCCCTGGCGGCCTTCAAGGTCCGGTGCGCGTCGGGCGCCTCGTCCGGGATGAACTTGCAGCAGAAGCCGAGGCGGGGCGGGTCGCGGGTGGGAAGCATGGGCGGACAACGCCGGGGCAGGCCCGGGGTTCGGCCACGCCTAAATGCGACGAGCCCGCCCCGCCGGAAGGCGGAGCGGGCTCCTGGTGTGAGGGAGGGTCCTGCGACGGCGCGCGAGACGCCCGGACCCGCAGCCTCAATGCGTCTGGATGGTGCCGCCTGGGCGAGACGTCTGGCCGGGCGCCTGCCCCTGACCGTGTCCCTGCCCCTGGGCGGAGGCCTGAGCCTCGCCGCGCGGCTGCTTCAGCTCCTCGGAGGCGGCGTTGGCGGCCGCGCTCGCGGCGTCCTGCGCCTGGTCGAGGGCGGTCTCGACGAACTGGCGCCCGCGCTCCGTCGCGTCGCGGGCATAGCGCATGCCCTGGTCGCGCAGGTCGTCGGCCCAGGCGCCGACCGCCTGATCCTCGCGGCGGGTGCGCGGCAGGAGCGCCCCGATCAGCATGCCGGCGGCGAGGCCCACCACGCCGACGAGCACCGGGTTCTCGCCGACGAACCGCTCCACCGCGCTCTGCCCGCGGGCGAGGTGCTGGCCGCCGCGGTCGCGCAGGTCCGCGTAGCGGCGCGCGCCGGTCTCCACCGCGTCGTTCGCCCAGTCGCGGGCCCGGTCGATGCTCTCGGAGCCGCGGTTCTGGAAGGCGCGCGAGGTCTCGCTCGCCCGCTCGTGGGCCTGCGAGATCGCGTCCGTGGCGGTGCGCTTCAGCCGCTCGGCCGTCTCGTCGGCGGTCCGGCGCAGCTGCTCGGCGGTCTGCCCGACCGTCTCGCTGGCCTTGGCGGCGAGGTTGGTGGCCGAGGACTGGGCGTCGGACGCGGCGGCGCCGGCGCTCTGCGAGGCGATGGTCTTCGCCGCGTCGAGGGTCTCGCGGGCGGTGGCGTGATCCTGGTGCAGGTTGCGCTCCGGGCCCGTGCCGGGGACATGCGCCGAGGGGGCGTCGGGGGTGGCGGGCTTGATGGTGTGGTCGGCCATGATGCGGTGATTCCTCATGATCGGGGGCTGCCCGGCGGCGGGGCGGCCCGCTCGCGTCAGATCTGGGCGGCTTCCGGCCGCGCGATCCCGTTGGGGCTCGGGCGGTCGCTGGCACGGTCGGGATCGTAGATCCGCGCCGCGCCGTCGTTGCGCACCGGGACCGCCTCGGCGCTGCGCGCCGTCTCCTCCAGGTGCCGGCGGCGGCGCGCATCCTCGGACACCCGGTGAAGCAGCCAGCCGACGCCCGCGGCGATCAGCATGACCGGCACCGGGTTGCGTCGCACCGCCGCCAGCGCGCCGTCGTAGAGGCCGTTCATCGGCGACTGGCGCACCGTGCCCAGCATCTCGTCGAGGATGCTGGCGGGCGTCAGCCGGTCCTGGATGCGGTCGATGGTCTGGTCGAGCCGCGCCCGGGTCTCTTCGATGTCGTGTTCGAGGTCGGAGATCGACTGGGTCATCCCGAAACCCTTTCGGACAGAACCCGCGCGTCCTGGCGCACCTGGCGCGTGGTGCGCGTCGGCGCCAGGGTGGAGGCCGACATGGCGCTGCGGCCGGCGAGCGCGAGGCCGACCGCCACGAGCAGGAAGGCGCCGCCGACGATCAGGGCGGCCAGCGCCTCCGAGCCGACGAGCGTCGCCACCCACTTCACCAGGGCGTCGACCAGCACGAGGAGCGCCACCACCGCGAACACCGCCGCGCCCACCATCATGCCGAGGCCGAGGAACAGCGTCCGCAGGTTGTTCGACATCTCGGTGCGGAAGAGCGCGATCTCCTTGCGGGCGAGGTCCGTGGTCTCGCGCAACGCTTCGGCGAGCAGCCCCTGGATGCTGCCGTTGGACGGATCAGCCATCGCGTCCTCCTCAGGCCGGGTAGCGGATGCCGGGCCGCCGCGAGCCCGCCTGGGCGTCGCGTCCCGGGACGGCGTGGGACGGATGCGCCGACGCCTTGATGAAGCGCGCCGCCAGGAACCCCGTTACGAAGGTCGCCACCGCCACCGCGGCGGGCCGGCGCCGGGCCACGGCCTCGATGTCAGCGTAGAACTCCTCGAAGCTGCGCTCGCGAATCGACCCGGCGAGCTGGTCGAGTCCCTCCGCCGCGCTGTCGAAGAACGCCTTCACGTTCGGCTGCTGCTCCAGCCCGTTGCCCGAATCGCGCAGCGCCTTGGCGAAATCCGCCACGGATTGCGCCGCATCGTCCTTGCGCCGGACGACGTAGCCGTTGACCTGCTCGCGCGCCGCCTCGACGAGGCCGTAGCCGCGCTCCAGCGCCACGTCGCCGATCTGCCGGACGTCCTGCCCCAGCTCCGACCAGTCTGCGGGCCGGCCCGCGGAGGCGCCAGCGTCCTCGGTCCGGTGCCGCCCGTTCTCGTAACCCGCGCTCATCACCAGGACTCCTTAGAAGAGTGAACATCCCTGCCTGCCGCCCGGAGAGCGGGCGACAGTGATTGTGCGGGTAACCGCAGCCGCGACACAGAGTTCCGGCGGCGCGTGCAGGGCCGTCGGCGGTGCGCCGGAGCGGCCCAGCGAAAGCTGTGGAGTTTGGCAGCGCCGCCGCTGCGGGAACTGCAACCGATGCGCCCGGCGAGGGTTGACCCGCGCCTGCGGATCGCGCTTGCTTGCCGCGCGTTCTACGCAGGTACCGGGTGCAAAGGGTGCAAAGCCCAGCCCCGTTCTCGGGAGTGGTTGAGAGCCGTGTCACGCCTGATCATCGTCTCGAACCGCGTCGCCGTCCCGGAAGCGGGATCCAAGGCGGTCGCGGCGGGCGGCCTCGCGGTCGCGCTGAAGGAGGCCTTCAACGCCTATCGCGGGTTGTGGTTCGGCTGGAGCGGGAAGATCGCGGAGACGCCGTCGGGCAGCCCCGCCATCGCCGACCGGGGCCGGGTGCGCTACGCGGTGATGGACCTCTCGCCCCAGGACCACCGCGAATATTACAGCGGCTTCGCCAACCGCGCCCTCTGGCCGATCATGCATTACCGGCTCGGCCTCGCCGCCTATTCGCGGGCCGACTATGCCGGCTACCAGCGGGTCAACCGCATCTTCGCCCAGGCGCTGGCGAGCCTGATCGAGCCCGGCGACCTGATCTGGGTGCACGATTACCACCTGATCCCCCTCGCCTCGGAGCTGCGGGGGCTCGGGGTCGCGAACCCGATCGGCTACTTTCACCACATCCCCTGGCCGTCGGGCGAGGTGTTCAACACGCTGCCGGCCTCGACCGAACTCCTGCGGGCGGTGGCCGATTACGACCTCATCGGCCTCCAGACCGAGAGCGACGTCCACAACCTCTCGCGCAACCTCGTCGACGAGTTGCGGGCGATCCCCCTCGGCGGCGGCTCGCTGATGGTGGACGGGCGGCGCACCCGCATCCGCAGCTTCCCGATCGGCATCGACGTCGAGGGCTTCCGGCAGGCCGCCGACCGGGCGGGCATGAACCGCACGGTGCGCGACACGGTGGCGGGCCTGCGCACGCGCAAGCTCCTCATCGGCGTCGACCGGCTCGACTATTCCAAGGGCGTGCCCGAGCGCATGGAGGCGGTGGAGCGCTTCTTCGCCTCCAACCCCGACCAGCGCGGCAACGTCGTCTTCCTGCAGATCGCCCCGAAATCCCGCACCGAGGTGCCGGAATACGAGCAGCTCAGCCGCGACGTGAACGAGGTGCTCGGCAACATCAACGGCTCGCTGGGCGAGCCGTCCTGGACACCGATCCAGTACGTCACCAAGGCCTATCCGCGCGCGGTGCTGGCGGGCCTGTACCGGGCGGCGCGGGTCGGCCTCGTCACGCCGATGCGCGACGGCATGAACCTCGTCGCCAAGGAATACGTCGCGGCGCAGAGCGAGGAGGATCCGGGCGTCCTCGTCCTGTCGAAGTTCGCGGGCGCCGCCCGCCAGCTGCCGGAGGCGCTGCTCGTCAACCCCTACGACCGGTTCGAGGTGGCCGAGGCGATCCGCGCCGCGCTCTACATGCCCAAGGCCGAGCGCCTGGAGCGCTGGAAGCCGATGTACGAGCGCATGGCGCGCGAGGATGTGGATTGGTGGGCGCGCACCTACCTCGCCGACCTCGAGACCTTCCGCACCGTCGAGCGCGAGCCCCCGACCGCCGCGGAGGCCGCGCAGTAGGACCCGCTCAGGCGAGGTTCGCCAGCGTGCGGCGCGCCCGCTCGGTGATGGCCTCGAAGCGGCCCTCGCGGATCTCGGCCTCGGGCGCGAGCCAGGAGCCGCCCACCGCCACCACGTTCGGCAGCGCCAGCCACGCCCGGGCGTCCTGCTCGCCGATGCCGCCGGTCGGGCAGAAGCGGGCCTGCGGGAAGGGGCCGGCGAGCGCCTTGAGGGCCGCCATGCCGCCGGCCGGCACGGCGGGAAAGAACTTGGCGATCCCGAAGCCCGCCGCCAGCACCTGCATCAGTTCGGAGGGCGTGGCGATGCCGGGCATGAAGGCCATGTCGCTCTGCGCCGCCGCCCGCAGCAGCTCCGGCGTGGCGCCGGGGCTGAGCGCGAAGCGCGCCCCGAGGTCGTGCGCGGCCTGAAGATCGTCGGGCGTCAGCACCGTGCCGATGCCCACCACCGCCTCCGGCACCTCCGCCATGATCGCCCGCGCGGCGTCGCGCGCCACGGGCGTGCGCAGGGTGATCTCCAGGGTGCGGATGCCGCCGGCCACGAGCGCGCGGGCGAGCGGCACCGCATGGGCGAGTTCCGGCACGGTGATGACCGGGATCACCGGGGATTCGGCGAGGAGCGCGTCGAGGCGCGCGAGGCGGGTGGCGGCGGGGCTCGTCATGCGCTGGCTCCGGGAACACGGAAGGGGAGGGCCGGCATCGCATCCGGCGGGATGACGGCGCCGCGATGGCCGATCACCGCGCCGGCGAGGCGGTGGGCGGCGGCGGCGGCGGCGGCCGGATCGAGCCCCGCGAGGCGCGCGGCGAGGTAGCCCGCCGCGAAACTGTCGCCCGCCGCCGTGGTGTCGACCACCCGGGCCACGGGCTCGGCCGGCACGCGCGTCTCCGCCTCGCCGTGCAGAACCCGCGCCACGGGCGCCCGGGCGCTCGAATCCTTGAGCACGATCTCGGCCCGGCCGCGATGGCGCAGCGCCTCCGCCTCGCCCGCCTCGCCGTAGAGCCAGTCGAGATCCTCGACGGAAGCGAAGATCAGGTCGGCCTGCGCCATCGCCGTGCGGAAGACGGCCCGCGCCGCCTCGCGGTCCGGCCAGCCGCGCGGGCGGTAGTTGGTGTCGAAGGCCACCCGCCCGCCGCGGGCGCGGAGCCGAGCGAGCGTCTCGGCGAGCGCCGCGCGGCCCGCCTCGCCGTAGAGCGACAGGCTGATGCCGGAGAGATAGACGACGTCGTAGCCCTCCAGCGCCGCCCGGGCCGCCGCGCCGCCCGGGCCGGCGAGGAGATCGCGTGCCGCTGCGCTGTCGCGCCAGTAGTGGAAACTGCGCTCGCCCGCCGCGTCGGTGCGGATGATGTAGAGGCCCGGCATGCGCCCGGGCAGGCGGCGCACCTGCGACAGGCCGATGCCTTCGCGGCCCCACGCCTCCGCCATCTCGTCGCTCCAGGGATCGTCCCCCAGCGCCGTGACGTAGTCGACCGCGACGCCGAGGCGGGCGAGGTAGAGGGCGGTGTTGAGCGTGTCGCCGCCGAAGCCGCGGCTCAGCGTTCCGTCGGGGCGCTCGCTCAGCTCGACCATGCACTCGCCGACGCAGGCGACCCTCATGCGGCCTCTCCGGGTTTTCCCCGCCCAGCCCTAAGCCCGCCGGTCGCCGTGTCAACGGCCGCGGAGCCCCCGCGGCTTAGCCCTTGCGCGGTCCCGCGCGATGGGATGAACCTTGGGGATGAACCTTGGGGGGCTGCCGGCATCGGGCCGGCCGACCACGTGAGCGACATGGCCCAGTTTCGACTCCGGGTCGCGGCGCGCGACCGGCACGGCATGGTGGCCCGCCCGCAGCGCACCGTGCCGATCGAGGCCGCCACCGTGCGGCAGGCCTCGGCCATCGCCCTCGGCCGCGCCGACGAACTCTTCTCCGACGAGGCCAACCTCGCCTGGCTGGTGGACGAGGCGGGCGACCTCGTCTGGACGCTGCGCATCGAGGAGGCCGAGCCCGTTCCCGACGCGCGGCCCTGAGGCGGGCGCCATCCTGGCGCCGCATTGGCAGGCCGAAAGGGTCCCGCCGAGCGCCCGCGGGCGCGCATGGATGCCCCGATGCGACGCCGTCCCGCCGTCCTCCTCGCCGTGTTCCTGGCCGCCGGCCTCGCCACGCCGGCCGCCGCCGACTGGCGCTACTGCCTCGCCCGCGGCCCGGCCGGCACCGTCTATCTCTCGACGCCCTTCTCCAGCGTCGACGCGATGGTGAGCCTCGGCGAGGCGTTCGGCCGGCGGCTGGACACCGAGAAGCGCGCCCACGATCCCGTCCAGTGCCCCCGTGCCGGGGATGCGGCGGCGCTGCGCGCCATGCGCGAGGCGGCCCTGCGCTTCAACCGCCAGGAGGGGCTCACGGTGGTGGAGGTGAATTGGGCGCCCGACACCAAGCCGTGACGGTCCCGGCGCCGTGACGGTCCGGCCGCGCCGGGGCAGGCCTGCCCGGGGCCGGACGGAACTGCCTCGATTCGGCGCAACCGGGCGCATAAGCTGTTCATTCGGGCCGGGCATGGTGCTTGCGGCCTGCGGCCGGGATCCACCGGGGATGGCCCGCAACGAGACACGAGGGAGAGAACCGTGCGCAAGTACTTCGGAACCGACGGCATCCGGGGCCGGGCGAACGGCGTCATCACTCCGGAACTCGCCCTCAAGGTAGGACAGGCCGCCGGCCTCGTCTTCCAGCGCGGCGACCACCGCCACCGCGTGGTGATCGGCAAGGACACGCGTCTGTCGGGCTACATGATCGAGACCGCGCTCGTCGCGGGCTTCACCTCGGTGGGCATGGACGTGCTGCTCCTCGGGCCCATGCCGACCCCGGCCGTCGCCATGCTGACCCGCTCGATGCGGGCGGATATCGGGGTGATGATCTCGGCCTCGCACAATCCCTACGAGGATAACGGCATCAAGCTGTTCGGGCCGGACGGCTTCAAGCTCAGGGACGAGGTGGAGCAGGAGATCGAGCGCCTGCTCGAATCCGATCTGCAGAAGCGGCTCGCCGGCTCGGGCGATCTCGGCCGGGCCAAGCGGATCGAGAGCGTGCACGCCCGCTACATCGAATTCGCCAAGCGCACGCTGCCGCGCAATCTCACCCTCGACGGCTTGCGGGTGGTGGTCGATTGCGCCAACGGCGCCGCCTACCGGGTCGCCCCCGAGACCCTGTGGGAACTCGGTGCCGAGGTGATCGCGATCGGCACCGAGCCGGACGGGTTCAACATCAACCGGGACGTGGGCTCGACCGCGCCGGACGCGCTGGTGCGCAAGGTGCGCGAGCTGCGCGCCGACATCGGCATCGCGCTAGACGGCGACGCCGACCGGGTGCTGGTGGTGGACGAGAAGGGCCAGCGCGTCGACGGCGACCAGCTGATGGCCGTGGTGGCGCGCTCGTGGAAGGAGGACGAGCGCCTGACCAAGGCCGGCATCGTCGCCACCATCATGTCCAACCTCGGCCTGGAGCGCTACCTCGGCGGCCTCGGCCTCGGCATGGTGCGCACCGCGGTCGGCGACCGCTACGTGCTGGAGCATATGCGCGAGCACGGCTACAACCTCGGCGGCGAGCAGTCCGGACACATCATCATGTCCGACTACGCCACCACCGGGGACGGCTTGGTGGCCGCACTCCAGCTCCTCGCGGTGGTCAAGCGCCAGCAGCGCCCGGTGAGCGAGGTCTGCCACTGCTTCGATCCGCTGCCGCAGATCCTCAAGAACGTGCGCTACGCCTCGGGCGAGCCCCTGCGGCAGGATTCCGTCGTCACCGCCATCGAAGGCGCGCGCCAGCGCCTGGGCAATGCGGGCCGGCTCGTCATACGCCCCTCCGGCACCGAGCCGGTGATCCGCGTCATGGCGGAGGGCGACGATCGCAGCCTCGTCACCGAAGTCGTCGACGAGGTGGTGGAGGCGCTGCGCAAGGCCGCGGCCTGATCGGGCGGCCGCGCCGGGCTCCGGCGCGGCCGTTCAACCAGGGCGCGCCACCCGGTAACGATAAAGTTTAACGTTAAGCCAGGGTTTACCTCTTGCTTCGATAGTCATGACGTCATCCAGGTCCCGGCCGCGTTCCAAGGTGAGCGGCCTTCCAAGCAAGGATCCGTCATGGGCCGCTGCAAGCCTCTCGCGCTGGCGCGCATTCTCACGCTCGCAGCGAGCGTGGGCGTGCCGGGCCTCGCTCACGCCGCCGACCTCCTGCCGCCTCCGCCCCCGCCGCTGCCGCCCCCGCCGGTCGATGTCGGCGGCGGCTGGTATCTGCGCGGCGACGTCGGCGTCGGCATCCTCGATCTGCGCAAGACGGTGGTGGAGGACGTCTCGACCCCGCCGATCCCCTACAATTACAGCGCGATCCAGGATCACGTCGGCGACCAAGTCTTCGTCGGCGTCGGCGTCGGCTATCAGTTCAATCCCTGGCTGCGCTTCGACCTGACCGGCGAGTACCGCACCAAGGCGGAATGGCGCTTCGTCGCCGAGGACCTCTCCTACGGCACCCGCGGCGGCTACAATCTCACTGCGGGCAAGTTCTCCTCCGTCGTCGCGCTCGCCAACGGCTACGTCGAACTCGGCAACTGGTACGGCGTCACCCCCTTCATCGGCGCCGGCGTGGGCTTCGCGCACCACATGTTCGGGTCCGTGACCGACCAGGGCCTGGGCACCTATTCGGGCGGCTTCGGCTACGGCGGCTCCAAGGACAAGACGAACTTCGCCTGGGCGGCCCATGCGGGTCTCGGCTACGCGGTCACGCCCAACGTGAAGCTCGAACTCGCCTATCGCTACCTCAACATGGGCGAGGCCGAGACCGGCGTGGTGGGCTGCCTGCCGAGCTGTGCGCTGAAGACCGTCTACCGCGCCAAGGACCTCGAGTCCCACGACATCAAGCTCGGCATGCGCTGGCTGCTCGGCGGGCCGGTGGTGGCGCCGGTCGCCGCCTACGAGCCCCCGCCGCCGCCGCTCGTGCGCAAGTACTGACCCTACCATCGAAGGAATGCGCGAGGGCGG
>NZ_BPQQ01000061.1 GCF_022179325.1 Methylobacterium isbiliense | reverse complement strand
GCTGGCGCGCTCGACGCTGGCAGCCAGCTGCAGGATCTCGGCTTCCGTGAACCCTTCGGCCGGGACCACCTGGGTGACCGCCGGCTTGCCCTCGGTGAGCGTGCCGGTCTTGTCGACCACCAGCGTGGTGATCTTCTCCATGCGCTCGAGCGCCTCGGCGTTCTTGATCAGCACGCCGGCCTGGGCGCCGCGGCCAACGCCCACCATGATCGACATCGGCGTGGCCAGTCCGAGGGCGCACGGGCAGGCGATGATCAACACCGCCACCGCGGCCAGCAGGCCGTAGGTGAAGCGCGGCTCGGGGCCGACCGCGAACCAGGCGATGAACGCCAGTGCGGCGACTGCCATGACCACCGGCACGAACCAGCCGGCCACCTGATCGGCCAGCCGCTGGATCGGCGCGCGGCTCCGTTGAGCCTCGGCGACCAGTTGGACGATGCGCGCCAGCATGGTGTCGCGGCCGACGTTTTTGGCCTCGATCACCAGGGCGCCGCTCTGGTTGAGGGTGCCACCGATCACGGCGGCCCCGACATCCTTGCTGACCGGCATCGCCTCGCCAGTGACCAGCGCCTCGTCCACTGACGAACGGCCCTCGATCACGGTGCCGTCGACCGGGACCTTTTCACCGGGGCGCACGCGCAGGCGATCCCCAACCTGGACGGCGTCGAGGCCGATCTCCTCCTCGCTGCCGTCAGCTCGGATCCGGCGAGCGGTCTTCGGGGCGAGATCGAGCAAGGCGCGCAGGGCGCCGCTGGTGCTTTCGCGGGCGCGCAGCTCCAGCACCTGGCCCAAGAGCACCAGCACGGTGATCACCGCCGCGGCCTCGAAGTAGGCTGGCACGGCGCCGTCATGGCCGCGCAGCTCGGCCGGGAACACCCCCGGCGCCACGGTGGCCACCACGCTGTAGAGCCAGGCCACGCCGGTGCCGAGGGCGATCAGCGTGAACATGTTGAGGTTGCGGCTCTTCACCGACGCCCAGCCGCGTTCGAAGAACGGCCAGCCGGCCCACAGCACCACCGGCGTGGCCAGCACCAGCTGCAGCCAGTTGCTGTTCTGCTGGCCGAGGCGATCAACCAGGCCAGTCAGGTGACCGCCCATTTCCAGCGCGAACACCGGCAGCGTCAGCACCAGGCCGATCCAGAACCGCCGGGTCATGTCGACCAGCTCGGTGCTCGGGCCGGTGTCGGCGCTGACCAGCAGCGGCTCCAGTGCCATGCCGCAGATCGGGCAGGATCCGGGACCGACCTGGCGAACTTCGGGGTGCATCGGGCAGGTATAGATCGTGCCCTCGGGCACGGGTTCGGCCTTCGCAGTGGCACTGGCCGGGTCGAGGTAGCGCGCCGGGTCGGCCGTGAACTTCGCCTGGCAGCCGGCCGAGCAGAAGTAGTAGGGGCGCCCGTTGTGTTGGGCGCGATGCTTGGCCGTGTGCGGGTCGACCGTCATCCCGCAGACCGGGTCCTTGACGGTCCCCTCGGCCGCCGGGCCGGCGTGGTCATGCGCATGATGATGGTCATGACCGTGAGGAGCGTGGTCGTGGGCTGCCGGCACCGCCTTGCCATGCTCCCCGCAGCAGCTGTGACCATGTTCGGCAGGCGCCGCAGCCTGATCGGCGGTCGTCGCCTTGCGCGTTCCACCGCAGCAGCTGGCGGCGTTGGCAGTCTGATCCTGCGGGCGGTCGTGGGCGTGGTCGGTCATGGCGGGGTCCTGTCGTGATCCTCTTGCCAGGCAGCCTGCACCTTCCCATCATGGGAAGGTCAACAGGGAAAGGGCAGGGACGATGAACATCGGGCAGGCGGCGCAAGCCTCAGGCGTGTCGGCCAAGATGATCCGCTACTACGAGAGCATCGGCTTGGTGCCGCCGGTGGGCCGTCGCACCAGCGGCTACCGCGATTACGGCCCGGCCGACCTACATCGCCTCGGGTTCATCCGCCGCGCCCGCGACCTTGGGTTTTCGATTGAGCGCATCCGGCTCCTCTTGGATCTGTGGAGCGATCAGAGCCGCAGTAACGCTGAGGTGAAGGCGGTCGCGCTGACCCACATCAAAGAACTCGAGGAACGGGCCCGGCAGCTGCAGGAGATGGCGGACAGCCTGCGCACCCTGGCCGAAGCCTGTGACGGCGACGGGCGGCCGGACTGCCCGATCATCCAGAGCCTGGAGACCGGCGAGGCGCCAACCTGCCAAGGAGAACACCCCGCGTGGCACTGACCGGATCCGCCGAGCGCTACTGGTTGCCCTCCTTCTTAGCGTGCTTGTCGAGCCAGGCGGTCAGCTCCTTGATGCTCTTCTCCTGTTCCTCAATGGTTTTCTCGGCGAGGCGCTTGCTCTCGGCATTGTCCGCGCCCTTCAGACCGGCACGCGCCATGTCGATTGCACCCTGATGGTGCGGGATCATCGCGCAGATCCAGGCCACGTCGGCATCACCGGCCATCATGCCCTGCATCATCGGGCCGTTCATGCTCATCATGGCCTGGTGTAGGCCCTTCTGGGTTTCCGACATCTGACCGGACATGCCTTGCATGCTCTGGGACATCTGGTTTTGCATGTCCCTCATCATGCTCTCCTTTCCACCGGCCTGAGCCGCAGCTTTACAGGCTTCGGGCAGCTTCACAGCGCTCTGGGTGTCGTGCGCATGCTGCTGGGCGAAGGCAGGGGTGGCGAGCGCGGCCCCGCTGATCAGTGCGGCAATGAACAGGGATTTCATGAGTGACTCCTTCTTTCGACCGACAAACCGAGGGAAAAGGTGCTCAGGCCGCCATCGTGCGGCAGCTCTCGGCGCAGCGCCGGCAGGTCTCGACGCAATCCTGCATGTCGCCGACCTGCTCACAGCTTTTGGCGCAGGCCTCACATACGTCGGCGCAGGCCCGGCAGGTGTGCTTGTGCTCGGGCAGCCCGATCAGCATGAAATGCGCGCTGGTCCGGCAGATCTCGGCGCACGCCATCATCAGCCGGAAGTGCTCCGGCTGGACGTGCTTACCGCCGGCTGGCAGACAATGATTTGACGCCATGCCCAGGCAGGTCTGGTAGCAACGCAAGCATTCCTCGATGCAATGTTGCATCTCACTTGACATCTGATGCATAATATTTCTCCCTTTTCATGCATACCATAGACCTAACAGACAAATATAAAGCCCCGTCGCAGCGCATAACACTGGACGAAATCATAATTTCAGCTCAGAATGCCAACTATCTAGCCCGTCGTTGGTTCAAATTTTTCCTTTCTCCTGCTGTGCTTCGGCATTCGACATCGGTGGCTACATTCCGGCTCCGACTAGGCAGCAGTTATGGAATGGTTGAGTTTGTATTGACTCGTCACCAGGGGCGCTTGCAGCTTACTATCGGTATCAAGCGCTGGTTCAGCGCGCGAGAGAGCGTGATTTATTTCTCCAAAGCGCGATCTGGCATCAGACCAGCTTTGAACAAAATCGAACAGTTCACGTAACGCAGGGGCTATCTCTTTATAGGCTGCTAGGGCGGCGACGAGCGCGCCGAGCGTCAGGCGCTCTTGGACGACAAGGTAGCCGCCGATTGAGAAGAAGAAGAATGGCGTTAGGTTGGAGGTGAAATTGTAAAGGCCTTTGAGCAGGCCTTTGAGGTCATTGATCTCGTTGCGGACCAGTTCAAGAATTTCAACTTGTCTCATTTGCTTGCTCAGAGCGAGGGAGGCCTGCTCGCCGTGCAAAATTGGTGCTTCTAAGCTTGCTGAGGCATGGCTGGTCGCAGTGAGGGATCCTCCCAGCGCCCGCGTCGCATGAACTCGCTCACGCACCTTCGCATTCAAGCGTCGCTGCAGACGCGGCAGAATGGCCACCTGCACTGGCAGCATGATGAGGGCAGCGAGCGCCAGAGCGGCGTTCTGAAGAAAGAGGAATACGATGCTAGTCGCCAGTGTGCCGCCTTGTACGAGCGGCACCGCGACGAGGGCGCTACCGAAATAACCGACCGGCTCGACTTCATGCATAGCGACTGCAGACAGCGTCGCGCGACGGCCAGGCGACAGCTCCCTCTGCGCGCGCTTGAGGACGGCCAAGCGCAAGCGGCGCACGAGACGTTCGTTCACACGGCCGCGCGCGCGGTTGACCTGAAGCTTCAGCAGGAAGCTCGCCGTCAGGACAGCAAGGTAGCCGCCGCACAGAAATAGCAGGAGTTCCAGACGCCCAACCCGGAGCCCCAGGATTGTCATCTCCGGATAGCCGTCGCCATTGGTGTCAGTCAGGGCGTGGTTGATGATATGCTTGGGAATTTCCAGCAGGAACCACGCCGCTGGCAGCGTCATCAGGGAAAGAAGGATGAGACGAACCTGGAAGCGGCAGGTCGCTTTGAGTACATAGCGCTCGAGGCCTTGACCGTGGGCACCATGTGCGGCGACCGTCACGACGGCAGCACTGGGTTCAGGTGGTGCGCCCACGCGCATCGTCGACGTAGGCCGCTCACCATGAAGCTGCAGGCCTAGCGCGCGCAGACCGAAGCGCACCAGGAGCCACACCGTCCACGTCGGCGCGACGACGAAGACCAGCGCGGCCATCAGATCCATCCACCAGTGATCGTGGGGATAGTCGAGGCCGGCGATTTGATGAACTAGGTCGTGGAGCCAGACTGGCGTAAACAAGAGCCCTCTCTGTTTATGATGTGAGCGGGTTTGTTGTTTTGGTTGTGTTACAAAGAAGGCCCGCCGAAGCGGGCCTCCAGTTTCATTTGCCGTTCTTCTTCAGCCAAGCCTGCATCTCGGCAATTTCTTTTACTTGATCTTCAATGATCTTCTGAGCCATCGCCTTGGTCTTGGGGTCCTTGGCGTGCTTGAGCGCCACCTTGGCCATGTCGATGGCACCCTGGTGGTGCGGGATCATGTGCGTGCGGAAGTCGATGTCGGCATTGCCGGTGTAGGCCACGTGCATGGCGTGCATCATCGCCATATCGGCCTTCTTGAAATCCTGGGTCGACGGCGGGTCGTTCGGGGCCGGCATCATGTCGGCGATCATCTTCTGCATCTCGGCCTGATGCGCATCGCTCGCCTCGTTGGCGGTGGGCTGATGTGCGCCGTGGGTGTGAGCGCTCTGCGCCAGGGCAGCGCCAGAGAGGCCGGTGGTGAGCAGTGCAGCGGCCAGCAGGGTGCGGGCGATGATCATAAGCTTTATTCCTTTGCTTCTTTTGGTTTAGTTGAATTTTCCACTGGCGGTCGTGCCGTCGGGCGCCGTGAGCTGCACCGCGCCCTTGGGCGCGGCACCCAGGGCCACCTCGGCCGTGCCGGTCAGTTTCTGGGCGTCGGCGGGCGCAAGCGTGATGCGCGCGGGCTTGCCGTTCACCACCAGGATCGCGATGCCCTTGAACCCGGTGGCGGGTAGGGGCTTCTCGCTGTTGTCGAGCACATAGACGTCGAGGGTCTTGTCCTTGGCGACCATCTCGACGTGGTACTTGCCAGCATCGGTCACCCGGCCGCCGAACTTGCCGGCAACCTCGTGAGCCTGAACCGGCAGGGTCATCAGCAGGCTTCCAACGACGGCGACCCTCCAGAACACCATGAGATTTCTCCTTCCTTGTTGCTTTGTCAGGGGCTCAGAACGCCTCCCGCGGCGGCGCGTGCGCGCCGGGCGAGGCAGCCTGAACAGGGGACGAGCGCAGGCGCTCAAGCGGCTTGCGGCCGAACCGGAGGAACAGGATTGGCGTCAGGAACGTGTCGAGCAGTGTGGCGCTGATCAGACCGCCAAAGATCGTCACCGCGACCGGGTGCAGGATCTCCTTGCCCGGTGACGCTGCATCGTAGAGCAGCGGCACCAGCGCGACACCGGCGGACAGCGCCGTCATCAGCACCGGGGTCAGCCGCTCCAGGCTGCCGCGGATCACCAGATCGCGGCCGAACGGCACGTCCTCGTGCAGCGCCAGGTTCAGGTAGTGACTGATCTTCAAGATGCCGTTCCGGGCGGCGATGCCGGTCAGCGTGATGAACCCGATCATCGAGGCGACGCTGAGCGGCTGGCCGACCAGCCACAGCGCTGCCACGGAGCCGATCAGCGCGAGCGGCACATTGCCCATGATGATCAGCGCCAGGGCGGCTGAGCGGTAGCGGCTGTAGAGAATGGCGAAGATCAGCGCGAGCGACAGCGCCGACAGGGCGGCGATGGTCTGGGTGGCCTCCTCCTGGGCCTGGAAGGTGCCCTCCAGGCTGGTGAAGAACCCGGGCGGCAGCTTTTCGTCGGCGATCGCCTGGCGAATGGCCGTCACGATCGTGGCCATATCGCTCTCACCGTTGGTGTTGGCCTGCACGACCAGCCGCCGGCGTGAGTTCTCGCGCAGGATCTGGTTGGGGCCATCGGTCTCGCGGATGTCGGCGACCTGGCGGGCCGGCACCCAGCCGGAGGGAGTTTCCAGCAGGAGATCGCCCAGGCCAGCGGTGGTGCGCTGATCCTCCGGCAGGCGGATCAGCACGTCGAAGCGGCGCACGCCATCGACCACCGTCGAGATTACCCGCCCATTGGACAGGCGGCTCAGCTGCTCGACCACCGCGGAGGGCTGCACGCCGTAGAGGGCCGCGCGGGTGTAGTCGACGCGGATCTCCAGCTGCGGGATGCGCACCTGCTTCTCGATCTGCAGGTCGACTAGGCCCGGGATCTGCCGCATCCTCTCCTGGAGGCTGCCCGCGATGCGGCGCAGCGCATCCAAGTCCTCGCCGAAGATCTTGAGGGCGATCTCGGCACGCACGCCCGAGAGCATGTGGTCGAGCCGGTGCGAGATCGGCTGCCCGACATTGACGCTGACCGGCAGCACCGCCAGACGCTGGCGCAGGTCGGCGACGATGGCGTCCTTCGGCCGGCCTTCGCCGGCTTTCAGCTCGACCTCGATTTCCGAGGAGTGCACCCCTTCAGCGTGCTCATCGAGCTCGGCCCGGCCGGTGCGCCGGCCGACGGCCGCCACCTCGGGGATTTGCTGCAGCAGCTTCTCGGCGATCAGACCGACCCGGTTGCTCTCGGCCAGCGAGATACCCGGGTTGAAGGTCATGTTGACGGTAAAGCTGCCCTCGTTGAACGGCGGCAGGAACGCCCGCGGCAGCTGCCAGGCGGCAATGCCAGCGCCGAGAACCGCGAGGGCGACCGTGCTGACCAGCAGACGCTGATGGCGGAATGCCACCCTGAGCAGCGCGGCGTTGCCGCGCTTGAGCAGCTTGAGAAACCGGCTGTCATGCTCTTCAAGGTTTTTCAGGCCCGGCAGCAGCCAGGCGGCCAGCACCGGGGTCAACGTGATCGAGGTGACGAGGCTGGCCAGGATCGAGATGATGTAGGCCTGCCCGAGGGGGGCGAAGAGGCGGCCCTCGATGCCCGACAGGGCGAACAGAGGCACGAACACCAGGATGATGATCAGCGTCGCGTAGACGATGCCGGATCGCACCTCATTGGAGGCCTCCACTACCACTTGGAACACGCTCTTCGGGTTGCCGGCCTTTCTGTTCTCGCCGAGACGCCGGAAGATGTTCTCGACGTCGACCACGGCGTCGTCGACCAGTTCGCCGATGGCGATGGCCAAGCCGCCCAGGGTCATCGTGTTGATCGACAGCCCGAACAGGCGGAAGACCACCGCCGTAGTTAGGATCGAGACCGGAATTGCGAGCAGCGAGATCGCCGTGGTGCGCACGTTCAGGAGGAACGCGAACAGCACCACGGCCACCACGACGATGGCCTCCAGCAGCACCCGCTCGACGTTGGCGATCGAGGTCTCGATGAAGTTGGCCTGCCGGAACAGGATCTGATCGGCCTTGATGCCGTTCGGCAACGTCCGAGTGATCTCGCCTAACGCCTGTTCAATGGTGTGGGACAGTTTGACGGTGTCGACGTCGGGCTGCTTCTCGACTGAGACGATCACCGCCGGCTTGCCGAGATAGCCGGCATCGCCGCGCTTAACCTTGGCCGAGAACGACACCTCGGCGATCTGCCGGAGGTAGACCGGGGCGTTGTTGACGGTGGTGACGACCACGTTGCGCAGGTCGTCGAGGCTCATCGTGCGGCCGATGTTCCGGATCAGGTACTCGCGGGCGTACTGGTCGGTAAACCCGCCACCGGTGTTGGTGCCGAACTGGGTGAGTGCGGTTTCCAGCTGGGCATTGGTCACGCCGAGCGTGCGCATAGCCGCCGGGTTGGGCGCAACGCGGAACTGGCGCACCTCACCGCCGATCGGAATGACCTGCGCGACGCCCGGAATGGTCAGCAGGCGCGGCCGGATCACGAAGTCGGCGGCCTCGCGCACCTCCATCGGACTGGCTTTGTCGCTCGTTACCGCAACCAGCAGGATCTGGCCCATGATCGAGGAGATCGGCCCCATCACCGGAGTCACCCCGCGCGGCAGCTGGTCCTGGACGAGGCTCAGACGCTCGGCGATCTGCTGGCGGTTGCGGTAGATGTCGGTGCCCCAGTCGAACTCGACGTAGACGATCGACAGCCCGACGCCCGAGACGGACCGCACGCGGGTAACACCCGGCAGCCCGTTCATTCGGGTTTCTATGGGGTAAGTGACCAATTGCTCGACTTCGGGCGGGGCGTAGCCCTCTGCCTCGGTCATGATGGTCACTGTCGGCCGGTTGAGGTCCGGAAAGACGTCGACCGGCAGTTTGGTGATGCTGAACGCGCCATAGAGCACCAGCACACCGGTCAGGGCGAGCACCAGAAGGCGGTTCTTCAGAGACTGGCTGACGAGGAACGTGAACATGGATTTCTCCTCGCTTCGCCTCAGCGCACTTGGTCCAGGAGCTCGGCGCCCTGGGTGACCACGCGCTTGCCCGCACCAACGCCAGCGGCGATCAGCACGCGATTGCCGTCCAACGGCTCGACGCGGACCTGACGGGCTTCAAAGCGCTCAGCGGTGGTGTGCTCGTAGACGACGTCCTGACCGTTGCCGGTGCGGACCACGGCGGCTCGCGGCAGCGCAAGGCCTTGCAGCTCGGTGTCGGTGCCAGCGAGCACGGTGACGAACTGGCCGACCCGCAGGCCGCTGGTGTCACCCGCAATCGCGAACTGGACCGGGATAGCCTGGTTGCGGTCGGCGAGGCCTGCGCCCTGGTAGGTCAGCTGCAACGTGCGGCCGTCTGCCAGGCGTGCCGTGGCGTTCTCGGCGCTGCCGAGGGCATCGAAGCTCAACGCCTCGACCCAGAGGCTTTTCGGATCGACGATCTGGAAGACCATCTGGCCTGGGTTGGCCATCTGGCCGGCCACGGCCGAAGCCTCGGCGATCACACCGCTGACCGGCGCGACCAGCGCCTCCGGTTCGGCGCGGAGCTTGTCCAGTGCGCTCCGGCGGTCGCGCAATCCCCTCAGCTCGTCCAGGGCCTCTTCGAGCTGCACCTGGGCGACGGCGCCGCTGACGGTGAGCTTCTGGTAGCGCTCGACCCGGCGCTGGACGATGGCGATCTGCTGATCGAGCTCGCCCTGGCGCTGGCGCATGTCAGAGACGTCGACCCGTTGCACCGGCGGAGTCACGTAGGCGAGCACGTCGCTCTTCTTCACGGGGGTGCCGAGCCGCGGGAAGATGCCCGATGGCGGCGGCGACAGACGCCCTCCAACCGAAGACTGGACCACGCCGCTGGCATTGGGGTTGGCGATGATCCGGCCTGGCAGACCGATGGTGCGGCGGTAGCTGCCAGCGGCAGTCATCACCGTGCGCAGCTCGAGGAGCCGCTGGGTCGGCTTGGGCACGAACACGCTGCCGTCCGGCAGACGTTGCGCCAAGTCGGTCGTTGCCGTGGCACCGGGGGAGTTGGGCGGGATCAGCGCGGCCTTGCTTTCGGGGCGGCCATGGTCCTCGTCACCGTGGGCGAAGGCGCTGGCGCTCAGCAGCACGGTGGCGGTCACGACAAGCACAGCAATCACTGGCACGCGCCGACGACCGCGTGCCACCAGCACCACCAGAATGCCGAGCAGAAAGCTGCCGGCGGAGACGGTGAGCAGCACCGGATCCTGCCGAGCCAAACGCTCCCTGATGCCTTGCGTGACCACCGGCACGGCTTGGCTGAGCGTCGCGCTGATGGTCTGCGCCGTGCCCACCTGCACCGGGGCGTTGCTGGCGGCCAAGTCGGGAATGGTGAGGGTCAGCGGCAGCACGTCGGCATCGCTGCCGACGGAGACCGTGACCATCAGGTCGTACTGACCGGGCTTGCTGAGCCAGGGCGCCGGCAGCTGGTAGCTGCCGTCGGTCGCGGCCGTGGCGTTGGCCGACCCGGTGGGGGTCTCGATGGTCAGTGTGGCGCCATGCACCGGCTCGTCGGTTTCGAAGCGGTCGAGATAGAGGATCAGCGTGCCGTCTTTAGGCACAGCGACCAGCTCGAACGCTGCCGACGCGGCTTCACCGCGCGGCGCAATGGTTTTGGAAACCGGCGGTGGGGGCGCGCCGTGGTCGTGCCCCTCGTGGGCGTATGCAGGGCCTGCCAAGAGGGCCAGCGTCACGGCCAGCGCACGCAGCACGGCCGTTATGTGGGAGAACATGGGTCAGATCTTTCGCCGGTGGACGCAAGCGTCCACGCACGCGCAGCGGCGCGTCAGCACCGCCCCAAGCGTGAGGACGCGGGTTTCAGGCGAGCGATCTGGGAGGTTTGGGCAGAGCTTCGCGGGCGACGCCAGCCAGGAACGGCTCAGCGGTCGCGATTAGACGGGTGGCAACCGTCTGTAGTGGGAGGACTGCAGCAGCGGCTGGCAGCATCGCCCCGGGCACACAGCAGGCCCCGCCCATCGAGCAACAGACGCCGTTGCAGGGACGCTGTCCCGGCACCTGGGCGCGCGGCGACGCAGCGCTCAGCAACCGGTCGGCGGGTGTCGCCACCACGGCCTGGGTCATGGTGCGGGCGACGGCCTGCACGGCCTTGGCAGAGACTGCGACCGGGGCCGACGCCGTATGCTGGACGGCCGCGGCTGGCGCACTGTGGTAATGGGCATGGCCCTCGTGCGCCTGGGCCACCGACGCGCCAAACACCGCGGCGATCATCACGATCACCACGGCCATCAGACGCGCGAGAGGCCGAGGCAGGCTCATACGCTTAGGCTACCACATTCATCCACCTGCAGAAACAATTCTGCACGCTTTGGGCACAACCCGTGTCGCTGGATATGGTTTCGGGGGTGAGAGCACGCAAGGCAGCGTTGGGTCCATAAAGCCGGTGCCGATACGGCGCAGCAGGGTCAGCGAAGCTCTCACCAGCAGGTCTCCTGTCCGGCCTCTTACCATTGCTCCGGCCATCCCATCAAACCGGGCAAGGCGGCTGAAGGTGCGATGACTGGGTCGTCTCGAGTTGGATCAATCCCGACGTGCCGGCCAGGGTTGCGATAGCCGAGGAGGCCATTTCGCCAGCCCGCAACCAGGACATCGTGCGCTCGGAGCGCTGCGCCAGCAGGGCCGGCGCAGCCGCAATCTCATGAGCCGCCCGGATCGGCTCAGTAGCCCCAGTGGTGATGCCGGCGGTGGTGATGGTGGTGGTGGCCCCAGCCGTAGTAGCTCGGCCGGTAATAATGATGGTGGTGCCCCCAGTGATGGTGGCCCCAGCCACGATGGTGGTGGTGATGACCCCAGCCATGATGATGGTGACGATGTCCCCACCACTGCACCTGCTGCACGGTCTCAGGTGCGCCTTGGGCGGCAAGGCCGACGGAAGCCCCGAGCGGCATGGCCTGGGCGGCGCCGGCGGACACCGCGGCGGCGAGGGCGAGGGCGGACAAGAACGGAAGGGTGCGCTTCAGCATGACAGTCTCCTGAACCCGGTGCAGGTTCCTCAAGCGTGACAGGTCATTACCGGCGTGAGCCGGCTTACAGGACCCGCAGGTTCCTGCGCCCGAAGCTGGGCGACGTATTGGCTCATCGCCGTTGCTAGGCACGACCTGGAGGTGCTCTCACGATGACTTGAGAAGCCACTCCACCGATGTGATAGAACGCACTCTGAGACTCGCTGGATGAGTATTTGCTGAACGACGGCTTGCGCCTGTGCCTCTTTGCCCCCAGCTTGGGTAAACCCCCGAACACGATGGGGCTGCAAGGTAGGTGCTGTAAAAATCTGGATTTGACCCGTCAGACAGTGTCTGCCTTGGTCGCGATCAACGGCGTCTATCAGCGTCCCTCGCCAGCGAGCCCCGCCCTCAAGCCCGGCGCCTGCGGCGCCCCGCTGCGCGGCTATGGGGCTTGACCGCAGGGCTCAGCCGAGACGGCACATGCATGCCGTCTCGGCCCTACTCCAGCACTTCGGGACCAGAGCTGATCGACATCAAATCGGACACTGTCCGTCAGGTCCAATCCAGCTTCCTGCACCGGAGCCGAGGTGCAGCGCCCGCTCGCTACCGTCGTCATCGGCGGCCTGATCAGTGCGACGCTGCTCACGCTGGTCGTCCTGCCGGCGCTCTACGCCCGCTTCGGCACGACGGAAGCCGCCGCTCACGACACCGCTGCCTCCGAGCGCCTCGCCCACCCGCGCCTGCGGCCAGCGGCCGAATAGGAGGGGCCATCATGATGCTCCGCCTTACCCCCCTCACCGTAGGGGCCATGCTCGCCGTCGGTCCGACGCAGGCCGACCACCGCCCGCTGAAGCGCGCCCTACAGCAGGCTGGCTGCATTGCACGTAACACCAGCTTGGTCCTGCGCGACGGCGCGCGGTCCATCTACGGTCAGACCTGCCTCTGCCAATCCCCTGACCGGGTGTTGGTGGTCTGCACTGGCCGCATCTGCCTGCCCGACGATCCGGACCATCACAGCGCGGACGACGAGACCTCATGATCCGGCCGATCGGACTCGCCATTGTTCTGGGCGCAGGCTGCGCGTTCAGCGCCGCCGGCCAGACCGATAAAATCGTTGGCGTGGGCGCCGTGCCCTGTGCGCAGTTCAGCGCCGAGGTCGCCCGCACACCCACGGCGGAGCGGGATTTTCTGGCGTGGACGCAGGGGTTCATGAGTGGCGCGCTGATCCGCTCGCCGCCCGGTGTCGATGAGGGGCTCGACCTCACGCCGCCCGGGTTCCCGCTGCCGCGGCAGGCCGAGTTCCTGCGCAGCTACTGCCAGGCGCATCCCGAGCGGGACTTCATGGACGCGGTGCACGCGCTCTACCGCACCCTGCGCGCACCACCGACGTAACCCATGCCGGAGCGCAACCCCTGACAAGGCCCGCCAAGTCCACGGCTGGTGAGCGAGCTGTTCATACTGCGTTCATCGCTTGCGTCTGCCCGGACAATCCAGTCTGGTCCGGCCCGAAAAGGCAGCACGTTTCAGGCGAACCATTTAATCCCTGCGGCGTTTTCAGCCCCAACAGGCGTCATGCCGAACGAGACTGGAGACAAACATGGCGAAGAAGCTCGTCCTCACTGGTTTTGCTGCGGCGCTGCTGTTCACGCCGGCCGCAGCCATGGCCCAGCACATCAACGTTGGTCCGGGTGGCGTGCGTGTGCATGGAGACGGTCATCATCACCATCACGAGCACCGCGTGATTGAGCGCCATCATCATCACGACGACCTCGACCATACCGGCAGCGTCCGGGTCGAGCGTCATCATCACCATGGCGACTTCCACCACCACGACGACGACGAATAAGCCCTACCGCTGCATCCGCTAGGCAGCAGGCGGAACCATCCACCAAGCTGGGCCGTTCCAGGCCGCCGTGGGGGTCGTCCGACCGTTCCTGCGGCTTGTTCAGAAGGAACCCCCATGAGGACACCCATCTTCGCGCTGACCGTCATGGCTGCGCTCGGCACTGCGACGCTGGTGACCCCGGCTGCAGCGGCACCGGCCCTGCCGGCTGCCGTTGAGGCCTCGGACATGGTGACGACGGTGCAGCACCGTCACGGCCACATGCGGGGGCATCATCACCACATGCGCCGCCATCACCATCACCATCACCATCATCACATGCGACACCATCATCACCGGCGGCATCACCACTGAACGATGAGGGGACCTGTGAGGGTCCCCTCTTCATATTCGTGGGTGTATAGTCACTGTGATCATTCACTTGCCTTGATGTGCCGGAGGGGCTGAAGAGCAAGGCGGCTCTACAATGCTGAGCATCCTCGCCAACCGCACCTACAAGCACCTGTTCGCTGCGCAGGTTGTCGCCCTCGTCGGCACAGGTCTGCTCACCGTTGCGCTCGGGCTGCTCGCCTACCGGCTGGCTGGCGCAAATGCCGGCGCCGTCCTTGGCACCGCTCTTGCCATCAAGATGGTGGCCTACGTGCTCGTCGCGCCGGTCGCGCAAGCCTTCGTCGGTCGGCTGCCGCGCCGTGCCTTCCTGGTCGCGACCGATCTGGTACGGGCCGGGGTCGCCCTGGCACTGCCCTTCGTCGATCAGGTCTGGCAGGTCTACGTCCTCATCGCTGTCCTACAGTCGGCCTCTGCGGCCTTCACACCCACCTTCCAAGCAACCATCCCTGACATCCTGCCCGACGAGCGCGATTATGTCCCGGGACAGCTGGCAAGCTCAACAGTAAGGTGAGATGAAACTGGAACCTCAGCAATAGACGCCCGGTCGGGTTCTGAGCCCCTGCCGGGCGTTCTTCTGTCATTGCATGCGACAGACACCGAAACATATCGCAGATCCGCGCATTGCCAGACCGTCACCTTGATCTGTCAGGCTTGTGTCTCACTCGATCGAAGAGGGCTGGCGGCCGAGGCGTGCTTGGTGTCCTCTACGACGCGCCTGGCTCGTTGCAATATCGACCCACGACATACTCGGAAACCAGTTTGCTAATGCGCTGAGGCGTACTGGGTAGGGTGACGTGCCTGCAGCGGCCGAACCGACAGGTCCCTGATCCGGCCACCGCGTGCGTCGGAGCTACGCTGCGCGCTTCTGACCGCTGCGGCCGAGACCGATGCTCTTGGCGAGTTCGGAGCGCTGGGCGGCGTAGTTGGCCGCCACCATCGGATAGTCGGGCGGCAGGCCCCACTTGCGTCGGTATTCCTCGGGGGTGAGGCCGCGCGTCGAGAGGTGGCGCTTGAGCGACTTGTAGGGCTTGCCGTCCTCCAGGCTGATGATCGCGTCCGGGGTCACGGTCTTCTTGATCGGCAGCGGCGGGACAGGCCGCTCCGCTTCCGGCTCGACTGCTTGGCCGAGCTTGCCAAGCTGGGCATGGACGCTCTGAATCAGCGCTGGTAGATCTCCCACCGAGGTATGATTGTGAGAGACGTAAGCCGCCACGATGTCGGCGGTCAAAGCAATCCGATTGTCGGAAATCTGCTCTTCACTGTTCACGTTCGACCTCAGTTTGTAAATATATGCCCCATCGACGCTCCCATAGGCGCGACATGGCAAGCTTGTCAACGCCGAACCCGGAGTTATTACTGCAATTTGCAGGCATGCATACTCGTCATCGCCGGTGAAGGCCACAAGTCCTTGCGCGGCATCAAGGGTGTGGGAGCCATCAGTCGATGGAGGTGACCACCTTCCGCGAGTGCGGATCGACGATGTAGGTGCCGGTGTCGGACGCGAAGTAGCCGAAAACCTTCAGGTGCGGATGCCGGTGAACGATTGAGGCGGGACGATGAGCGCCGGGCCTGGAAGGGGTTCGACTGGCAGGTCCCTGATCGGCTGCACCGCAACGGGCTGATCGCAGACCCGGTCGGACGAGCCAAGTCCGTGGTGCTCACGGATGAAGGGCTTCGCCGATCCCGGGCGTTGTTTCACGCCTTGTTCACGCGCGCGACTTGGTCACTGGATCCGGCGCTCAGGCGACCTGAGCCGAGCTGGCCATCGCGGGACCGCGGGCCTTCCAGATCCAAGGCAGGAGATCGCCGAGGGCGCGTGAGGGGTGGTCGTTGATCCGCGCCAAGACGTCGGCCAGCCAAGCTTGCGGATCGACGTCGTTCAGGCGCACGATGCGTGCTGGATTTGCTGACCAGGTGCTAAAAACCCTGCCATTTCTGCGCAACAAGCTTACGGGTCATGGACAAGGCGCTGACATTGTGGAGGTTCCTGCCGTCTATGGTGAGCTTGCTTTGCAGCTCGCGGCGACCTTGCACAATTTTCTGATTTCGAAGCACTTGGAGCGCAACCCGCTACCGCCGCCGAAGCCGGCCGATAACAGCATGAGCTACCTGGATGACGACATTCCGTTTTAGGGAGCGCTCAAAACTCACAAATTATGAGCGTTGTCGGCCGCGTCATATACGGCGACCGAGGCCGCTCAGGACGGCTGGCGTCCGAGAAGCTTGATCCCGTCTGGCCGAAGCTGCCCCTTGGCGTCGACGTGGCGGTAGAGCGTCTGCCGGGTCACGCCGAGTTCGACGCAGAGCGCGCTGACCTTCGTCTCCGGCTGGCCCATAGCTGCCTGGGCCAGACGCAGCTTGGCAGGGGTCATCTTCGGCTTGCGACCGCCCTTTCGCCCCCTCGCCCGTGCCGAGGCCAGCCCCGCCTTCGTGCGCTCGACGATCAGCTCGCGCTCAAACTCGGCCAGCGCCGCGAAGATGCCGAACACGAGCCGCCCATTGGCGGTGGTGGTGTCGATGTTTGCGCCCTGCCCCGCCAGGACCTTCAGCCCGATGCCGCGCGCCGTGAGCTCGTGGACGGTGTTGACGAGGTGGCGCAGGTCGCGGCCGAGGCGGTCGAGCTTATAGATCACCAGGGTGTCGCCCTCGCGCAGCGCCTTGAGGCAGGCGTCGAGCCCGGGCCGGTCGTCGCGCTTGCCCGAGGCGTGATCCTCATAAAGGCGCTCCCCCTCGATCCCGGCCTGAGCGAGCGCGTCGCGCTGCAGGTCGGTGACTTGGGAGCCGTCCGCCTTCGACACGCGCATGTAGCCGATCAGCACGGTCCTTCTCCTACCGAATGACGTCCACGACGACGCCGACTGCGTCCGCGATCTCCGCCCACCGCCGCTCGGCGGTGACGGCAGGAAGACCTCGGTCGCGTGCCAGGGCGAGGCAGGCGCGATCGCCGAGGGACAGACCGGCCCCTCGCGTCGCCGGGCGGAATTCCGCCGAGAGGCGAGCCTGCTCATCACTGAACGGGACGATTTCCAACCCCAAGATCACGATCGCCTGAGCGGCCTCGCCGATCGGGAGACCGCGATCGACGAGCTTGGCGAGGACCTCGGCGAAATTCACCGCCCCAAGCAGGGCGTCGGCGACGCGGGAGCGAACGCGGTCGGCACCGGTCTCCTCGAACAGGAGGGCGAGAACTGCTGACGCATCCAGGACGCAGCTCACGAACGATCCTCGCCCGCCGCCTCGGCCCGGCGCTCCGCGAGGAATTCATCGACGACTCCGGACGCCTCTGGCGCGAACCGGCGAACCAGAGCCTGGGCGCGGCGCACGGCGTCGTCCGTGCTCTCCAGGACAAACCGGCCGCCCTCGTCATGGATCACGAGGGTGCCACCTTGGCCCAGGTTGAGCTTCTTGCGGAGTGCCGCGGGCAGGACGAGTCTGCCATTTGGAGCTACACTGACCTTGAAGTCAGACATGCCACTTCCGATCGCTATGTCACAGCTCAGCTATGGACCAGGATGCCTGGGCGCGCAAGCGCTCCGCAAACGGACGTTAAAGTGACAAACCGAGCGCGGCCGTTCGATGCGGCCGCAACGTGTCACGAAATCCGTCACGCTGTCTACGATCGGCAAACGGTGGTGAAGGGGGAATTCGTGACAAGAGAGTTCGGATGAGTCTGGCCGAGTGGCCCTGTCGGTGCCTCAATCGATTGGCAGACCGGTGCGGCCCAGCCTCGGCAGGCGTCTCGACATACAACGCTGCAGCCTTGCGATCAGAAATCTTGCTCGAGGGTAGATCCCGTTGCGTTGAGCGCCTCGGCCCATCGCTCGTCGAGCCAGGCGTGAACCGCGCTGATCCCGCGTCGGTCGAGCCGGTAGATTCGGCGGGTCCCCTGCGCGGTCTCCGTGACCAGACCAGCCTCCTTCAGCACGCGGAGGTGCTGGGAGACAGCGGGCCGGGTGACAGCCATGGTGCTGGCGAGTTCGCCGACCGGACTGGGTCCGTGAGCCAGATGCTCGAAGATCTGCCGCCGGGTCGGGTCGCCCAGCGCCGTGATGGCGAGGAGAGCCTGTGCGTTAGCCATCACTTACTGTAAGCCGCAGCTAACTCATTGCCAACTCCGCACCTTCGATGTTGCCGAAGGCACTCGCATCCTGCTTGGCTCTTCGACAGAGCCGGGTCATGAGAGGGACGGGAGGACAGCATGTCGGATGGGGCACCCAGCGGCTTTGGCATGCCGGAGATCGTCATGGTCTCGCCGAGCGTCACCGCTGTCGAATGGGGAGAGATGTCCTTCGCGGAGATCCCGCAGTTCCAGCGAGAGGCTCGCGCGCGGGTCGATACAGCCCTTGCCGCTCAGAGCATCGAAAAGATTGGTCCGGAGGTGACGTTCTCCCTCCCGCCGTCCGGCGACCGCATTCGGATCGCGGCGGGGTCGACCATTGCTGGAGGCTTCCGAGCCACCGATCGCGTGACGGTGCAGGAGATCCCCGGCGGTCGTGCGGGGCACCTGCGCCTGGAAGGGCCCTATACGCAACTCCCAGACGCCTGGCGGGTGCTGATGACCTGGGTCGTCGAGCACGGTCACGAACCGGCCGGGCTGCATTGGGAGGCCTACGGCGATCCTGCCGTGCCGGTCACCGACCTCTACGTCCTGCTCACGTCGCGTTGAGCGCGACCTGGCTACTGGAACTCTGACGAGCGGTCGGCGTCCGCCGAGAGCCGCGATCACGCGGAAAATAAGAACCCGAAGGGCCACCCAGCTCGGACACGCCCCGGCGGCAGCCTCGGCCCGACGATAAGCTGCCACCAAGCCTTAACGATTTGTTGCCGATATCCTTATAGGAAGCCTCAATCTCTGGAGGATCCCCCACATGCGCGTGCTGCTGATCGAGGACGACGCTTCGGTCGCGGCAAGCGTCGAGCTGATGCTGAAGTCCGAGAACTTCAACACCTACACCACCGACCTCGGCGAGGAAGGCGTCGATCTCGGCAAGCTGTACGATTACGACATCATCCTCCTCGACCTGAACCTCCCCGACATGTCGGGCTACGAGGTGCTGCGCTCGCTGCGGGTCGCCAAGGTCAAGACCCCGATCCTGATCCTGTCGGGCATGGCTGGGATCGAGGACAAGGTGAAGGGTCTGGGCTTCGGCGCCGACGACTACCTCACCAAGCCCTTCCACAAGGACGAGCTCGTCGCCCGCATCCACGCGATCGTGCGCCGCTCGAAGGGCCACGCCGAGTCGGTCGTCACCACGGGCGACCTGGTCGTGAACCTCGACCAGAAGACCGTTGAGGTCTCGGGTTCGCGGGTGCATCTCACCGGCAAGGAGTACCAGATGCTGGAACTCCTCAGCTTGCGCAAGGGCACGACCCTCACCAAGGAGATGTTCCTCAACCATCTCTACGGCGGCATGGACGAACCCGAGCTGAAGATCATCGACGTCTTCATCTGCAAGCTGCGCAAGAAGCTGGCCAATGCCTCCGGCGGGCAGAACTACATCGAGACCATCTGGGGCCGCGGCTACGTGCTGCACGACGGAACGGCCGAGAAGCAGGTCATGGCTGGCTGAGGCCTGGGCTCACGACGCGATCGCGGGAAGCGTGCGCCGTTCCGCAGGCTTTACTCCGCCGTCTGACGCGAGACCACCGGCGAGATGTGGGCCCTGCGGCTCACGGCTGGCCACTCGTCAAGCCGCCGCAGCGGGATCCTGCCTTCGATCAGCAGATCGTCCGCCAGCAGCCCCTGCGCGAGTTCGAGCTGCGCCTCGAGGAAGGTCTCCAGGTTCGCGCTGGTGGCCGCTTCGATGTGGGCGTCCCGGTCAGGGACGTACTCGATCGATAGGCAACAGGGCGAACGCTTTATAGCGTGCCGATCCGGGTGCTCGTCATAGGCAACTCGAACATCGAACCGGACTGGCTGCGTTCGGCGAAGGCTTCAATGCTCTCCCACAACGCGAGTATGCGCTCAGCCTGTTTGACAAGCGGCGCCTTCATCAATCCCGCCGAGAGGAAAAACCCGATCAGCCGGGAGGCGCGAAAGGCGTTGTACTCCGCCTTCTTCTTCCTGATGCCGCGGTCTCCGGAGATGACGATCCAGTGTCCCTGCCTGCTCAACTCTGGGATCCACTCCAGATCCGTCACGGCTGGGCCGAACAGATCCCGGATGTGCACGACCTCGTGGGTGCCCTTGAATAGCTCGTTCAGGGCCCGGGCGAGCCTCGGAGCAAGGTTCTCGTCGACGACGACCTTCACGCCGCCTGCAGGGACGCTTCGAACCGAACTGCGTCGCGCACAGCAGCGGGCGAGACCTCGTAGATCAGGGCGACCCGGTCGATCGAGCCCTCTGCCTTGACAGCGTCAGCCAGAGCGATCGTCGGAACCCCGTACGCGGCAGCGATGGGCTGCCCGAAGGAGCGCTGCGGGTCGATGATGATCGAGCTCTTGCCGTGGAATGGGCGCCAGCGGGTAACAACCTCGTCATCGATATCGAGATCCCTGAACCCCTGCTCCACAACTGCCTTGATGACGTATTGCCCCCGCTTCAGGTCGAGGAGCTCACTTTCTGCTGACGTTCTAAGGCTCTCGAGGAAGATAGTCCGACCATCGGTTTTGAAACGCCGAGTCGAGAATGGCCGGTCGTCCTGCACGTACTCGCGCGCGTGCTCCAGGCAGCTCCGGATCACTCGCAGGTCGAGCCCCGCATTGACGAAGGCGTTCACGAACCGCAGCTCGATAAGATCCCGGAACCCGAGTTCCAAGCGGTCGTCCTCTGTAGCTGGCAGCTCCGGCTTCCAGAGAGGCGGCATTTCTCCGCGCTTCGTGCCGGACGTGAAAGAGTACCCTCCGAGCCAGCGATTGATGTTGCGAGGTACCATGCGCAGAAGACGCGCGGCTTCCGGGACGGTGTAGTAGCCGATCCCGAGCGAGGGTGCCTCCGGGGCGTGCGAAGTAGCGCGGTGCTGCAACATGGCCGTATCCGTTTGGATGTAGCGTATCGCTACGCGAGCCGCCATGGCATGTGACATTCGGATGAGCTGGCTCGCGTGCTGCCGGTCGCGCGGATGTGCCGGCTCATCGGTGCGCCCAGGGTTCGGAGGCGAGCGGTCTTCTGATGGCGCGACCATATCCCGGGAGCGGCACGACAGCCGCGGGTCTACAGCAGGGTCTCCGGCTCAGGTCCTCCCCCGCCGCACTGATCTCGAACTCGGTCCCGGAGCAGCCGAAGGCAAGTATGGCTTAACCATTCATTCGGCTACTCTCCTGCCCTATCGCGCTGGTCAGATCGTGGAGCACGGATGCCGATCCGGCGGGAGCATCGCTACTTCTACCCAATTGACTGGCCGCAGCTCTCCGACGTGATCCGCTTTCACCGGGCACAAGGGCGCTGCGAGGCATGCAACCGCCCGCACCTGCAGCGGGTCTTCCACCTCGGCGACGGTCGCTGGTGGGACGCCGAGAGCGGCTGCTGGCGTGATGGCCAGGGACGGCGCCTTCGTGGGCGCCTGAGGAAGGCGGATCTCCTCGGAGGGGTGCGCACGACCCGAGTAGTGCTGGCGACCGCCCATCGCGACCACGATCCGAGCAACAATGCCAACGAAAACCTCGCGGCGCTCTGCCAACGCTGCCACATGCTCCACGATCGAACCGAGCACCAGCGGCGACGCTGGTTCACGCTGTTCCGACGAAAGGCGATGGGCGACCTGTTCCGCGGGCCGTACACCGCGAACTGAGGTGCGTCGCGACACTCCTGCCTCGAACACGGCACTGAAAACCACCCAGCAGATCTGGACAGGCCACAGCGCCATGCCTACCTTGTATGCAGCCGCAAATTGGTGCGAGCTGACGCAGCTATCCAACCAGCCAGGACAACGATGACACGCAATCGCGTGCGGCGGTCGTTTACCGTCGAGGTCAAAGGACGTGGCCGATCCGGCTCGAACCTTCAGGAGGCCACGAAGTCGTCTTCTCCGCCACCGTCGGTTCTCTGGGCAGGCACCTACCTGACCCAGGAGCTGTCTCGGCTTGCCGAGGAGCCGGTGGACACCGCCCTCCCCTCCCCTACCAAACAGCCGGTCGAGAAGGTCGAGGCACGACGCGTCCTGCCAAGCCTGCTCGTGGTCGAGCCGATCGCTGTCGAGCCTGAGCCGGCGCCCGAGCGCGAGCCGCGCCTCCCGCGGGTGCGCCGCGCTTCGGAGCGGATGAAGGCGAAACCGAAGCGTGAGGCGGGTGAGAAGTGGGCGTTCTCCTGGCCTCCAACTCCAGCGCCCCAACCTCGAACCCCGGCAGCAGCGTCGGCGGCAGCGCAAGCCCACGCACCGACGTCCAAGCTGCGTGCCGTGAAGGCACGCAGCAAGTCCGATCCGAAACTCAAGGCGGGCGAGCGCTGGAAGCGGCGGCTGCCTCGCGCCTGCTGGTAAGACGCTGCCGGAGGCGGAAGACCTCCGGCCGCCATCGGCTCAGGGGAGATTAGCCGCCCGAACTGCCTTCTCGAACGCGGCGACCTGTTCAGCGGTATCGAACGAGAAGGTCACCTCCAGGTGATCATCATCTCCAGACTCACAGTTATAGTCGCAAGCATTCAGGCCAAGCTCCCGGAGCACAGCTTCGTACGGCTCCAGCAATGCAACGATTGCGATTTCCTCGAAATCAATATTCGCCTTGACTTCTTCGAACGCATCCGCATCCTGACTACTGATCAGAAGCAGATCCCGAATCCCATTCAGCTGGTCTGCGAGTACACGGGCTACGGCATCGATGCGAGACTCGCGAAGTCGGATTATGTGTTCATAATTCATTTCAATCTCAATACACTTTGCGCTCATCGCTCTACCTAATCAACTTAAGCAACAAAAATTGGCAAAACTCATATTCTGAGCCTGCAAGATTCGAGAGCAGTCGGATCAGCAACCAACAATATACTAACGTTGCCGCTGACGGCCACTCACACTCAGAGCCGCCCGGCCATCTGGCGCCATACCTCTCGCCACGGGATCGGCCCAATCTCCACCAACTCATCCGAATCGTAGATCTTGATCGCTGTGACCGAACCACCTGCCTTCATCCTTGCCGCCGTTTGAGCATGCGTAGGGTCGTTGAGCATGTCGCCTGGGAAATAGTAGGAGATCGCGAGCTGCTTCGCCTGGGGTGTACTATGTGCGCGCACATAGAGACAAAGGTCCAAACTCTCTTGATGGTCGAAATACACCACCTCGTAAAGCCGCGTTGAGCCAGGTCTACTCGCCTGACCCAGCGTGGGAGCCAAATTTCTCCGCAATCGATTATTCCATTCGCGGAACTCGGTCAGGTCCTCTGCGTGTTCATCAGCCTCCATGGGAAAGGGTGTTGCGATTGGGAACAATGTATCCATAGAAGCAGCTCGACGGTAACGTCTCCAGATCTTCAGGAGCGGAGACAAGATTTTTTCAAAGATTGCAGGTATCATCAGGGATTTTCGGACATTGGTCTGTGCAAGGCCGCGATTTGATCGGCCAACCAGACGCCAGTGTCTACTCGCTGTACAGCCGTAGCCGTAATCAGCTCCGCCCATCCTCCAAACCCGAGCGGGCACAGCCGCGTGCAGGTGCAGGCTGTCTCAAGGCTAATATGGGGAAGTTTATCGGGATGGCGAGCGACAATGGCTTGAAGGACATCTGTATGCTCAATATTATACAGGTAGAAATGGTCAGGCTTGGCAGCAGCCTCGTGCTCAGCGCGTACGTTGGCAGCGAGCGGCGCGGTATCATTCTGAAGAGCATCGAGGAACTCAGGATCAGATACGTCAATCCCAGATTCAATGCCATTCACAGAGTAGAGGTAAGCTTCATCCTTGTCGTCATCCCATTCCCCTTCAAACATCTGTTCGAGCAGCCCTCTTTCGAGGGGCGTCATGAGACTGATTGGAATGACGGGTTGAACAATGGTGGTCTGGTTGTAGTCAGCCATCGGCTGGAACTTTCTGGTTAGTTGTTAATGCAATGTCACACGGGAGAGCGGGCCCGTGCAATATTCTTTATCTCTGGCACTCATCCGGACCGTAGGCAGCAGCAATCACCTTCTTGGGCCGGCCTGGCCCGCGAGCTGTTCCTGCCGCCACTCGCAGCGCCTTCGCGGAGGCCCGTCTACCCTTGCCACGGAGCCGCTCGGCTTCGCGCTCATCAGCCCGACGCTCCTGCACCGTGCGCTCGTCGCGCGAGGCCTTCGTACTGGGGGATCGCGCCTCAGGCCGAACGACGCTCAATATGCCGGCCTCTTCCACCGCGATTGTCTCCACGCGATCGGTGATGCCGCTTGCCATGAGACTTCTCTGCAGCGCGAGCGCCTGATCCTCGCTGTACAGGTAAACGTCATACTCGCCGTCATACGACGGGTCGCGGAGGGCGCCGCGCATCACAAATTGGAATACATCCTCGTGCTCGCGCGCTCGGGTCACCGCAGCACGGTCAAGGCCAAGTAACTCGAGAATAGGCGCGTCGGAAGCCTGAGCCTTGCTGCTGTATATATAAGCGCACGCTGCGTTATCACGTAGCCTATTGGTACCGGACAGCTTAGGCTCACACCATCGACCACGAAGGCGGTGCAGGAAAGCGAGCTGCGTTGTCGAGTTGCATGACCAGTAGCCCGCGAAGGCGATCTGCTCGAGGTGGCGCGAGATCTGGACGAGGCAGCGGCTGCCCTCATGTGTCTGCCACCAGGTCGTCGAGCCGCGGTGACGCGTGTAGTAGTGCAGCCGGACTAAAGGCCGCGCTCGCAGCTGATCCATGCCGACGCGTTCTTCTCGGAATCGGATCGCCTCACCGTGCAGATGCTGGTGAGCCATGCCCATTAGGCTAGATGAGAACGAGGAACTTGCCAGGGTGATCGAGGCACACCCAAACAGCTCGGCCACGGTCCAGAGCGACCACCAGCTGACCCTCTGGCCTGCGAGGCGAGCCTGCTCCCATTCCGGTTGATCCACGTAGACCGGGCGACCGCGGCGGATCAGGCGGTGAAATGCGATCTGGTCAGATGCGCCGCGATTGATCTCGCCCAGCGAGAGCGGCTCGACATCTTCGCGTGTCATGACCCGCCACCAGCGGGTGTCTCCCGACGGCTCGAGACGGTATTGGCGCGCAAGCGCGCTCCAAGACGTCGAGGCAGAGAACGAGCCGCATGCCACAGAGGTGTCGATGAGCTCGTCGATGCTGATGTGCCAATCTGCGAGCAGGTCGGGATCGAGGCTAACCAGCGCCTCGTGCGTGGCCAGCACGACGACATGCTGTGCCGTCGTGCACCCTCGGATTGTCCGCTCCAGGCGGCGCAGGACACCTCCTTGCTGCGACTGTCCAGAGTGCACGGCGCGGATTGAGGTCGTGACACCCTGCGCTTTCGCGAGTTGACGGAGGCGGGCGGCCAGCTCGTCGAGCAGGCTCGTGCGAGGCGCAGCAATGAGATGGCGTCCCGGCTGCGCGACGACACGCGCCAGAAGGCGTGCCGTCTTGCTGCAGCCTGGCGGACCTGTGAGTACTGTGCAATGCATAACTGAAATAAACTTTGAATATGAGTTCAGAAATTCCGTCCGGGACCTGTCTATATAATAGGTACTGGACGTAATTTCCCTTGTATCAGCACTCGAATCGAGATGTCGAATTAAATCCGATGCCGATGCGCGTGGAGCGAGCCCGCTCTGGGCGAGCGGTAGCGCGTCGGCCGCCGGAGCTGCCAGCCCGGAGGGCAGGCTGCCACGGCGTCACTCCTCTCCACCTCGGCTCTGCCTCTGTACATCGAGCGAGGTCCAAGACCCGGATTTGCGATGTCGCTCGTCATCTCGTGCCGGTCACGTCGCGCTGCAGCGCTACGCGCCCGCCAGCCCCGTCCCCGTCCTGGCGAGGTCGATCGACCTCGCCGCGACGGCTCGTGGCAACCTGCCGCTAAGTCGAGCTCTCGATCTCACAACCTTGGCTGCCGACCTGCGCACCTCTGCAACTGCTCGATTCGGCATCTCACCAATTCGGCGCCGCAGGCGCTCCGAGACAGGCCGCGGACGCAAATGCGTAATGGATCGGCGAGGGCCCATCGCCCGATACCGGCTACCAATGCCGGTAAGTCAGAAAAATATAGCCTCGGCACAGATGGGAGGGTATGGTCATCCTATCAGCTCGTTCAGCGCTGAAGCGTCTGAGCTGTTTGCGCGATCTTCGCATCGTTTGCTGGCAAGGCGCATGGAGAATTGCGAACCCTCTGCCTCCAGATCAAACTGGCTGTTTGATCTCTACTTTAACTCCAAGTATCGTGAATAAGATGAACCATATTGTTACGAATGTTTGTAACGAGAATGAAATGCCCGATGTCAACTGGTGTGATCCGCAGTGGCCCCGTGAAGGGGCCGCACAATCAACTGCTCGCGTACACCCAACACCGGAAGAGGCCCGCCCGATCGATATCAAAATCGTCACGCGGATGATCACGCACAATGAAGAATCTACGCTCGACGGTGCCGTCGCCGCAGTGATGCAGTCCTATCAGAATGCCGATCTCTGTAACATCGGCACAGTGGTGGATACGCTGGAGCGAGATTGGATCTACGCCATTCATGAAGTCGCAGACGATGCCAGGCCACTCGACCAGTTGAAGCCGTTGCTTGAGGCTAAACTTGGCCGCAGCGTGACAGTCGAATCGTTCCGGCACCTCGAAGCCTATCCGGGCCCGCACTGGATGTACAGCTACGCACCCGACGCGTTCGTTCTCAATCGACGCTGAGGGAGACGATCACATGAACATCAATCTTCCGCCCGACCTCGCATCGAGCTTCGTGTTCGTTCGTATAGATGATGCGACTGGTGAAGTCACGATCTCCGACGATGGAGGACAGACTTTCAAGAACCTGCATTCCGTCGCGCAATTGGATGCATTGTTCAAACCACTTCTCGACGTTGGGCAGTACGATCCACTCAGCATGAACACGCCGCAAAACAAATTCGTACTCAGGCACATCGTCGAGTACTATCGCCCAGACCTACTGCAGCATCGCAGCTTCGATCGCGCGCTCAATGGTTACATCCTGCAGTCGCAAACCGAAATAAAATGGCGGCGCGCCATGCAACTCAAGACCTCTCGCTATGAGCGGTGGGACTGTCTCGCCGAGTCACTTATCGATTTGCTCGACAGCAACCCGTGACCGAGATAGGGCCCCCTACCCTACTCTGGCGTCCGGCATTGCCTGACCGCAGCAGGCCATGTCGATGAAGCAGCGATCCAGGCGCCTCCTAGGCCACCCGAGCCTGCCGCCCGCCACCCGCACCAGGCTCCCATCAAGGATCTCCGGGGAGCAACCCCGGAGGTCCCGATGGCGCAACCGCGCCGCTTGACACGTCTGGAGCTGCCATGCGAGACGAGCCTCGCCGCAGCGGGACGCATTATCCGCTGGCGGCTTTTGGTATTCGGTCCTGATATTGGATGATGGTCATGTTCAGCAGCTACCAGCCGCCTCTCGGCGGCACGCCCTCGCACGTATCGCCGGCTGCCGTTGCTCCTCCCGAGCACACGTTGATCACGGCTGCCGTGCACTCGGCCGGCTCCGTGCACCGCGTCAGTTCGTCGGGTTCCTAGCTTCCTCCGCTACAAGTGCTCGTCTTTGTGAGGACGATTTCGGCGGCGGCAGCCCGCCGCCCTGATCACGCACGCCTCATGCGCGCGGACGCCCGGTGCTGATTGCGAAGACCAGCACCTCGAAGGTGCAAATTTTTAGACCTTGACTAGCCAGTACGACTTCAGTACGAACCACCGCGCTGCTAGTTTTAAGCGCCGCAACTTGAATACTTCTCTGCCTATTTACGATGGACTTTATTGCCATGAACACGAAGAACGCCGCCTTCGAAATGATCTTCGAAAACTGGTACATGCGCTATACGCTGCGCGTGCAAGCATCATCACCCAAGAGCGCAGCAAAGCGCATCTCGGCTTACGTCAAGCGTGAGCTCAACGACGCGCACTCTGTTCCCGAGCAGATCCTGTCGTGGAGATACTCACACGACGTGCTGGCGACTGCGAAGGCTAGGCGGATCGGCGCAGAGCGGGGCTATGATGCGCACACAGTCCGCATGTTCATCAAGTGGGTGCGCAAGTGTCAGGGGCGCATCATGCCGCGAAACGACCTCTCTGCGGTGTTCATCCCCTGCGGCGAGGTTGAGGAGTCTCGGGACTTCGATCCGTTCGGCGAAGGCGTTGAGATCGTCGACACTTGCTACAAGGACGAACCCGAGCTGAGCCGCTTCCTCGAAGTAGATATCTTTACCTTCGAGCCGGGCTTCGGAGAGCGGCAGGCCGCGCCCTCGCTGGCGTGACGACGGTCCCGCCGTATGACGATATCGGCGGAAGGCTTCCAGAACAAGCTGACGAAGTTCGATCGCGGCAAATAGAGCCGATACCGAATAACAATGACGCGGGCAAGACTCACCCGCGTCGTGAACTCGACAACGATCACAGTTGATATTCACGTTCCTAGATCATTTCAACTTTCCCAAATTGCTCTACGCTTGAGGCTCCTTGCATTCAAGGTGATACTATGTTCGATACTGAACGCGCCATCAAGCTCCTCCGCCGGACCTGCGATCCTGCATCTGCGCCGAACGAGGTCATGATGGCTGCATCGCGCTTCTCCGCCATTCTTAAAGCCGCCGATATATACTACACCGATATTCGATTTGGCGAAGAGAGTGCCGAGACCGCGCATCTAAGGGCGCAGAACGAGCGACTCAAGGAGAAAATCATCGAGGAATGTGTACGCGCTGATGATGCAGAGGAGCGGAAACTTGAAGCGTGCAGTTTATTTGCTGAAGCCTTTAGCGAAATACTAGAGCTTAGTTCCAGAATTTCATCTCTTGTGAAGTTGAATTGCGATCTTGAGGCGCAAAATGCGCTGCTTCGTGAGCGCTGCGATCATCTGGCTGAGAGCCCGTCCGATAAGGGTGCCTGGGGTTGATTGGCCGGGATGGCGGTGATTCCAGCAGCCATGAACCGCTGAACTGGGCATCCCACGAGTTGGGCCGCCAGTCTAATCGCGTTCACCTTCGATGAAAACGTGACCGTTGGGTCTGCCGTGGGCAGCCCACCTTAGCAGGGCAGATGACGGAGCAGAGTCTGCCCTGTTCTGCAGATAGGCACCGGCATCGACCAGAATTTCACTCTCGCCCTGCCGAATCCATCAAACTCGGCGATAAAGCACCTCGATGGTGGCCGCTCACGTGCATCCTTGTAGATGCGCGACAGCATAAATATCTCAATGCGATACTATGAGATCATTGCCAGAGAGGCTGTCACCCCAGCCGGAACCATAAAGCCAAACGCTCCCTTGACTCCGGAGCAGAGCCGCCGCCAAGCAAAGCGCCGCACCGAAGTCCAGAATAACATTCAGGATGCGAGAAAAACTTGCACAGACAAGGTTAAAAAGCTTCAGCAGAAGCTCATAAATCCCACATGACGGCGATCTCGTGCGAGAGTCGGTTCGCACGCCTCGGAAGAAAAACTCGAATCTCACCGTCTTTCGAATGCCAGAATGCTGATGCGCTCGGCTGATGTGTGCTCGCGCAGATAAGCCGCCAGACGGTCCAGCGTCCACGAGGCGAAGGGCAGATCCAGACGCCGCGGGTGGGTCAGCGCCGTGGCGAGGACGGCCGCCACGTCATCCGTCGAGTACGTTGTCGGCCGCCCCGAGCGGGCGTGGTCCTCCAGGGCGACCAGCCCTTCGGCGGTGAACCGGCGAATACGGCGACGCACGGTCTCGGCACTGACCCCGAGCGCCGCGGCAATCGCGGGCGGTGTCGCCCCTTGTCCGCGCGAAGCGGTTCAGGCTTCGCCGTATGGCGTCCCATAGGTCTGGGATGGTGCGTGCCGCCGCGCTGGGGGGTGCACCCGAAGGTCGGGACGATCCGCGTCGACCACTGCGGTGCTCTGGTTCTGGTGATCAGCGGCCCCATCCTCTCAATTACGAGCGACACCATCCGTCACCGCGGCCTAACCTTCTACCGCAAGCCGCACCTGCCCAGCGGTGTGCCGCTCTGGAGCTTCGGCCGATGACCCCGGCCGGCCACTGAGGCCCCGTTGCCCCGGACCTCGACGAGGCTGAGCGCCGCTCTCGCTTCCGCTGCCTGCACGCTCTCGGAGGCGGATCCTGACCTCAATCAGCACCTTGGTCCTATCGCACCATCGTCATTGCTTCTGACGTAGCGGTATGGCGGCACTCGAGTCTGCGAATCGTAATAACCCGGTGGGTGCTGATCGCAAGCTCACAATGGTCGATCCCGCCACAATGCCATCTGGAATGATCCAGTCGAGACCTTTCCCCCCTCGCCTACTCGGGCAGACAATGCAGATGCCCGCCGGGGCTCCAAAACGATCCGGATCGCGGCAGGATGGCCGCTATTGTCGGGCGAATTGAGAAACTGACCCCCTGACGAAACGGAGAACTGACCCCTTCCCGACGAGGGAGGCTGCGATGTCAGGCGAGGTTTCGCGGAACTCTGCACCGATGGTGACGGTGCAGGATGAGACGATGCTGCAGGATGAGGAGGTGGCCGCGATGTTGCGGCTGCGTGATCTCGGGTGGGGCGCCAAGCGGCTTGCGCGGGAGTTCGGCTGCGCGCGCAACACGGTGCGGCGCTACCTGCGTGAAGGCGGGCCGGCGCCGTTTCGCAAGCCGCAGCGGCGTACGGCCTTCGACGGGCTGGACGAGTGGCTGCGGGAACGGTTCTTCCGGCACGCCGGGAACGCGGACGTGATCCGCCAAGAGCTGGAAAGCGAGCACGGTATCGTCATCGGGCTGCGCTCGGTGGAACTGCGGGTGCGAGGCTGGCGCCGGGAGTTGAAGGCGCAGAAGCAGGCGACGACGCGGTTTGAGACGGCGCCAGGGCGCCAGTTGCAGATCGACTTCGGCGACACGCGCGTGTGGATCGCCGGCGAGCGTGTGCGCGTGCACGTGTTCGTCGCGACCCTGGGCTACTCGCGCCGACTTCATATCCGTCCCTCGCTGCGCGAGCGTCAGACCGATTGGTTCGAGGGCATGGAAGGTGCCTTCCTGCGCTTCGGCGGCGTGCCGGCGGAGGTGTTGTTCGACAACCCGAAGGCGCTCGTCGAGCATCACGACGCGACGACGCGCGAGGTGCGCTTCAATGCGCGCCTGCATGCTTTTGCCCGGTACTGGGGCTTTGCGCCGAAGGCCTGTGCGCCGTGCCGGGCTCGCACGAAGGGCAAGGACGAGCGCGGGGTCGGCTACGTCAAGAAGAACGCGATCGCGGGCCGGCGCTTCGAGAGCTGGGCGGCGTTCGAAGCGCATCTGGATCGCTGGACGCGCGAGATCGCTGATCAACGCAGGCACGGAACGACGGGTGTGGCACCGGCTGTGCGGTTTGCCGAGGAGGCCGGCGCCCTTCGTTCCCTTGCCGGTCGGGCTCCCTTCGGCCAGCTCAGGGATCTGACGCGCAAGGTGCAGTCGGACTGCGCGGTCGACCTGGATACGAACAGCTACTCGGTGCCATGGCGCCTGATCGGGGAAAGCGTTCAGGTCGTCGTGTTGGGCGGCCGCGTCGTGGTGCGCCATGCCGGCCAGGTAGTCGCCGACCACGCGCTCTGTGCAGGGCGCCGCCAGCGGATCGTCGATCGCGCGCATCTTGCGGGGGTGGTCGGCGCGTCGGGCCCGGTGCGCTTGCCGGCCTCGCCGCCGCCCACGCTGCTGCGGCCCCTGGCCGAGTACGAAGCGCTGGTGGGAGGCGGCTGGTGATGAAGGCGGTTGATCACGAGATGCTCGTCACCCATCTCGACCGTCTGAAGCTGACAGCGATCCGCGACCAGCTCGACACGCTCCTGGACGAAGCGGCGCGCTCCAAGATGACCCTGCGCGAGGCCCTGGCCTTCTTGGTGGCCCGGGAGATTGCGCGGCGGGACGAGCGCCGGATCTCCATGGCGAGCAAGATCGCGCAGTTCCCCTTCGTGCGCGACCTCGACGGCTTCGACTTCGAGGCGCAGCCGTCGCTGGACGCCGGCCAGATCCGCGAGCTTGCGACATGCCGCTGGATCGCCCATGGCGACATGGTGTTGCTTCTCGGGCCGCCCGGCACGGGCAAGACGCATTTGGCGGTCGCGCTCGGACGGGAGGCGATCCGGCAAAGCTACAGCGTTCAGTTCGTCACGGCCGCGACCCTGGTGGCGATGTTGGCCAAGGCTCATCAGGACGGCCAGCTCGACAAGCAGCTGACCCTTCTGGCGCGCCCCAAGCTGCTGATCGTCGACGAGATCGGCTACCTGCCGTTCGAGGCCAATGCCGCGCACCTGTTCTTCCAGCTCGTGTCGCGCCGTTACGAGCGGGGCTCGCTCCTGATCACCTCGAACCGCTCCGTGGGCGAATGGGGCAGCGTTTTTGGGGATGCCGTGGTGGCCACGGCGATCCTCGACCGCCTGCTTCACCACTCGAGCGTGATCACTATCCGCGGCGACAGCTACCGGCTTCGCGAGAAGCGCCGCTCCGGCCTTCTGCAGAAGACTGGAGCGGCGCTCGAACCCAGACCAACCGCTGCACAATGAGGGGGTCAGTTCTTCAGTTCGCCAAGGGGGTCCTTCCGCGCCTTTGGTGCAGGCGAGTCAGGTGGCGAGCACGCGAGCGCGCAGCAGGTCGAGTTTGGCGCGCCCGTACATCGCGCGCTTCAGCATCTTGAGCCGGCTGATCTGCCCCTCCACCGGGCTGGTCGACCACGGAAGCGTGAGTGCGGCCTCGACCGCAGTGCGATCGCGGCGCAAGCCCTCGGCTAGTCCTCGGA
>NZ_BPQQ01000060.1 GCF_022179325.1 Methylobacterium isbiliense | reverse complement strand
ACGCAAAATGCGGGAGAACCGTTTTCGTGGAGTGATGATCAGCTTGCGATGGGTCGGTCAGCCTCTCGTTCTCGTGGCGCATGGGCGAGCGGTAACCGAGGGCGGAGTGGCGCCGAACCGGATTGGAGAAGCCGATGATGGTGAAGACGGCCATTCGGGCCTGAGCTTGTGTGGCGAAGCGCCGACGGTCGAGCCGTTCGCAGCCCAGGGTCGCGCAGAAACCCTTGGCCATGGCATTGTCGGAGGCAGCGCCACCTGAGCTCATCGAGGGCCGGACACCGGCCTCCCGGCAGCGGCGTGTGACAGGATATCCCGCTTCAGCCGCAGGTGGCGCACCTCGCGGCGCAGACGGGTAAGCTCTTCACGCTCGGCGGCCGTGAGGATCTCGGCCCTTGCCTCGCGGCGGCCCTCCGTCCGGTCCGCCTGAACAACCCGGTTCCGGATGGCCTGAGCCGCAGGCTCGAACTCACGGGCAAGATCCGTTGGATCGCGTCCGGCGCGGACCCGTTCGCCGATCTGACGACGGACCTCAGCCGGATAGGGCGGAGGGGTGTGGGGCATCGAAGGCACCTCGTGGCAAAGCCGGAGCGGCTCCACGAGACCGGGTCACCATCATGAAGTCGTCAGAGCCGGTGCTGTGAGCAAATCCGAATGGCCGGCTTCCATCCCAAACGGAACCTCGCGCCTGGGGACCAAGCGACAGACCTGATCCGCGGGTTCACCCGTGCTCGCCTCAGCGCCCGTCCGTCAGCCTCGCGTAGAAGGCGGCCGGGTCGCGGATTTGGCGCAGGGCCGCCACCAGCCCGGGGTCGCGCAGGCGGCGTGCCACGCAGGCGAGGGCGTTGAGCGGTTCGCTCGGCGTCTCCGCCGGGATCAGCAGGAGGAACACCAGGTCGACCGGCTTCTCGTCGATCGCCTCGTACGCGATCCCGGGCCGCAGCCGCAGCATCAGGCCGCTCGGCCGCCGGACCTGTGCCAGGCGGGCGTGCGGCAGCGCGATCCCCCCGCCGACCCCGGTCGAGCCCAGGGCCTCGCGGGCCTCCAGCGCGCCCCGGACGAGGCCGGCATCGAGGGCGAGCGTCGCGGCGGCGCGGCGCGCGAGGTCCTCCAGCAGGCGACGCTTGTCCGGGAGCCGCACGTCGAGGACGACGTGCTGCGGGGCGAGGAAATCCGTGATGGTCATGGCGCTTCGGGGGTCATGGCGCTTCGGGGGTCATGGCGCTGCGATGGTCACGGCGCGTCCGGCTCGGCGTCCGGGACGGGTCTGCGGGAGCGCTGCGCTGCCGCAGGGCGGGTCAGTCGGGCGCGCGCAGGCGGTAGCCGATCCCGGTCTCGGTCAGGATGTAGTGCGGCCGCTCCGGATCCGGCTCGATCTTCTGGCGCAGCTGGCGCACGTAGACGCGCAGGTACTGCGTGTCCGCCACCGCCCCCCAGATCTCGCGCAGCAGGTGCGCATGCGTGAGCACCTTGCCGGCGTGATGCACGAGCAGGCGCAGGAACTCGTACTCCTTGGGCGAGAGCTTCACCTCGCGCTCGCCGACCCGCACGATCCGGCGCACGAGATCGACCGACAGCTCGTCGACCCGGAAGACCGGCCGCTCGCCCTGCTGCGCGAGCTGGTGGCGCAGGGCGGTGCGCATCCGCGCGAGCAGTTCGTTCATGCCGAAGGGCTTGGTGACGTAGTCGTCGGCCCCGAGGTCGAGCGCCTCGACCTTGCCGGCCTCGTCGCCCCGGCTGGAGAGCACGATCACCGGGAGAGCCGGCCACGTCTCCCGGATCCGGCGCAGAAGCTCGTGGCCGGGGATGTCGGGCAGGCCGAGGTCGAGGATCACGAGGTCGATGCCGTCCTCGGCGAGCAGCCGCAGCGCGGCCTTGCCGCTCGGAGCTTCGCGGAACTCGTAGCCCTGGCTGGTCAGGCCCATGCGCAGGAGCTTGCGGATCGGCACTTCGTCGTCGATGGCCAGGATGCGGGGCGCGGCGCTCATGCGGCGGTGTCCAGGACGGGCTGCTTGGCGGGGACCGGGAAGCTGAGGGTGAAGACCGCGCCGGAGCGGTCCGTGCGGTTGCCGGCGGTGAGACGACCGCCCATCGCCTCGACGAAGCCGCGCGAAATGGCAAGCCCGAGCCCCGTCCCGGCCTGCACGTGGTCGCCTTTGCGCGCCCGGTAGAACTTGTCGAAGATCGCCTCCTGATCGCTCGGCGGAATCCCCTCGCCCTCGTCCAGCACCCGCAGGCAGACGTGGCCGCCCGCCCGCCAGCCCTCGATCCGCACGGTCGTGCCTTGCGGCGCGTACTTGGCGGCGTTGTCGAGCAGGTTGAACAGCACCTGCTCGAACAGCACCGCGTCGAGGGCGAGCGCCGGAAGGTCGGGGGCGAGCGCCATCGCGACGTGGTGCGCGGCCAGGATCTTGCTCGCCCGCTGCAGGGCCGATCCGACGATCTCGCCGAGGTCGCAGAGGGCGAGGTTCGGCGCGACGGCGCCCGATTCGAGCTTTGTCATGTCGAGCAGGTTGGCGATGAAGCGGTTGAGGCGCTCGGACTCGTCGATGATGGTCGCGACGAGTTCCGCCTCGGCCTCCTCGTCGAGGTCCGGGCGGAGATCGCGCAGCGTGGTGGCCGCCCCGAGCACCGCGGCCAGCGGCGTCTTGAGATCGTGGCTGATCGAGGTGAGCAGCGCCTGCCGCAGGCGGTCGGTCTCGGCGGAGAGCCGCGCCCGGTCGAGGTCCGCCACGAGGTGGACGCGCTCGATCGCCAGCGCGCCCTGATCCATCAGCGCGTCGAGCAGGCGGCGCTGGTCGGGCGTCAGCAGCGGCCCGGGCTTGTCGGTGTCGAGGCCGACCACGCCGATCACGCCCCGGCCGGTGCGCAGCGGCAGGAACAGGCGCTTGGCGCCCGGCAGCGTGTCGGCGCCGCGCCCGGCGGCGCGGCCGTTGTCGAAGGTCCACTTGGCCGCGGCGAGATCCGCCTCGTCGAGCCGGTCCTCCGGCGGATAGCCGACCATCACGGTGAGCCGTCCCGCCTCGGGCAGGAGCACCACCACGCGCAGCCTGAGCATCAACGCGACCTGATAGGCGGTGGCCCAGAGCACGTCGTCGAGGGTGCCGCAGCCCGCGAGCTTGCGCGAGAAGCCGTAGAGCGCCTCCGTGGCCCGCGCCTGCGCCCGCGACATCGTCGCGTCGATCTGCACCCGCGCGGCGAGGTTCGAGACCAGCACCGCCACCAGCGTGAAGAAGAACAGCGCCACGACGTTGGTGGGATCGGTGATGGTGAAGGTGTAGATCGGCGGCAGGAAGAAGAAGTTGTAGGCCAACGACGAGGCCACCACCGCCAGCAGCGACGGGTAGAGCCCGAAGCGCACCGCGACGGCGACGACGGCGGTGAGGAAGGTCAGGTCGGTGTTCTCGTGCCCGAGGAAGGGCTGCACCAGCAGGCCGACGCCGAGCGCGCACAGGACGGCCAGGAGGGAGACGGCGTAGGCGATCGCCTCCGGGCGGCGAGGCGGAGCGGTGGGGACGGTCTTGCGCGGCAGGGTCTCGCCGTCGACCTGCTCGCCCGCGATGACGTGGACGCTGATGGAGCCGGCGCGCCGCACGAGGTCGTGCACCACCGAGCCGTGCAGAAGCTCGAACCAGCGCGAGCGGTCCGACTTGCCGATCACCACGTGGGTGACGTTGCGCTCCTGGGCGAAGCCGATGATGTCGTCGGCGATGCGCCGCTCCTCGCCCGGGATGGTGACGGGATCGCCGCCCAGCCGCTCGGCGAGGCGGAGGGTGTCGGCGATGCGGTCGCGCTGCTCCTCGGAGAGCTGCGCGCTGCGTCGCCCCGCGACGGTGAGCGCCGTGAAGGGCGCCCGCAGCCGGTCGGCGAGGCGCTTGGCGTAGCGCACCAGCCCGGCCGAGCGCGGATCCTCGCTCACGCAGACCAGCACCCGCTCGCCGGCCGCCCAGGGGCCCGCAATGGCGTGCGCCTGCATGTGGGTGAGGAGCTGGTCGTCGACCCGTTGCGCCGTGCGGCGCAGCGCCAGCTCGCGCAGGGCCGTGAGGTTGCCGGGCGAGAAATAGTGCTTGAGCGCCCGCTCGGCGTTGCGCGGGACGTAGACCTTGCCCTCGCGCAGGCGCTGCATCAGGTCGTCGGGCGAGAGGTCGATCACCTCGATGTCGTCGGCCCGATCGAGGATCCCGTCCGGCACCGTCTCGCGCACCCGGATGCGGGTGATCTGGGCCACGACGTCGTTGAGGCTCTCGACGTGCTGGATGTTGAGGGTGGTGTAGACGTCGATCCCGGCTTCCAGCAACTCCACCACGTCGAGGTAGCGCTTGGGATGGCGGCTGCCGGGGGCGTTGGTGTGGGCGAGTTCGTCCACCAGGACGAGCTGCGGCCGGCGCGCGAGGAGCGCGTCGAGGTCCATCTCCTCCAGTACTGTGCCGTGATAGGGCACGCGCCGGCGCGGCAGCACTTCGAGGCCGGCGAGCAGGGCCTCCGTCTCGGCCCGGCCGTGGGTCTCGACCACGCCCACCGCCACGTCGATACCCTCCCGGCGCCGCGCATGCGCGGTGGTGAGCATCTCGTAGGTCTTCCCGACGCCCGGGGCCGCGCCGAGGAAGATCTTCAGGCGTCCGCGGCCGCCGCCTTCCCGGCGGAGTTCCGCCAGGAGGGCGTCCGGGGAAGGCCGCCGGTCAGGCTCGCTCCGCGCTCCCGCCATGGCCGGCCGTCACCGGCCTGTCTGGGCATCGAGGGCGAGGTTGAGCGCCATGACGTTCACGCGGGCCTCCCCCAGGATGCCGAGCAGCCTGCCGTCCGTGTGCGCCGCGATCAAGGCCCTGACCTGATCCTCCGTCAGGCCGCGGGCCTTGGCGACGCGGGGCACTTGGAACAGGGCGGCTTCGGGCGAGATGTCGGGGTCGAGCCCCGAGCCCGAGGTGGTGACGAGGTCGGCCGGGATCTCAGCCCGCGGGATCTCGGCCCCCGGGCGCTCGGCCCTGAGCGTGGCGAGATCCTCCTTCACGCGGTCGCGCAGCGCCGCGCTCGTGGGGCCGAGGTTCGAGCCCATCGAGTTCGCGGCGTTGTAGGGCGCCGGCACGGTCTTGGAGCTGTCGGCCGGGTCAGGCGCCGTCGTGGCCGAGGGCCGGTCGTGGAAGTAGCGGTCGCTGGTGAAGCTCTGGCCGATGAGGGCCGATCCGACCACCGTGCCGTTGCGCTCGATCAGGCTGCCGGCGGCCTTGGCCGGGAAGATCATCCCCGCAAGGCTGGTCATGGCGAGGGGGTAGGCGAGGCCCGTGATCAGCGTCAGGGCGACGCCGAGGACGAGGACGGGGCGGAGCTGGTTGAGCATGGGAGGGATCTCCGGGATCGTCAGGCGAGGTGCAGGGCGGCGACGGCGAGGTCGATGAGCTTGATGCCCGCGAAGGGCACCAGGAGGCCGCCCAGGCCGTAGATGAGGAGGTTGCGCCGCAGGAGCGCTGCGGCCCCCACCGCCCGGTAGCGCACGCCCTTCAGCGCCAGCGGGATCAGCGCCACGATGATCAGCGCATTGAAGATGATCGCCGACAGGATCGCGCTCTGGGGCGAGGCCAGACCCATCACGTTGAGGGCCTGCAATTGCGGGTACAGGCCGAGGAACATCGCCGGGATGATGGCGAAGTACTTCGCCACGTCGTTGGCGATCGAGAAGGTGGTGAGCGCGCCGCGGGTCATCAGCAGCTGCTTGCCGATCTCCACGATCTCGATGAGCTTGGTGGGATCGGAATCGAGGTCGACCATGTTGCCGGCCTCGCGTGCCGCCACCGTGCCGGTGTTCATGGCCACGCCGACGTCGGCCTGGGCGAGGGCGGGCGCGTCGTTGGTGCCGTCGCCGCACATGGCGACGAGCTTGCCCGCCGCCTGCTCGCGCCGGATCAGCGCGAGCTTGTCCTCCGGGGTGGCCTGGGCGAGGAAGTCGTCGACGCCCGCCTCCGCCGCGATGGCGGCCGCGGTCATCGGGTTGTCGCCGGTGATCATCACGGTGCGGATGCCCATCCGGCGCAGCTCCGCGAAGCGCTCGCGGATGCCGCCCTTCACGATGTCCTTCAGGTAGACCACGCCCAGCAGGCGGCCATCCTTCGCCACGGCGAGCGGCGTGCCCCCCGCCTTGGCGATCTCCTCGGCGATGGCGCGGATCTCGGCGGCGGCCTCCTCTCCCGCGGCGGGGTGGTAGGCGAGCGCGGCGCCCGTGCCGCGCGTCGCCATCGGCTGTCCGGAGACCGAGGCGATGACGGCGTCCACGGCCCCCTTGCGGATGCAGGCGCCCTCCAGATCGACGCCCGACATGCGCGACTGCGCCGTGAAGGGCACGAAGGTGGCGTTGAGCGCTACCATGTCGCGGGCGCGGATGCCGTAGCGCTCCTTGGCCAGCACCACGATGGAGCGGCCCTCCGGGGTCTCGTCGGCGAGCGAGGCGAGCTGGGCGGCATCCGCCAGCTCCTGCTCGGAGACGCCGCGGACGGGCCGCAGCTCCGTCGCCTGCCGGTTGCCGAGCGTGATGGTGCCGGTCTTGTCGAGGAGCAGGGTGTCGACGTCGCCCGCCGCCTCGACGGCCCGGCCCGACATCGCCAGCACGTTGAAGCGCACCAGCCGGTCCATGCCGGCGATGCCGATGGCCGAGAGCAGCGCGCCGATGGTGGTGGGGATGAGCGTCACGAACAGGGCGACCAGCACGATCACCGGGATCGCCCCGCCCGCGTAGGAGGCGAAGCTCGGGATCGAGGCCACCGCGAAGACGAACACGATGGTGAGCCCGGCCAGCAGGATGTTGAGGGCGATCTCGTTGGGCGTCTTCTGGCGCGCCGCACCTTCCACCAGCGCGATCATGCGGTCGACGAAGGTGGAGCCGGCGGCGGCGGTGATGCGCACCCGGATCCAGTCCGAGAGCACCTGCGTGCCGCCGGTCACCGCCGAGCGGTCGCCGCCGGATTCGCGGATGACGGGCGCGGATTCGCCCGTGATGGCGGCCTCGTTCACGGAGGCCACGCCCTCGATCACCTCGCCGTCGGACGGGATCAGGTCGCCGGCCTCGACCAGCACCACGTCGCCGACCTTCAGGCTCGTGCCGGGCACCACCGTGTGGGCCGCGCGCGATCCGCCGACCGCGGCCGCAGGCCCGGTCAGCAGCTTGGCGGTCGTCTCGGTGCGGGTGCGCCGCAGGGAGTCGGCCTGCGCCTTGCCGCGGCCTTCCGCGATCGCCTCGGCGAAGTTGGCAAACAGCAGGGTGAACCAGAGCCAGAGAATGATCTGACCGGAGAAGGCGAGGTTCTCGCCGCCGGTGAGGAGGTCGCGCAGGAACAGGACGGTGGTGAAGGCCGCCACCACCTCGACCACGAACATCACGGGGTTCTTGATCATCTGGCGCGGGTCGAGCTTGCGGACCGAGCCGGCGAGCGCGGGCCCGATCAGGGCGGCGCTGAACAGGGAGCTTCGGGAGGACTGAGCCATGAGAATGTGTCCGGATGGGCGGAAAGAGGCGGCTTGCGGATCTTCGCAGCCGCCTGGCTGGGAATCAGGGTGCGAGGGCGCGGCTCGCCAGGATGAGAGCGGCCCAGAGCGCGAAGGCCCCGAGCAAGGCCAGTCCGGCGAGGGCCAGGACGACGTCGGTCGGCCGCAGGTCGGCGTGCCGATGGGCGGGGGCCGGCCGGGGCCTGTGGCGCGCGAGGCCCCGGCGCAGGCGCGCCGGTTGCGTCGTGCGCATGCTCAGCCTCCCGTCGCGAAGGTCTGGCCGGCCGCCCCGGCCAAGTGCTCAACCACCGGGCCGAGGGCGAGCGAGGGGAAGAAGGTCAGGCCGCCGACGATCAGGATGACGCCGACGAGCAGGCCCACGAACAGGCCGCCATGGGTCGGGAAGGTGCCGGCGGAGGCCGGCACCGTCTTCTTGGCCGCGAGCGAGCCCGCGATGGCCAGCGCCGGGATGATGACGAAGAAGCGGCCCACCAGCATGCCGAGCGCCAGCGTGGTGTTGTAGAAGAGCGTGTTGCCCGTGAGCCCGCCGAAGGCCGAGCCGTTGTTCGCCGCCGCCGAGGTGTAGGCGTAGAGGATCTCCGAGAAGCCGTGCGGGCCGGCATTGGCGGGCCCCGCGAGGCCGGCGGGCAGCACCGTCGCGAGGGCGGTGAGCCCCAGCATCATCAGCGGCAGGCAGAGGATGGCGAGCATCGCCATCTTGACCTCCCGCGCCTCGATCTTCTTGCCGAGGTACTCGGGCGTGCGCCCGACCATCAGCCCGGCGACGAAGATCGCCACGATGACGAAGACCAGCATCCCGTAGAGGCCGGCGCCGACGCCGCCGACGATGATCTCGCCGAGCTGCATGTTGACGAGCGGGATCATCCCGCCCAGTGCCGTGAAGGAATCGTGCATGGCGTTGACGGCGCCGCAGGAGGCCGCCGTCGTCACCACCGCAAAGAGCGCTGAGGCCACGATGCCGAAGCGGACCTCCTTGCCCTCTAGGTTGCCGCCGGTGAGCCCGAGCCCGTTCAGCACGGAGCTTCCGGACGCTTCGCTGGCGTAGGTGACGGCGACCCCTGCCACGAACAGCACGCCCATGGCGCCGAGGATCGCCCAGCCCTGACGCTCGTCGCCCACCATGCGCCCGAAGACGTTGGTGAGCGCGGCGCCGAGGGCGAAGATCGAGACCATCTGCACGAGGTTCGACAGCGCGGTCGGGTTCTCGAACGGGTGGGCGGCGTTGGCGTTGAAGAAGCCGCCGCCGTTGGTGCCCAGCATCTTGATCGCGACCTGGCTGGCGACGGGGCCGACCGCGATGGTCTGCTTGGCGCCCTCCAGGGTGGTGGCCTCGACAGAGGCGCCGAGGGTCTGCGGCATGCCCTGCGAGACGAGGAACAGCGCGTACACGACGCAGAGCGGCAGCAGCACGTAGAGGGTGCAGCGGGTGAGATCGACGTAGAACGAGCCGACCGTCCGCGCCGAGGCGCGGGAGAAGCCGCGGATCAGCGCGATCGCCACGGCGATGCCGGAGGCCGCCGAGAGGAAGTTCTGGGTGGTGAGCCCCAGCATCTGCGACAGGTACGAGAGGGTGCTCTCGCCGCCGTAGTTCTGCCAGTTGGTGTTGGTGAGGAAGCTCACCGCCGTGTTGAAGGCGAGGTCCGGCGCCACCCCGGCCTGCTCGGCCGGGTTGAGCGGCAGCGCCGCCTGCAGCCGCAGCACCGCGTAAAGCACCAGGAAGCCGAAGACGTGGAAGGCGACGAAGGCGCTCGCGTAGCCGAGCCAGCTCTGCTCCTGGCGCGCGTCGAGGCCCGCGATGCGGTAGAGCCCGCGCTCGACCGGGCCGAGCACGGGCGAGAGGAGGGTGCGCTCGCCCGTGAAGACGCGGGTCATGTAGAGGCCGAGCGGCTTCACGAGCGCCAGCACGACCGCGCAGAACAGCGCGATCTGGATCCAGCCGTTGAGGGTCATGGGAAAAGTCCTTCAGAACCGCTCGGGACGCACGAGGGCGTAGGCGAGATAGGCGAGCAGCCCCAGGGTCATGAGCCCGCCCAGGAGATAATCGAGCGTCATCGCGGGCTCCTCACAGGCGTTCGCACAGGGCGACGTAGCCGAGCGACAGGGCGAAGAAGCCCAGGCCGGCCGCGAGCAGAAGAACGTCGAGCATCGAAATCCTCATCATCCCGGCACGCGGCGATGCCGGCGCGGCGCGCACGAGCAAATCATCCACCGGATGGCCGGACGCTGATCTGTAGCAAGCGCTCGCATAAAGGTTCGAGACGTCTCGGAGGGCGAAGATATAAAGACGGCATAAAGGAGTGGCCGATTGATCCGACAGCTCAGGACGTTGTGCCGCTCCGACCAGATGCGTTCAGCTTGCGGACGAGCCCCTGGAAGCCGGAGCAGGCTGGCGCCGTGTCGCGGCATGCGCCGCCGTGGCAGGCCGTCCGTCTTATCGATCTCGCCCCATTGGGCTCAGGGGAGACGTGGCATTCCGGGCATAAGGAAACGAGCCGTGGAGCTCCACTTGCCTCATATCGTGCTCGTGAGGAGGCCATATCCAATCACTCCCAACGAACCGATTGACACGATGCCTGGTGCTGCGTGACATCTCACACCTGCCAATCGGGTGAATATCTGCAGGGGGTTCCGATGCACCTTGCTCTTCGTGCCGGTCTCCTTGCGCTCGCCGGTACTCTGATGATGTTGAGTGGCAAGAGTAGCCGCGCGCAGGAAGATTACCGCTTAAGCTGCAAGCCTCCGTTGAAGTTCATGGCCGGAGCCTGTGTGGCAGCTTGCTACTCCGGATACGAGGATCGGGGCCGCTGGTGCGAGGCGCGACATGGCGGTGCGGCCGGCGGAGGCTGACGGTCGCCACCACCCTGCTCGGCCCCATCCGGCTGACCGACGCCCTCGCCGAGCATCTGAGCCGTCAGCCCGACGCGGCACTGGTCAACGTGACATCGGGCCTGGCTTTCGTCCCGCTCGTCGCCACGCCGACCTACTCGGCCGCGAAGGCTGCCCTGCACAGCTACACGGTCGCGCCTCGCGAGGCGCCGAAAGGCAAGGTCGAGATGATCGAGCTGGTGCCCCCCGCCGTTCAGACCGAGCTTACCGCCGGCCAGTCGACCCGCGCGGGCTACCTGCCGCTGTCCGAGTTCACCGACGAGGTGATGACGCTGTTCCAGCAGCAGCCGACGCCGCGCGAAATCCTGGTTCAGCGGGTGGGCTTCCAGCGCCATGCCGAGGCGGAGCACCGTTTTGACGATGCCGTGAGCACCCTTAACGAGACGGCGCGCAAGGCTCGCGAGGCACGCCCGTGAGGATCAGGCGGCCGGCCTTCAGACTGGACCATGCCGCCAGAGCTGCCGTCGACGCGTCCGCTTCCTGCCGTCCAGCTTCGAACGTCCGCCTCCCCAAGCCGGGGCCCCTGAGGCGGACGGGCCGGAACGGGCCATGCTCTGCCGCAGCCCAGCGTCCATGAACCTGCAGGAAGGATGACTCGCTGCATCAATCGTCGGCGTTCCGGGGTATGACGTGGAATTTGGGTCGCACGTCAAGACCGTCAGCCAGGCTCCCCACCATGCTCTTCCTCATCGCCGCAGTCTTCGGCCTTGCCGGCTTCGTGAAGGGTGTCATCGGCCTCGGGCTGCCGACAGTATCGATGGGTCTACTCGCTGTCGCCATGACGCCGCTGGAGGCCTTGACCATCGTCATCGTGCCCGCGATCGTCACCAACATCTGGCAAACCTTCGCCGGGCCGTATCTGGGCAGGATTCTGCGCAGGCTGTGGCCGCTGCTTCTCGGGACCGGCGTCGCGATCTGGGGTGCCGGTGCGTTGATGGCCGGCCCTTACGCGCGCTACGCCACGATCCTGCTCGGGCTTCTGCTGGTGATCTATGCCTGGCTCGGGCTGACGCGACTGCAGATCCGGACGGCACCCCGGAACGAGAAATGGGTCGGCGGCCTCGTCGGCCTCCTCACGGGTGTGATCTCGGCGGCCACCGGCATTCAGGTCATTCCGTCGATGCCGTACCTGCAGTCGATCGGCCTGGAGAAGGACGAGCTGGTGCAGGCGCTCGGCGTCTTCTTCACGGTGGCGACCCTCGCGCAGGCGTTCAATCTCACCAGCGTGGGCCTTCTCAACGCCTCGACCGCGCTGCCCGGGCTCGTCGCGATGGCAACGGCCTTCGCCGGCATGTTCATGGGCCAGGCGGTCCGCCAGCGGATGAACCCGGAGGGGTTCCGACGGTGGTTCCTGATCGCGATGCTGGTGCTCGGCCTCTATCTGGCCGCCAGCACGATCGTGTCGCTGTGACGCCGCCGCGGGACCGTCGCGCCGAGGAACCGGTGCCGACGCAGAGGGAGGCGACGGGGGCGTGATCAGAACACCGCGTGGTCGCCGCGCTCGGCCTCGGCCTCGCCCCGCAGAAGGCGCGCGTAGTAGTCAAACAGGGTCTCGGACCCGGTGCCGGGCGTCGCCGCCGCGTCGTAGCGGCCGGAGGCGGGGTCCAGGACGAGCATCGATTCCGTGGCGTAGTAGCGCCCGATCCGCGCGAGTTCGGCCTTGTCGGCCAGCGACGGGACCACGCGGCCGGACGCGGACAGCCCCCAGATCACGGCGTCCAGCAGGGCCACCGGCACGTGCCGGAAGCGCGGGGGGCGGCCGAGCAGGGCGAACAGCGCCTCTCCCTGCTGGCGGGGCGTGATCGCCTCGCCCGGTCCGCCGATCGGCAGCACGCGGTTGCGCCGCTCGGGCTCCTCGACGCACGCGGCGAGGTAGCGGGCGAGGTCGTCGTCGCTGATCGGCTTGCAGGCGGTGAGGCCGCCGTCGCCGAACAGCAGCCACGGCCTGCCCCGCCTGACGCGCGCGACCTGCCCGGAGAGCGATTTGAAGAAGGCCGTGGGCCTGACGATTGTGTAGTCGGTGCCCGAGGCGATCAGGGCGCGCTCGAAGGTGAGCTTCGCCTGCTGGAACGCGAGCAGCGGCTTCTGGACGCAGATCGCCGAGAGCAGGACCATGTGCCCGATGCCGGACGCCCGGGTCGCGGCCAGCAGCGCCAGATGGGCGTCGTGGTCGATCGCCCAGGCGTCGCGCGGGCGCCCGGTGCGCGAGGCGAGGCACGAGACCAGGGTGTCGAAGCGCTCGCCGCGCAGGCCGTCCTGTGCGAGCGAGGCGGGATCGGTCACGGTGCCGAAGCGGAGACGGGCGCACACGGGCAACCCGAGGCGCGCGGCGGCGTCCGTCCCGGGCGACGGGCCGGGGCGGGGCCTGACGAAGCAGACCACCTCGTGACCGCGCGCCACGAGGGCCCGCGCGGTGGCGCGACCGATCGTGCCCGTCGCGCCGACGAGAAAGACCCGTCGCCCGCGATGGCCGGAGGACGCGTGCGCCATGGTTCCCCCCAGGATGGTCTGCGCGACCATAACGCCCGGCACCGCCGTGGGCAGCCGCTCCCCGGGCTTCAGGCGGCGAGCAGCGGAAACGTGACCCCGAGGGCCCAGGCGAAGGCGATCGCGTTGGTGAGCCCGCCGACCGCGGGATGACCCGTGCGGCGGTAGGCCCAGGTGCCGAGCACCCCGTAGATCAGGAACAGGACCAGAACCGCCGGCACGATGACGACGAGGAAGAACAGACGTCCGGGATCGAGGGCGACCGCGAGCGCGAGCGACAGCAGGAAGGCCAGCTTCGAGGCCGGATAGGCCCAGCGCGCGCCGCCCGCCCCGCGCGTCAGCCACTCGTCGGCGAGGAAGTAGGGCAGCGTGCCCGCGAGCATGGCCAGGATGATCGGCACCCGCCCGGGAGATGGTGCCAGGGAGGCGACCCAGGCGTCGACGACGCCCCCGAGCCCGAGGACCGCGTAGAGGGTCGCAGCCAGCACCGCGCCGGCCAGGGCAGCCCGCCGCAGCGGCGCGGGCGCGGCGCCCGCCGGCCGCGCGCGGACGAGCAGCAACCCGCCGGCCGTCAGGAGCCCGTAGAGCGCGAAATGGGCCGCGACGTAGTCGGCGACCAGCACGGGCAGGACGTGGGTCGGCACGACGCGCAGGATCAGCGGCGTCAGCACCGCCGGGCCGACGAGCAACGGCCACAGCCGGCGTCCCGGCAATCCGGCGCCCGCAGGTGCGTCGGCGACCACCGGCAGGAGCCGCGACAGCGGCCAGGCCAGCAGCACGATCCCTGAGAGCAGGAGCACGATCCAAGGGCCGCGATGATCGAGGGCGCGCGCGGCGCGTGCCGGCCGAGCGAAGGCGGCATCGAGCCAGCCCTGGGCCTCGTCCATGGAATGCGGGCTGAACAGGACGCCGATATGCTCGACGCCCGGGCTGACGGCGGCGCGCCGGGCGGTGCCGAGAACCGGATCGCCGTAGGTCACGCCCGGCTGCGGCGGCTGCGGGGCGCTGGCGAGCCCCACCACGCGCAGCGCCTCCGCCTTCAGCCGCCCCTCCCATTCGCCGGCGATGACGAGGAGGTTGCGCGGACTCGTGGCCGTGGCTGTGCGCGAAAACATCGAGACGGCGATGGTGGCGCCGACATCGGGCGCCTGCTGCGCGGCCCGGATCACGATGTCGGAGGCCATGGAATGGCCGAGCAGGGCAACGCGCCCGTCGCCGAGGCCGCGCGCGACGGCGAGGACCCGCAGCGTCTCGTCCACCAGCGCCCGGGTCGCACCACCCTCGGGCGTAACGTCGCCCGGGAGCGGCCGCGGGTTGCGGCCGTGGCCGGGGAAGTCGAAGGTGATCGCGACGAGGCCGTTGCGAGCGAAGGTGGTGGCGAAAGGGGCCATGAGCGGCTGCGAGCCCGCGAAGCCGTGCGCCACGACGACGACGGGCGCCGGTCCGCCCCCCTCGGGGCGATACACCGTTGCGGGAATCGTGCCGATCACCACGCGCTCGATGCCGAGCCCCGCCTGCTGGCGCAGGAGCATGAGGAGACCAAGCCCGATCGCCGCAGCCGCGACGAGGGCGGATGCGGCACGAACGAGGCGTAAGGGCGGCCGGCTCATCGGTTCTCTCGACGGCCGCCGAGGACCGGGGCCGTCATCGCGGTGAAGCCAGCGGCCATCGCGGTCGCCCCCAGCGGGTGCAGGATCGGCCGGAAGCAGGCGCTGGCGCGCGTAACGAAGGGCGGGGCATCGCCGCGGATGGGCCCGGCGCCCTTCAGCGCATGCACCACGCCCGTCGGGTTCCCACAGGGGGCGCTCCCTGTCCCGAATGGAGCGCCTGCGCCCGGACAGGCCACACGGCACCGCGTGTGGCTTGCGTTCTCCATAGCCCAGAGCACGACCCGCCCACCGTTCATCCGTGGGTCCCGGGTTCGGGTCCCAGCGCGCTCACGATGCCTTAGCGCAATCCCACCGGTCCGGCAGGAACGGTTTCGGAACGGTGGACGCGCCGCGTTCCCGGATGGCAGGCGGCCGTTCCGCAGGGCTTCAGAGCAGGGCCACGGCGGCCGGATGGGCGTGAGGCCGGCCACCGAACGGGTTCAGGTCAGGCGAAGAAGGAGCTCACGGCCGGCAGTGCCTCGGTCGTTCGCGCAGGGCGATCGAGATTGAGGCGCACGCGCGGGATCGTGGCCATCGCATCAGCGTAGCGGGCCTGGACCTTGGGCGGCACCAACGGCGGGCTCGCCGGATCGGGAGAGGGGAGGCGGGCGGAAGAGCGCTTGTGCAGACTGGACATGCGCTGAATATGTTCAGCCCCGGCGATTGTTGCAGTGCGACGATGCGCCCTGTGCGCCGCAGCGCATGCACCTCCCAGCCGCCCGTGAGCCGAGCGGCCATGACGCGCGTGACCGGCTGCGTCTGCGGTGCTGGCGGCACATCGCTTACTGCGGGGCAGGGGGTCTGCAGCGGGTTGCCTCACGGGCTGAAGGCCGTGCCGCCGACGCCTGACCTGCGGCGGCGCGCTCCGGCCGTGTCAGCCACGGCTCTTACCCTCAGCAGGATCAGTAGCCTCGCCCGATATCCACGGCGTCGGGGATCCGTCCCGTCTCGCGATAGGTGCGCACGTTGTGCGCGACGATGGCGGCGGCGGTGCGCGGGTTCGTCGGGCCGGTCACGTGGGGCAGGACCGTCACGCCGGGGTGCCGCCACAGGGGCGAAGCGGGCGGCAGCGGCTCGCTGTCGAAGACGTCCAGCACCGCGTGCGAGAGGTGGCCGGCGTCGAGCGCCGCCAGGAGGTCGTCGGTCACGACGATCGGACCGCGCCCGAAGTTCATCAGGGCCGCGCCCGCCTTCATCGCGCCGAACTGCGTTGCGCCGAGGAGGCCGCGCGTCTGCGCCGTCAACGGGAGGAGGCAGACCACGATGTCGCTCAGCGCGAGCAGCCGCGGCAGACCGGCCGCTCCGGTGAAGGCCTCGACGGCGACCAAGGAGGCTGGCAACGGTTTGGGCGAGCGGCTCCAGGCGGCGACCCGGAAGCCTGCCTGGGCGAGCCGGTGCGCGGCAGCGGTTCCGAGCGCGCCCAGCCCGAGGAGACCGACCGCCGTCTCCGCGGGCGGGCGGTAGGGCAGGGGCCGCCAGAGGCCCGCCTCCTGCTGGCGGCGGTAGGCCGGCATGTCGCGCTGCAGGTAGTAGGTCCAGGCCAGGACGGCCTCGGCCATGGTCCGGGCGAGTTCCGGATCGACCAGACGGACGATGGGGATGCCCCGCGCGCCGAGATCCCGGACGAGGCGCTCGACGCCGGCCCACAGGCTCTGGATCCAGGCGAGGCGCGGCAGGAGCGCCACCTCGGCCGGATCGGGGTTGGCCACGATGGCGATCTCGACCTCGGCCCGTTGCGCGGCCGAGAGGCCGGCGAACGGACGAATGCGCGCCTCCGGCAGCGCGCCGGACAGCGCCGAGACGAAGGCGGCCTCCTCGTCGGCGTCCAGGGTGGCGAGGAAGGCGATCAGTTCGGGCATGACGATCCCGTCTCCGTCGGCGAGAGGCTGACTCCTATAGGTCCAAACGCACAGGGGTTGGAAAACACCTCGGACCGCATCGACCCCGAGCACCCGCCCCGCCGGCCGCCAAGGCGACGATTCCCTCGGGGACCAAACGGGGACGCGGTGAGGGCTTGAGGCCCGAGGCCGCGGCTGCCAGAACCCGGCCGGGTTCCCGGGCCCCGGGGCTCGCCGTCTACGGCGGCGTGGGCCCGACCTCGTTCTGAGCAAGCCGTTGCGCCGCGCCCTCGCCCTCTCGCTCCTGCTGACCCTCGCGCCTGCGGTGGCGCGCGCCGCCGGCACGGCCCAGGGGCCGACGCGCGTGGTCTCGATGAACCTCTGCGCGGACGAGCTGGTGCTCCGGCTCGCCGACCGCGGCCAGGTCGCGGCCGTGACCACTCTCGCCGGCGACCCGCGCGGCTCGACGGTGGCGGCCGAGGCCGCCGGCCTGCCGGTGACGCGCGGCCTTACCGAGGAGATCGTCGCGCTCAGGCCCGACCTCGTCATCGCCGGGGCCTTCACCACGCGCACGACCGTCGGCATGCTCACGCGCGTCGGCGTCCCGGTGCTCGAACTCGGCGTGCCGGCCGACTTGGACGGCGTGCGGGCGCAGATCCGGCAGGTGGCGGCGGCCCTGGGCCGATCCGAGCGGGGGGAGGCGATGGTCGCGGCGCTCGATGCGAGGCTCGCCGCCGTCACGCCCGCCACCCGGCCCCTGCGCGCCCTGGTCATGCGCCCGAACGCCTTCACGGTGGCTCCCGGAGGTCTCGGCGACGCGCTCGTCCGCGCCGCCGGCCTCGTCAACGTCGCCGCCGAGATCGGGCGCGACCGCTTCGGGCAGGTGCCGCTCGAAGCCGCCGCCCTGGCTGAGGTGGACCTGATCGTCGTCGACGAGAGCGAGCCCCGAGCGCCCTCTCTCGCCGACACGCTCCTTCAGCATCCTGTCTTCCGGGCTATGGGCCGCGCCGGGAGAACGGTCGCGATCCCGAACCGCTTCTGGACCTGCCCGGGCCCTCAGGTCGCCGAGGTCGTGGCGCGGCTCGCCACGGCCGCGAACGAGAGGGCGCCGGTCCGGTGAACGCGCCATTGTCGAGGCTCGCTCGCCCCGCATCGCGTCGGCGCGGGAGGCCGGCGGCGAACCGGGCCGTCAACCTGCTCCTCGCCGCCGCACTCGCCGCCCTGACCGTCGCCTCTGTCGGGATCGGCTATGCGCCCTTCGACGTCCCGGCGGCGGTCGCGGACCTGCTCGCGGGACGAACGACCCTTCCGGCCCTGGTGCTGTGGGAGTTGCGCATCCCGCGCGCCCTGCTCGGAGGTCTCGTCGGGTTCAGCCTCGGCCTCACGGGCGCGGCGATGCAGGGCTACCTGCGCAACCCGCTCGCCGATCCCGGCATCCTCGGCCTCTCCTCGGCCGCCGCGCTCGGCGCCGTGATCGTCTTCTACGGCGGCTTCGCCGCCTCGCTCGGTCTCGCCCTGCCGCTCGGCGGCATCGCGGGCGCGGCCGGTGCGGCGCTCCTGCTCAACCTGCTCGCCGCGGGCGGGGGCAGCACGCTCGGCCTGATCCTGGCCGGCGTCGGCCTGTCGAGCCTCGCCGGCGCCCTGACGGCGCTCGCGCTCAACCTGTCCCCGAACCCCTACGCGGCGCTCGAGATCGTATTCTGGCTGATGGGCTCGCTGGACGACCGCAGCCTGGACCACGTCCTGCTCTGCCTGCCGCTGATGGCCCTCGGCTGGGGGCTGATGCTCTCGACGGCCCCGGCCCTCGATGCCCTCACGCTCGGCGAGGACACCGCCGCGAGCCTCGGCGTCGGTCTCGTCTCGGTGCGTCTGCGCCTCGTCACCGGCGCGGCGCTCGCGGTCGGCAGCGGCGTCGCGGTCAGCGGCGCCGTCGGCTTCGTCGGCCTCGTGGTGCCCCATCTCGTGCGCCCGCTGGTCGGGGCGCGTCCCGGCGCGAGCCTGCTGCCGAGCGGGCTGGCGGGCGCCGCGCTGGTGCTCGGCGCCGATATCGGCGTGCGGCTCCTCGCCACCCGGCCCGAGCTCAAGCTCGGGGTCGTGACGGCGCTCGTCGGGGCGCCGTTCCTGATCGTCCTGCTGCTGCGCAACCGCGGGAGCCGGGCATGAGCCTGGCCGCACGGAACATCCGCGTGAGGCTCGGCGGCCGGACGGTGCTCTCGGACGTCAGCCTCGCGCTGGAGCCGGGCCGCTTCGTCGGGCTGGTCGGGCCGAACGGGGCCGGCAAGACCACGCTCCTGCGCGCCCTCTCAGCCCTCGTCGCGCCGACGGAGGGCCGCATCACCTTCGACGGGCGCAGCATTGCGGATATCAGCCGCGACGAGCGCGCCCGTCGCATCGCGGCCCTGTTCCAGGGCGCCGGGGTCGGGTGGCCGATGACGGTGCGGGAGATCGTGGCCCTGGGCCGTCTGCCGCATCGCCGCGCCTTCGCGTCCCTCTCCGAGGCCGACGAGGACGCCATCGCGCGCGCGATGGTGCGCACCGACATCGGGCCTCTCGCCGACCGGACCGAGCCGACCTTGTCCTCGGGCGAGCGCATGCGCGCGCTGCTCGCCCGGGCGCTGGCGGTCGAAGCCGAGTGGCTGCTGGTCGACGAGCCGGTCACGGCCCTCGACCCGGCGCACCAGCTCGACGCCATGGTCCTGCTGCGGCAGGTGTCTCGCGACGGGGCAGGCGTGGTCGCCGTCCTGCACGATCTCGGGCTCGCCGCCCGCTTTTGCGACCGGCTCGTCGTGCTTCACGGCGGCCGGCTCGTTGCGGACGGTCATCCGGACGAGGCCCTGACGGACGAGTTGCTCGCCGCGGTGTTCGGCGTGACCGCATGCCGTGGCCAAGCCCCGGACGGAACACGCTACATCCTGCCCTGGGCACGGTGCGGCATGGCCCAGGAGGAGAGCGATGGCGCCATCACCACGCCCTGAGGAGGTCACCGCGCTGCTGCGGGAGGCGCTGGCCGACCCGGAACCGCCTGGAGCCTCGGCAGCTTCGGCACCATCGCGGAGGTCATGCGGGATCCCGAAGAGCCCGTCCGCCGCCTGCCGGACGACCAAATGGGCATGAGCACGCCCCGCGGCGCATCGCCCTGGCGGAGCGTCCCGACCTGCGTCCGGTGGCCTAAGAGACCGCCGTCGCCTCGGGCTGGAATCACGCCATCGCCCTCTGCCTGCCGGACGCGCCGGAACACGGCATCCCATCCGACGTTGCGAGGCAGCCGCAACGACAGGGGACGGGCATGGTCGATCTCAACACCGCAACCGCCGCCGAACTGGACAGCGTGCCGGCCCTGAAGGGCCACGGGTTCGAGATCGTCCGCTATCGGGAGGAGCGGGGCCGGTTCACCAGCCTGCGCCAACTCGATGAGGTGCCGGGCCTCAGCGGTAAGACCGACGGCATCGCGGATCAGGTCACAGTCACCGACAGCTAGGCCGCGCGCGTCCGCGGCCCGCCTGCGCGATCGGGATCGGCCGCGGTTCCCGGAAATTTTGCGACTTCCCCCAGAAGAATCTTCGGACCCTGCTGCCGAGCGTGACGTTCCTACGCTGCTGGCTGCCGGCGAGATCAGGCCGGCAGCCTCATTCGTTCGACGACCAGGAAGCAGGATCTATGGCCACCAAGCAGAAGACCTTGCAGGACGCCTTCTACGAGACACTCAAGGACGTCTATTACGCCGAGAAGCAGTCCGTCCGGGCGCTGAAGAAGGCGGCCAAGGCCGCCGGGCACGAGGAGCTGCAGCACGCCTTCGAGACGCACGCCGAGGAGAGCGCCAACCAGGTCGAGCGCCTGCAGCAGGTGTTCGAGATCATCGGCAAACCGGCCCGCGCCAAGACCTGCGAGGCGATGCAGGGCCTGACCGCGGAGATGGAGGACGACCTGGAGGATTTCGGCGACAGCCCGGCCGCCGATGCCGTGCTGGCCGCCTGCGCCCAGGCCGTCGAGCATTACGAGATCGCGCGCTACGGCACCCTGAAGACGTGGGCGATCCAGCTCGGCTACAAGGAGGCCGCCAAACTGCTCGATGACACGCTGCAGGAAGAGAAGAAGACCGACCAGCTGCTCTCGCAGATCGCCGAACGGATCAACGTCGAGGGGTCCGAGGAGGATTCGGGAGAGGCCGCGGCCAAGGGCAAGGGTGGCGGCAAGGGCGGGCGTCAGGCGGCCTGAGCAGGATCCGAGCTCGGGGGCGCCATCGGGCGCCCCTTCGTCCCTGCGTCGCGTCTACGCTCTGGCGTGACCGAAATCGGATGTGCGACGTTCGGGACCCGTGCGTGCCCCTCGGCGCAGGGCCGCCTGGGCGCGATCGATAAGTTCGCTGCGGCGGTACGGTTTACCGAGCACGTCCATCGCATGCGGCCGCGGCGCATCGATCGCCATCTCATCATTGTAGCCCGTCGTCAGCAGGATCGGCACGCCCGGGTCCCGGCTGCGGATCTGTTCGGCCAGAACGATGCCGTTCGCGCCGCCCGGCATGATCACGTCCGAGAACACCAGCTTGAACGCGTCGCCGGATGCAGCGGCGTCCTCGAACCGCTGCAGCGCCTCCTCGGCGCTGTGGGCGATCACGACCCGGTAGCCGACCTCCTGCAACGCCTCGCCCGCCATGGCGGCGGCCTCGTGGCTGTCGTCCACGACGAGGACCAGCGGTGGGGCCGTCGAGGCGTCGAGCGGACGCGCCTGGTAGCCCGTGGCCTGGCCGTTCGGGCCGGCGTGCTCCTCCGCCGGCTCGTAGCGTGGAAACAGCATCCGGATCGTCGTACCCCGCCCGACCGCGCTCTCGATCTCCAGCCGGCCGCCGGATTGCTGGACGAAGCCGTGGGCCATGGCGAGGCCCAGGCCCGTGCCCTCGCCGCGCGGCTTGGTGGTGAAGAACGGCTCCGTCGCCCGCGCGACGACGTGCGGTGCCATCCCGGTGCCTTCGTCGGTGATGCACAGCAGGACGTAATCGCCCGGCTTGAGATGCCGTGCCGCGGCATGGCCATTCAGATGGATCTCCCGCGTCGTGATGGTGATCGCACCGCCGTTGGGTGAGGCGTCACGGGCATTCACCACGATGTTGAGCAGCGCCATCTCCAGGTGGGACGCGTCGATCTTCACCGGCGGCAACCGCCGCTGGAGGTTGAGATGCAACGTCGCCTTGCGGCCGACGGAGGTCTCCAGCAATTCGGCGATCGAGTTGACCAGCTCGCTCAGATCCGTGCCCTTCGGCTCGAGGCGGCCGCGCCGGGCGAAAGCCAGCAGTTGATGGGTCAGCTTGGAGCCGCGCTCGGCTGCGGCGGTCGCGGCGGCCATGTACCGCTCGAAGGCCCGATCGTCGTGGCGCTTGGTCCCCAGCCGCTCGAGGCTGCCGGTGATCACGTGCAGCAGGTTGTTGAAGTCGTGGGCCAGCCCGGCCGTGAGCTGACCGATGGCCTCCATCTTCTGGGCCTGCCGGAACTGCTGCTCCGCCTCGCGGCGCTGCGTGACGTCGAGTTGGCTGGCGAAGAAGTAGATGACCTCGTCGGCAGGATCGTGGACCGGGCCCATGAACACGGCGTTCCAGAACGGCGTCCCGTCCCGCCGGTAGTTCAGGATCTCGACCGCGACGGGCCTGCGCTCGCGGACGGCCTCGCGCAGCTTCCTGACGTGTTCCGGGTCGGTGTCCGCCCCTTGCAGGAAACGGCAGTTGCGCCCGAGCACCTCGGCTTCCTCGTAGCCCGTCAGGTCGAGGAAGGCGTTGTTGGCGAACACGATGGGGGTGTCGTCCTGGCGAGGATCGGCCAGGATCATCGGCATCCGCGTCATCTCGACGGCGGCAAAGAAGATGTTGCCGCGCTCGTCCAGGCTCGGATCCGTGATCGTGCTCTGGCGCCAGTGGTGCAGCCCCGGGCGACCGAGCGGCTCCAGGCCGCCCGTATCCATCGTCCCGCCCGACGGCTCACCGGTGCTCGTCTGCTGCTCGCCGGTCCGCTCCGGCGCGTGGTCGGGATCGATCATCGAGGCCATGAGCCTGAAATGCAGCGAGATGCCGCATCGTCCAGAGCAGCAGCGGCGCGCGCTCTTGTCGCCTCACCGGCCTCGGGGCCGTGCCGGAGCCCCGTTCGGCCGATCCCGTCGGGAAGGTCGTGCGCGCGGCCACCGGGCCTGCGATCAGGCCGCGCTCTGCCCGGACGGGGCGGACCACACCTGATCCCTTCGTGCTCCCCCGGGCTCTCCCGCGAGCCGTGCGCCCTGACGGACCTCCTCCGCCTCCTGGCACAAGGCCGCGGCGAGACGCTGCGCGCGCTCCGCCCAGAGGTCTCGCTCCGCACGCACGGCGCTGGCGTCGTCCTGGCTGACGGCCAGGGCGAGCCTCAGCGCGTCGATCTCATCCCGCAGCCCTGCCGCCGTCCGGCGCTCGTTCGCGAGGGCCGTCCTCAGCGCCGCGACGGCCGCCTCGGTCGCTCCCTTCAACTGCGGCCCCGCGCCTTGGTCCGGGCGTCCTGCCGGCGGCGGCTTCACCGGTGCTGCGTCGGCCGCGGATCCCGGGACCGGCAGGTCGGGTCGCAGCTGCGCGATCTCCGCCCTCACCTGGTCGACCGGGAGGGCAGGCGCGGGGGCGACGGACGTGGCCTCCTCCTCCAGGACGAGCCCGTGCAGCATCGCGAACACGGCGTCGCCGCTCATCCGGCTCGGATCGAACCCGCTCTCGGCCGCCAGCCCCTTCCAGAGCGCTTGCCCGCGTGCCGACTGTCCGACGAACGCCATCGACCAGTTGGCAAAGCCGCGCCGTTCGACCGGACCGCATTGCAGGACGGTGACGTCCCCATGCCGGTCGTCGCACTGGATGCGCTCGAAGGTCTCCTCGACACCCTTCCTGGGCCCCTCCAGCACCTGCGCGAAGGCGCCGTCGTTGAACATCAGGGCACCGGTCACGCCGGCGCGCGCGTTGTTGCGCTGCGACGCCTCCAGGATCTGGACGACGGACGCCGCCACCTCCTCCTCCGGCCGCTGCAGCAGGTTCTTGCTCGCATAGACCAAGCGGTACAGTTCGCTCATCAGGATCCTCGAATGACGGTGCGCGCGGTCAGCGTGGTGCCAGCAGGGTCATCAATTCGTCGGCGGGAAGGGGCTTGCTGATGAGGTAGCCTTGGACGTCGGTGCAGCCTTCGGCCCGGATGCGCTCGATCTGGTCCGGTGTCTCCACGCCTTCGGCGACGGTCGTCATGCCGAGACTCTTGCCGAGACCTGCGATCGCGCGGATGATCGCCTCGCCATCCGGCTTGTGCGACATGTCCTGCACGAAGGACCGGTCGATCTTGATCTTGTCGAACGGGAACGAGCGCAGGTAGCTCAGGGACGAGTAGCCCGTGCCGAAATCGTCCATCGACACGCGCACGCCGAGTTCGCGCAGGCGGTGAAGCGTCTGCAGGGTCCTGTCGTTCTCCTGCAGGAGAACCCCCTCGGTGATCTCGACCTCCAGGCGCCCGGCCGGCAGCCCGGAATTGGACAGGGCGGAGACGATGGTCTCGACCAGGCGATCGCTCTTGAACTGCGCCGGCGAGACGTTCACGGCGACCGACAGCGGCTGCGGCCATCGCATGGCATCGCGGCAGGTCTGCCGGATCACCCACTCGCCGATCGGCACGATGAGGCCGATCTCCTCGGCAAGAGGGATGAAGTCGAGCGGAGACACCGTCCCGCGCTCCGGATGCCGCCAGCGGATCAGGGCTTCGCACCCGACCAGGCGATTGGACGCGAGGCTCATCTGCGGCTGGTAATGAAGCTGGAACTCGCGGCGGGCGAGAGCGTGGCGCATGTCGAGTTCGAGTTGCCGGCGCGCCTGCATGCGCGCGTCCATGGCAGGCTCGAAGAACCGGAAGGTGCCGCGCCCGTCGAGCTTGGAGCGGTAGAGAGCCAGATCGGCGTTCTTGAGGAGCCGGTCCGCCTCGCTCCCGTCGGCCGGTGCGAGGGCGACGCCCACGCTGGCGCCGATGGTCACGAGGTTCCCTTCGACCATGTAGGCCCGACCGATCAGGTCGACGATGCGGCGCGCGAGCCCCTGCGTGTCGCCCGGGTCCCGAACGGCGGTCTGGAGGATCACGAACTCGTCCCCGCCGATGCGGGCGACCGTGTCGGTGGCGCGCACGGTCGAGCGCAGGCGGTCGGCAACCTTCTGCAGCAAAGCGTCGCCGATGGGATGGCCCAGGGTGTCGTTGACGGGCTTGAAGCGATCGAGGTCGACCAGCAGCAGCGCGCAGCCTTCCCCCGTGCGCTGCAGGCGGGCCAGCGCTGCATCGAGCCGCTCGCGCAGCTGAAGGCGATTGGGCAGCCCGGTGAGGGGATCGAGACGTGCCATCTCGGCAGCGCTCACCTCGGCCGCCCGTCGTGCGCTGACGTCCTCCAGCGTGATGGCCCAGCCTTGCCCGGCGACGGGGTAGAGTTCGACCTGGATCGTGAGGTCCTGCCGCGTCAGCTCGAAGGAGGTCGTACCGGCCTGATCGCGCGCGACGCGCAGGCGCCGGACGATCTCGGCCCGCGGCATGTGGGCGTGTTCGCCCAGGAGGCGCAGCAGCTGTCGCACGGAGGGACCGCGCTCGGTCCCGGCGCCGGCGTCGCCGAGCAGCTGTCGGGCCGGCGCGGTGCAAACCTCGACGTGGCCGCCTCCATTCACGAACAGGAAGCCATGCCGCATGGTATCGAGGTAGCGGACAAGCGTGGCGGGTGTCAGTCCGTCAGGCTCCGCCGCCGCACGGCTGGCCGCCTGCCCGAGCAGGTTGCGCGCGGCAAGGTGCAAACTGGCAGGCATGGCCGACAGGCTCCGCAGCAGCACTCGGACCGCGATCCGAGCGTGAAATACTGCCCCGGAGTGCCATCAAGCACTTAATGCCACGTCAACGCGGATCGCGCTCACCAACATTTTATCAGGATAATCCAGGTTAAGGATGAGCTGAGACCGCGATCTGTCCTGAGACGGATGCTTCGTGAAGTCGCTGAATTTTAGAATGATGGGCCCACACCTGCATCCGGCCGCGTCGCCTCGACGATGCGGCGCGGATCAAGCGGACCTGGGACTGCGCGCGGCCGCGCTCGATCCCGTTGAGGCGCGCAGGCCGCCTCACTGATGGGCCCGCCCGACGCCACAGGCTCGTGAGCTGTCTCAGGCCGCCATGTCCGCCAGTTCGGCCACCTCGCAGGTATCGGCACGCATCCGCCAATCGGCAATGCCCGCCGCCTTGCAGAACAAGGCCTTGGCCTCCCAGGCCGCCGTGACCTCCGAGCGCGAGCGGATCACGGCCCGACGCTGCACGACGTGACGGTCGCGACCAGCACCATCGAGGACGATCCTCGAGAAGGTGACGAGATAGTTGCGCATGATGCCGCTCCGGCCAAGGCTGTCGGAAGCAGTCTGCTCACGGCGCGCCAGGCGGCCTTGATCCAGCGCAAAGGCAGCCACGTCAGCCTCGGCCTTGAGCCGAGTGCGCGTGCCCCCGTCCGGGCCGCCCTCGCCCCGGACGGCGTCGCGGACGCGTCGGCAAAGCGGGCGCGCGGTGGTGATCGGCATCTGCCGCCGGATCGGAGGGTTGCGGACGTCAACGTCCGAAGAAATCCTGGCTCGCGAAGTAGATGCCTGCGATCCCGACCACGGCGCCCAGCACGATCAGCACGACCGAACCGCGCGACACGCTGCGCTTGGGTGCCGCCTGCCGCGAATGCGGGGAGCGACGCATGCTACTCGGCGGCTGCGCGTTCGGCGCGATTGTGACCGAGCCCCAGCGTTCTGGCGATGTCGGACCGTGCAGCCGACAGGCCCTCTGCCACCATCGGGTACGTCGCCGGCAGGCCGAATTTCATCCGGTACTGCTCTGGCGTGAGCCCATGTTTCGCCAGATGCCGCTTCAGGGTTCTGTAACGGCGGCCATCGATAAAGCTGATCAGGTAGTCGCGCGACATCGACTTCTTGATCTGATCAGCCGTCGCCTTCGATGGCGCATCTGCGGCCCGCGCTGGCGGGCTGACGACCTTTCCAAGAGCTGCGTGCACACTGTCGATCAGGTTCGGCAGTTGGGCCGCCGGCACAGGATTCTTCGAGACATAAGCCGAGACGATACCGGCTGTGAGTTCTGCTGTGTTGAATGAGGCCGGGTCTGACATTATGGCATCCTTTGTCCACATCTTGTATCTACAGTCATAGGACGCCACTGCGGTTCTGTCATTAGCCTTATAGAAGATAAGATACGGCCTAGCCTGACTGGGAGCGCCAGATTGAGCAAAAATGTGCCAATCCGGACGGCAAGAATTGATGGCGGTGCGGCCTTGTTCTTGAAACCAGAATTGCCTCGACCCTAGCGACGACTAGGGAAGCCCCGGCGGCGGAGAGCGCCGCCCGCGCGACCGCGGGTTCGCTCGTTTCCCACGACACTCCGCGATCCGCGGCCTTGCGAACAGGCGTGCGGATCGCGTCGGTGCGGCCGCCCGAGAGCAGGATCCGATCGCGCTGCACGCGGATCCTGCTCCATGTCTTTGATGTTACGCATTTTCTTCGACGAACCGGCAGCGACTTCGTCGGACCATGCTCTAGCGCGCGTGGGCTTCGACCCGCGATGGCTCGCCCTGGAGCGCCGATTCGAGCCGCGAGCGCGCGTCCCGGTCCATGAAGCTGATCGCGATGCCTGCGACCAGCGCGCTCACGAGAGCGCTCACAACGATGATCCGGAGGGTTTGCACGGGCGGCGTCCTGGTCCGAGCCGCCATAGCACCGGCGGCACAGCGCGGGTGCGGCACAGCTGCCACACTCGGTCCGGCTGGCTGCCGCCGCACGCGGAGTGCGCTCGGTCTCCACGGCCGGCGCGACGCGACGGGCGCCCGAACCGGGCTTGCAGGAGCGGCAGGATGAGAGCGCCCGTCTCGTCGGTCGCCGTGAGGTCATCCCGCTCCGCTCGGGCGGCCCGGATGCGGGCCACGCGAGCCTCGCCCTAGTCCGGCCAGCCCAGCGTGATGGACGAGACGACCGGCCTCACCGCCACCATGGCGCGATCCGACGACGCGAACTCCCTGTCACCCGAGACCTTGTTGAGATCCCGGTCCTTTGCCTTGGCGTTGAAGCCGAAGCGCACACCGAGGTAGCAGCCGCCCGGCATGGCGGCGAGCTTCCCGCTCTTCCATCCCGACACGAAGCCGCCCATGTCCCACTCGAAACCGTACAGGCTGAAGGGGCGCTCGTTGGCTTCCTCCACGTCGGCGAGGCTCGCGCCCAGGCCGAGGCTGGCGCGCCGACTGCCCGGAACCTGCACGAGCCATCCCGACTTGCCCTTCACGGCGATCGACGCCGGCCGCCGCCGCTTCTTCACGTCGTGCCAGGAGATCTCCAGGCGACGGGACGGGTCCTTCGGGTAGACGACGGTTCCGCGCTCGGTGGAGCCCTCGGCGCCCTCCAGATCGGCGCTGACGACGTTCTCCCGTCCGAAGCGCTTCACGAGAGCGGCCTCGTCCATGGTCTTGGGGAATTGGGCGCAGTCGAGTGGCTGAACCGCGGGTGCCGGCGCTTGCGCGAGTGCGGTTCCGGCCGCGACGCAGGCTCCCAGCCCGGCGGCTGCGATGACGACTCTCATGGACCTCCCCGGCGCTCCCAAGGGCAGGATGACGCAGCGACCGTCCGTCAGGCAAGCGTGCGCTCCCGTCCTGCCTGTTTTGGCCTCGTCAGGATACCGGACTACCGGGGCGCAGCGCGGCGCGGATGGCGTCGAGGCCGTCGGTCAGCGCCGCCGGCCCGGGCTGCAGGATCAGCGGCGACTTGATCTCGGTGATCCGCCCCCGCGCCACGGCCGGGATGTCCGTCCAGCCCGGACGGGCCGCGATGCGGCCCGGCACCACCTTCTTCCCGCACCAGGAGGCCAGGATCACCTCGGGCGCGGCCGCCACCACGGCCTCGGGCGGCACGATCCTATCCGTCGCCGCCGCTTGCCGCGCCAGTTCGGGAAAGACGTCCTGTCCGCCGGCGATGCCGATCAGCTCCGAGACCCAGCCGATGCCGGAGATCAGGGGGTCGTCCCACTCCTCGAAGTAGACGCGCGGCCGGGGCCGGCCTTCGGCTTCGGCCGCGACGGATGCGAGCCGGTCCGCATAGCCCTTGGCGAGCGCCTCGGCCCGGTTCGCCGCCCCCACGAGCGCGCCGAGCATGCGGATCATCGCCAGAATGCCGGCCACGTCGCGCTGGTTGAACAGGTGCACGGCGACCCCGGCGCGGGCGAGGTCGGCCGCGATGCCGGCCTGCAGGTCGGAGAAGGCCAGCACGAGGTCGGGCGCCAGCGCCAGGATCTTGGGCAGGTCGGCGCTGGTGAAGGCCGAGACGCGCGGCTTCTCGCGCCGCACCCGCGGCGGCCGCACCGCATAGCCCGAAACGCCGACGATCCGGTGCTCCTCGCCCAGCAGGTAGAGCGTCTCGACCGTCTCCTCCGTCAGGCAGACGATCCGCTCCGGCGGGAAACGCCGCATGATCCTCCTCTTACGCGCTCTTCGGCCGCTCGGGCGACGCAAGCGGCGCGGTCATCGCCCGGAGGGCGTCGGGACCGAGAGCGTTCATGGCGTCCCACTCACCCGTTCGCCCACGCTACGAGCGCTGCATCCCGTCGCGTCGCAATCGGATCCAGCCCCGATGCACCGGTTGCTTCCTTGGATCATCCTCAGGCCGTCCGGCAACCTTCAAGAGTCGCGGTCCCGGCGCCGTCGGCACGTCCGCCGCATCATCGTCGGGCGACCGTCGCGCTCATCGGAATGGTCGATGGGGAGGGGGATGTCCATGCGCCCGCCGATGCCGCGCGGCATGACCGGTTCGCGCATGACGCCCAGAGCAGGCTTCGACCGGATTGAACCGCGACGCCTGCTCTCGGTCTTTGGTTTTGCCGCATCGTCTGCGACAAACCGGCACCGCCTTGGTCGGACGATGCTCTACAGCGCGGCACTGGTGCTGCGGGTGACCGGGGGCGGGGCCCAGGAGCCGTTCAACAGGGCATTCTTCGGCCAGTAGGTCCGCAGCATCAGGATGAAGGGACCTTTCGGGGCCGGCAGCCAGTTCGATTCCCGCTGGCTGCCCGGGCTCTCCGCTTGGATGAACAGATCGACCGAGCCGTCCGGGTTGGTCTGCAGGTTGTTGCGGGGGCTGACCGTGTAGCGGTTGAGGGGGTTGTCGACGAAGAAATAATCCGCGTCGTACATCGTCAGCGACCAGAAGCCGTTCACGGGTGGCAGCTCGCCGGACGGAAAGCGCATCACGTACTTGGAGGCGCCGGTCAGTCGTCGCCCCGCAGCATCGACGGTGGTGGTTGGGTAGACCGCATCCTGCGGCAGGTTGCAGCCCAGGCCCACCGCGGCGATGAGGGCGCGCTGCAGGTAGTCCTTGCCGTAATCCCCGCCATTCGTCGTGAAGGTCCAGCCGTTCACGTGCTCGCCCGCCGTCTTGATGTGCTCCATGATGCGGGGCAGGGCCCGCTGCGGCGCCTGCTCGACCGCCTCGCGGATGGCCGGAGGCTGGCTTGCCGGATCGAAGGGCTGACCCGGCACGATGCCGAGCGAGGCCAACTTGGCCACCGGGACTCCATCGGCGAGCGCCGGCGGGTTATCCCTCATCAGGGCGGCGAGCAGGGTGAAGTAGCGTGCCGCGTCCATGCGGTTGACCTGCTCGCGCACCGCCGTCTTGGTGTCGATGCCCGGGTCCGCCCGGCCTGCCGGCGGCGTGTAGGGCCGTCCGGCCGCACTCAGGGGAACGAGCCGGTACTGGTCCTGGAGCGCATGCACGGCCCTGTAATCCTCGGGCGTGCCCGTGCAGTAGGTCCGGCCGAGGATCCAGACGAGGCTGGTGGGGGCGGGGATCAGCGTGGCACCGGACGGGACGCTGCCGCTCCAGCCGGGGCCGGCGATGAGGTAGGTCTGCGGCCCGGTTCCCGTCGTGCGCTTGCCCGGCACCGCGAACACGTTCGTCCAGGCGCTGAGCATCGGCATCAGGAAGTAGCGCCCGTCCATGTCCGGAAGGCTCAGCACATAGGGCTCCCGGCCGACATCCACGAAGGCGACGGAGTAGAGCGTGTCGGCGTTCGGAGCGGTGACGGCCCGGAATGTCGCGTCGGGGTATTCGCGGGCATGGGTGAACTGGCCCATGGGGGCGCCCTTGAGGCCTTCCGGGGCGGCGACGTTGGTCAGCACGCGCCGGGTCATTTCCATGGTGATCAGCGGGTAGCCGTAGATGTAGGCCTCCGTGGCCAGTTCGAGCGGATCGGCGACCGCGTGGTTGCCGATGACCGGCGCATCCCGGGCGACGGTGTGAGCGGCGGCACGGGACAGCCCCACCCCAACCAAGGGGATCGCGGCGGCGCCTGCGGCGAGAGCCCGTCTGGTCACCTGCATGGCCGTCTCCGATGAATGCCCGCCCCCTCTGGGCTCCGTCGAGGAGCCGGACGGGTGGGCGCCTCGCAGTCAACCTAAAGGGTGTTCGCGGCACTGCTTGACTGAACGGGTCAACCGGCTTGCGGATCGCCGCAGGTCCCGGCTCGGCCCCCGATCCGGCCGGCGCGTCTGCGGTCAGTCAACCGACAGCGCTCGAATGCGGCAGGTTGACCTGCTATCATCCGGAACGGTCCCTGTGGGTCGGCCCCGAACGAGGACGCGAGCGTGGCTCGCGGCTAAACGGGAGAGATGCCGATGTACCAGCACATCCTCGTCCCGACCGACGGGACGCCGCTGTCCGCCTCGGCCGTGACGAAAGCCGTGTCCCTCGCCAAGACCGTCGGGGCTAAGGTGACCGTGCTGACGGTCGTCCATCGGCTCCCGACCCTGGGTCTTGGAGCGTCCCAGCCCTACGCGGAGGAATTCTGGCGGCATGCCCAGGCCGATGCGGCGCGGAGGCTCGGCGAGGCCGCGCAGGAGGCCAGGGAGGCCGGTGTCGCGTGCGAGGTCGTGACGGTCGAGGATCGGCAGCCCTACGAGGCCATCATCGAAACCGCCGGGGCCCGCGGCTGCGATCTCATCGCCATGGCCTCGCACGGCCGTCGCGGCCTCTCCGCCCTCGTGATCGGCAGCGAGACCATGAAGGTCCTCACGCATTCCAAACTGCCGGTTCTGATCTTTCGCTGACCCTCCGCACCCCTCGCAGGCGGCCGGAGCTGTCCATCGTCGCGGAAGGCTCTAGTAGGCGTACAGCGCTCGCACGCGCCGCTGGGCGTAGGGATCGGACCATCCGTGGACACCGACCACCACGGGCCGGGGTGTGGTGTCGAACGGCAGGAGCGAGGCGCCGAAGGCGATGAAGCCGGCGGCCGCCCGCACGTCGTCCGGCTGGCGCGGATCGCGGGAGATCAGATCCGCTTCCCAGAGCAGGCGCAGATTGCATGAGCGGGACGGCAATCGGCCCGGATGCGTGCAGGCATCGTGGCGCGCGCAGGCGGCGTCGAGCGCATCGACCGGCGGCAGCGGCGCCCGGTTCCCCAAGCCGCAGTAGTTGCCGTGGACGAGAAGCGGCGGCTGCGCGGACCCGCCCGGCTGCGCCTGAACGGGGGACAGCCCCGCGGCGGCGAGGAGCAGGGCGGCGATCGGAAGACGCATGACGGGCGCTCCAGGGATCCCGGGACGATGGTGCCGCGGGAACGCCGTCCGGTCGCGAGACGAGGACGGGCTCCGCCGCGGCGGCGCTCAGTACGGGCGGCAGAGGCCGGCATAGGCATCCCAGTAGCGGTAGGGACCGCACCGGCCGTAGGTGGCTCGGTAGCCTGCCGCTGCCGCGGCGCCGACCCCGGCCGCCGCCAGCCCGTAGCCGTAAGGCCGGTAGCGGTAGCCGTAGCCGCCGTAGCGCCCGTATCGGCCATACCCGTACCGGCCGTACCGCCCGTATCCGCCCCGGTGCGCGTAACCGCCGCGATATCCACCGCGAATGCCCGCCACACGCCCGCCGCGGTAGCCGCCGCCACGGAACCCGGCGCCGCGGTAGCCGCCGCCGTGGAAGCCGCCACCCCGGAACCCGCCTCCGCCCCCGCGAAAGCCGCGGGCCTCGGCGGCGACGCTGGTCAGGATCAGGGTCGTGATGGCGAAGGCTGCGATGATGAAGCGCTTCATGAGGTCGTCTCCTTCGCCCCACGGGACCGCGCGGGTTGGACGACCCGCGCGCCCGCCCGGACGTGGCCGTTGCCGGCCACGCCCTGCTCAGATCGCACGATAGGGCGCGGTGCCCGGCGTCGCTTGACCCGACAGGACAACCGCTCCCGTCTCCGACGATGATCCCGAGCGCGTGCAAGGTCTTCCGAGGCTCCGATCTCCGACGGAGAGCGAATGCCGGGCTCGCCGCCGCTTCGCGGACGAACGGGCTGCCCCGCAGCGCCCGCGGTCCGGCGGCGCCCGCACGGGTCAAGGTTCCCGATCGAGGCCTGTGCGCCGCAGCCTGTCGACGCCAGCGGGGCCTCGGTCCACGAGCCCGCCATCGGTCCGCCCCGAGCCGGTGTCCCGATTCCCGTCCCGCCACGCTGGACTTCGGCCCGCTCCCTCTCACAATGCCGGCCAGGGAGCCTGGGAGGGCGACGATGGCCGCGTCCACTTCGACTGCTGCGTCGAGCGAGGCCGAAACGGGCCTCACGATGGTCACGCGGGCCGCGCTTGAAGCGGATCCGCATGCCGTGCTCGCGCGCCATCGCGAGATCACGCCCCTCATCCGGGTCGACGACGGCGTCGTCATGCTGCTGCGGGCCAGGGACGTGCAGGCGCTCGTCACCGATCCGCGCCTGCGGCAGGTCGAGACGGAGTTCGCCCGTCTGCGCGGCATCACGGCGGGGCCGCTGTTCGACTTCTTCCAGCAGACGGTGCTTCTCTCCAATGGCGAGGTTCACCGGCGCCGACGCACGCCGATCGCCCGCACCTTCGCGGTCCAGGTCGTCGCGGCCCTGCGCCCGCGCATCCGTGCGCTAGCCGAGGCGCTCGTGGCCGAGCAGGTCCCGCGCGGCCGGATGAACCTGCTGGCCGATTACGCCTCACCGCTTCCGGCGCGGGCGATCGGCCTCATCCTGGGCCTACCCGAGCGCGACGTGCCGGACTTCACGCGGTGGGTCTATGCCATGTCCCGCGCGCTCACCTCGACGTGGCAGCCCTCCGATCTGCCGGAGGCGGAGGAGGCGGCGCGCCGGTTGACCGATTACGTGGACGACCTCGTGAAACAGCGTCGCCGTGCGCCGCAGGACGACCTGATCTCGGCCATGGTGCCGCTGATCGAGGCGGGTGATCCGGACGAAGCCGCCGAGACGCGGATGCAGATCGTCTCGCTGATCCTGGCGGGCAGCGACACCACGCGGGCCGCGCTCGCGATCCAGACCGGTCTTCTCCTGACGCATCCGGCGCAGTGGGAGGCGGTTTGCCGCGACGAGGCGCTGATTCCCGGCGCCGTCGCCGAGGCGCTGCGCTTCGAGCCGGCGGTCGGCTCCTTCCCGCGCTTCACGCTGTCGGCGATCGCCCTGGACGGAGGCGTGCTGCCCGCGGGGGCTCTGGTGTCCTTCTCGACGCTGTCGGCCATGCGCGATCCGGCGCTCTACGTCGATCCTGACGTCTTCGATCTGCGCCGCAGCGATCATCCGCGCTGGCACATGGTGTTCGGCGGCGGCGCGCATCGCTGCCTCGGCGAGGCGCTGGCCCGCATCGAGCTGGAGGAGGGATTGCGGGCTCTCACCACCCGGCTTCCCGACCTGCGCCTCGACGCCCCGCTGACGGTGCGAGGCTCGGCTGCGATCCGGCGCGTCGACGAAGTGCCGGTGTCATGGCGCGCGCCGGGCGGCTAGCGCCGGATCCGCCAACCGCCCCTGCGGATCCAGCCGTTCAAAAACGGCCGATGCCCATGGCCGCCGGAACATTGCGCGGCCTTCCGCCGTCACCTGGGTCGGAGCCGCTCGTGCCGGTCGCTTCCTCGGCGCCGACAGGATGTGCGGATGCGACGGACCACGCGGGAGACCGGTCGATGCTGCGGGGTGGATGCCATTGCGGTGCAGTTCGCTACGAGGCGGAGGCCGAGCCGTTCCACGAGACCGTCTGCCATTGCGCCGATTGCCGCCGCAGCGTGGGGGCGGCCTCCGTGGCGTGGTTCAGCGTCCCGCGGGCGGCCCTGTGCTGGACGGCGGGCGAGCCGCGCAGCGTGCGGTCGAGCCCCCGCGTGACCCGGCGCTTCTGCGGAGCCTGCGGCACCTCGCTGACCTACGAGAGCGACGAGGCCCCCGGCGAGGTCGACGTCACGACGGCCAGCCTCGACGAGCCGGCGGGCGTGCCGCCGCGGGACCACACCTACATGGCCGAGCGGCTGGTCTGGGACGTCGTCGGCGACGGTCTGCCGGCCTTCCCCAGGACGCGCTCGACCGCGCCGCACCGGGAGGAACCTCCATGGGACGCGGCGCCGGACGGGCCCGGGTCGAGCTAGAACATTGTCCGACGCAGCGCGCAGCGTTCGCCTCGCCTAGGGCGATGCCTCGCTTTCGGCCGGAGCCCGAGCAGAGACGGCGAGGTTGGCGGCGGCTCCGTCCGCAGGCGCTCGGCTCAGCGACAGGGGCAGGGTGATGACGAACCGGGCGCCAGCTCCGACGTCGCTCGACAAGGCGATCTGTCCTTGCAGGCTCGCCGCGACGAGGTTGAACACGATGTGCAGGCCCAGACCCGTGCTGCCCTTGTCGCGCCGCGTGGTGAAGAACGGATCGAACACCTTCGGCAAATTCTCGGGCGCGACACCGATGCCGTCATCCGCGAAGACGATGCACAGGCGATCCTCTCCCGCGCGCGACACCGTGAGGTCGAGAACGCCCGACCGGCCGTCCGGATAGCCATGAATCACCGCGTTGAGCGCGAGGTTGCTGATCACCTGCGCCAGCGCACCCGGATAGGTGTCGAGCATGATCCCGCTCTCGCAGGCGACGCGGACCTCGTGCCCCTTGCGGCGCAGGAGCGGCCCGAGCGTGCTCATCACCTCCAGGAGCCAGCTGCGCACCTCGAAGCGGCGCCGCTCCTCGTTGGCCTGGTCGACTGCGACCTGCTTGAAGCTGTGGACGAGGTCGGCCGCCCGCGTGAGGTTGGCGAACAGCAGCCGCATCCCCTCGCTCAGCCGCGCAAGCCCATTCGTGAGCTCCGACCGGCGGACCTGTCCGGTTTCCACCGCTCGCAGCAGCTGCTTCAGGTCGCCCTCCGCGGCGGTCGAGGTGGTCAGCGCCAGTCCGATCGGCGTGTTGATCTCGTGGGCGACCCCGGCCACGAGCTGGCCGAGGGAGGCCAGCTTCTCGGCCTGGACGAGGTGGGCCTGCGCCCGGCGCAGGTCCGCGAAGGCCGCCTCGGAGCGCTCCTTCTCCCGCCGCAGCGCCGCCTCGGTACGGAACTGCCGCCGCGCCCGGACCTCCCGCGCCCCAACCGCGTAGAGCGAGAGCGCGTAGGCCATGCCGATCTCGAAATTGTTCACGAAGCGCATGCCCGCGCGCTCGTGGACCGCGAAGGACTCGCACAGGGCAAAGCAGGCCCAGGTCAGGCCGCAGAAGGCGGCGAGCGAGGGCAGGCGCAGCGGCAGGAGCGTCGAAACGAACAGGATCACGATGATCATGCCGGCGGCGGCATGGTCGAAGCCGGGCTTCAGGAGCAGGTAGATCAGGCTGAGCACGCAGCCGGGGACGACGCAGTAGACGAGGTAGATCGCCTCGGCCCGGCGGCGCGCCCCAGGCCAGCTCAAGGCCGCGGTCGCCGGCAGGAGCACCGCGACCGCGACCGCCAGCCGGAGGGCCAGCGTCGCGCGCCACTGCGCAGGATCGAGGATCCAGTCCCACACCGCGAAGGCGCAGTAGACGAAGGCGCCGAGCAGCATGGCCGCCTGGGTGCGGCCCAGATCATCGAGGGTGAAGCGCGCGACGAAGGCGCGCTCATCGGCGGGATCTTCGAAGGACAAGCCGAGCCTGTACAGGAGCTTGCGCACCGCAGAGGGCATCCTCGTTCTGGCCGGCCGCACCCGCCCGGCGCGCCATCGCGTCCACGGCGCCGGACCGAGGAGGGGCTGTAGGGCGGATCGTCGCGAAGGGGAAGCGCGGGCGCAGGATGCGGGCGAGCGACCCGGCGGGGCGCGCGACCGAGCCTCGTCCTGCCTGCCGACGACGCCGAGGGCGCCGGCATCGTCGTCGGGCCTCGTGCGCCGATCGGCCGGATCCAGCCACCCCGATGATCGTTCAGCATTCGCTCAGATGAGGGCGCGCAAAGTGCGCTTTAAGACATCAGACTTGCAGACCAGCAAGTCATGATCTGAAGAACGGAAACCAGACACTGCTCTGGTGGAGCGCAATACGCGCATTCTGCAATCCGTGCGGGAGTAAACACCGACGCCTGGGCCGGCTCAGGCCGGCATTCACCTGTCACGCTTCGCGCCATCGATGCTTTGGGAGACCATCATGACCAGACGATCACTACCTCTGCTGGCCGCGCTCGCCGTCCTGGGCGCGCTCCAGGTTGCGCCCACCCTGTCCTCCAGCGCGCAGGCGTCGCCGCTGGGCGCAGCCGCCGGCTTGGCGGCGCAGGCCGAGCCCGAGACCCTGCAGCACGTGCAGTACTGGGGACACCGCCACCACCATCACTGGGGCCATCGCCATCATTACCGGCCGTGGGGCTGGGGCCACCACCACCATCACCGGCATTGGGGCTGGGGCCACCGTCATCACTGGGGTCATCACCACCATCGCCGTCACTACTTCTGAGCGCCCTTGAATCGGGTGCGATGACGGCGCGCGGCCGTGCCGACGTCCTCGGTGCCGCCGCGCACGCGCCGGGCCGGTGAGGGGCCGGACGCAGACGCGATCGCGGCGGCGCGGGCCGCCGCGATCCGCCCAGGTCACGCCCCGGCAGCCTGGGGGGACCATCGTTCGTGTGCTTCTCAGCACGGCACGGCGGTCCGCACCGAGGCAAACGACCCGTGTCGAGGCCACAACCCGTGAGGTGCCCCATGCCTTCCTTCCGAAACGCTCCGATTCGGACTGGCGGCTCGCCCCAAGAGCCATCGGGCAGCAGGGCCGACGACGTGCGCAGGCACGTGAAGACCGTCGTCTCCAAGCTCATCCGATGGAAAGAGGCGTCGGCACGATCGCTGTCGTCCTGAGAGGGCCCTCATAGCACCGGCGCGCAGGAGCCTGTCGCCCTGCCCGTGCTGCACAGACCCGGGCTTGCGCCGCCCGGGTCCGCGGAGCAGCGACGCCAGGACGGCAGGAGGCTGTTTCCGCCCCGCGCGCCGCGCGGCCCCCTTCAGCGCCGTGACCGGCCCTGCACGGGATCGGGTGGCACGCGCCGGCCAGGATGCCTATATGACGGTCATGACAGACGAGAGCATTCCTCCCTATTCCATCGAAGTCGCCCCTCTCACCAAGCCGGCCGGCCAGTTCCAGTGGGCCATCCGCAAGCGCGGCAAGCTCGTCGAGCGGTCGGATCGGCCCCACGTCAGCCAAGCCAAGGCGCATGCCAGCGCCCTCGCCGCCGTCGAGCGGGACCTGCACGCCGGGGCATCCGGGCGGCGATAGCCCACAATCGCTCGCCGTGAGCCGGCGCGGCCATCCGCGTCGGCTCGTTCGGCGTCCGCGGCCGTCCGGACGGGATGGTGCACGACACGCGCCGACGCGCGCCGCCCTGCAGATGGATCCGGCCACTTCACGCGATGCCGCCCGAGACGAGTGAGCCCGTCCGCTTCGTGCCGCGCCCGCATCAGCGGGCGGCGCGTGAGGCGATCCTCGCCCATCGCGCGGAGGGCCGGCCCGGCTTCCTCCTCGGGGACATGACCGGGCTCGGCAAGACGCTCTCCGTGTGGTCGGCCCTGGCCGCCATGCCCGAGCGCGACATCCTCATCGTCTGCCCCAAGGGCGGCCTGCCGCAATGGCGGCGGACGATGGCGGGAAGCGGGCTGGCCGACAAGGCCGTGACGCTCATCAACTACGAGCGCACCAAGTCGCTGTTCACGCCGCCGCCGGCGAGCACCCGACGCTCGACCCGCGCGCGCAACAACGAGCTCGCCCGCGAGGGGCGCCCCAAGCGGACTTGGCCCGTCGTGGTGTTCGACGAGGCCCACCGCCTGCGCAATCCCTACGCCCAGCAGAGCATGGCCTGCCGCCAGCTCGCCGACCAGGCGGCCTTCGCGATCTACATGAGCGCGACGGCCGGGCAGGCGCCGCACGAGCTGTTCTATCTCGGCCGCCTGCTCGGCCATGCGGCGGGGCGGCCCGTGGAATCCCTGGCCGACTTCCGCACCCTGATGCGCACGCTCGGCATCGGCCGCGCGAAGGGACGCTGGACGAACTGGAGCTGGACGCCCAACGCGCGCGACCGCGCCGTGATGGCGGACCTGCTCTACAAGGGCCGCGGCGCGATCGGCCTGCGGCGTCGCCCGGCCGACATCGCCGGCTGGCCGGAGGTGCAGCGGGAACTCGCGCCGACCGCGCTCGGTGCCGAGGAGCGGCGCCTCTACGAGGCGTCCTGGCGCGAGTTCCGCCGCGAATTCGGGCTGCTCGGCGGCTCGACGCGGCGTCCGGCCGGCTGGGCGGCGGATCTGCGCTTCCGCCAGAAGGCGAGCCTGCTGCGCATCGCCGGCACCGCGGCCTTCGCCAACGATCTCCTCTCCGGCGGCGAGCAGGTCGCCATCTCGACGGCCTTCCTGGAGACCTCGGCCCTGCTCGCCGAGAGCCTGCGCGGGCAGCGCTGGCGCGTGGGCGAGATCAACGGGCAGCGCCCGGCCGACGCGAACGAGGCGACGCGGTGCGAGTTCCAGGAAGGCCTGCTCGACGCCGTGATCTTCACGGTCACGGAGTCGATCTCCCTGCACCGGCACGAGCGGCCGGGCGGCGAGCGGCCGCGCTCGCTCGTGATCCACGACATGCGCCACAGCGCGATCCAGCTGCAGCAGATCGAGGGCCGCTGCCACCGCGACGGGCAGCACGCGGTCATCTACTACGCCTACGCCGAGGACACGGTGGAGGAGCGGATCGCCGCCACCGCCGTCGCCCGGATGGCGGCGATGGACGGCATGGCGGGCGACGATACGGCCATGGCGGACGCCCTCGCGGCCGTGCTGTCGGAGGCGGTCATTCAAGGGGAGCCGTGAGGTCGGGGCTCGCGGGCGCGGCCGCGCCGGATTAAACCCGGCTCCCGCGCGTCTCTCCAGCGACGCCGGCGCACCGAGGAGGACCCGTGAGCATCGGACTGATTGCCCTGCTGGACGACATCGCGGCCCTCGCCAAGGTGGCGGCAGCCTCCCTCGACGACATCGCCGGACAGGCCGCCAAGGCCGGAACGAAGGCGGCCGGTGTCGTCATCGACGATGCCGCCGTCACGCCGCGCTACGTCGTGGGCTTCGCCGCCGACCGCGAGCTGCCGATCGTCGGCCGGATCGCGATCGGCTCGCTGCGCAATAAGCTCCTGTTCCTGTTGCCGGGCGCGCTCGCGCTCAGCGCGTTTGCCCCGTGGGCGATCACCCCGCTCCTGATGCTAGGCGGCGCCTACCTCTGCTACGAGGGCGCCGAGAAGGTCTACGAGGCCCTCTTCCCGCATCAGGCCCACGCGCACGAGGACCAGCTCGGCGCCGGTGCGGGGGATGCCCGGGCGGTGGAGGACCGGCGCGTGGCGAGTGCCATCAAGACCGACTTCATCCTCTCCGCGGAGATCATGGCGATCACCCTTGCGGCCATCCCGGAGGGGAGCTTCTGGATGCGCGCGGCCGTCCTGGCGGTCGTCGCCCTGGGCATCACCGTGGCGGTCTACGGCGCCGTCGCCCTGATCGTGAAGGCCGACGATGCGGGCGTGGCCCTGGCCGGCAGCACCGCGCCCCCGCCGCTCGGGAGCCTCGGGCGCGGCGTCGGACGCGCCATCGTCAAGGGCATGCCCGGACTGCTCAAGCTGCTCGGGATCGTCGGCACGGCCGCGATGATCTGGGTGGGTGGCGGCATCCTGGTCCACGGGCTGGAGACCTACGGCCTGTCGGGTCCGGCCCACGCGATCCACGATGTGGCGGCGCGCCTCGCGGCGCTGCTTCCGGCGGGCCGGAGTCTGGTCGAGTGGCTGGTCACGGCCGCGGCCTCGGGGCTCGTCGGCCTGATCGTCGGCGGCCTCCTGATCCCGCTCACGGGCTTCGTCCTGGCGCCGGCGTGGCAGAGCCTCTCGCGCCTGCGGCACCGCACAGCCTGAGGGGCCGCCGAAGCATTGGCCATTCGCATCGGCCGAGCCATCGCCTCCGGCGTCCGGGAAGGTGCCCGGCCGCTACGGGATGACCCGGTCGGCGCGCAGCCCCGCCATCTGGCGCAGCATCATCTCCTCGTCGTCCACGATGGCGTGGAAGCCGAAGCGGCGGATCTTGGTGGTCTCCACCAGGCTGTCGTAGTCGGCGTGCCACTGGAAATCGCCGAACCTCCACGACACGAGGTCGCGGTAGGCGAGGGGCTTGAGGCCGTGCGCCGCGGTCATGCGCGCCCAGAGCGGTGCCTTGTCGGCCATCACCTCGGCGAGGCGCAGGGTCTGCACCGGGCCGCAGGGGAGGCCGAACCACTCGGCGATGCGCGGCCAGAGGTGCTCCCAGCGGAAGAGGCCGCCATTGGTGACGTTGAAGATCTCGCCTGCGCAGGCCGGCTCCGTGGCGGCCCAGAGGGCGGCCTCGGCGAGGAGGTCGGTATCGACCGCCTGCTGGATCGCCCGGTAGCCGCCCGGCGTGCCGGGAAAGCGCAGCGGCAGGCCCAGCTCCTTCGAGATCGCCGCATAGACCCCGATCACCGCCGTCATGCTCATCGGGCTGCCGGCCGCGTAGCCGTAGACCGTGCGCGGGCGCAGGGCCGACCACGTCCAGCCCGCGGCGCGGCTCGCCGCGCGCAGGAAATCCTCCTGGTCGTAGTAGAAGTTCGGCGGCATGTGGCGCGGGTCGGTCTCCCGCGCCGGGGTCTTGAACGGCCCGAGATGGGTGCCGTAGGCCTTGGTGCCCTGCATCAGGCTGACATGTGCGAGGCTGGCACTCGTCCGCTCGATCCGGCGCACCACCGTCTCCAGCATCGCGAGGTTGGGCGCGACCTCCTCGGCCGGGCTCGGCCGCTCGGCGTAGGCGGCGAAGAACACGTGGCTGACGTCAGAGAGGTCGGCGAGCTTCACCTCCGCGTCGGCCGGGTCGAGGAGGTCGACCGGGATGAAGCGGGCGGGCGAGGGCGCGGGCGGCGCCCGCCGCGACAGCGCGGTGACGCGCCAGCCCGGCCGGCCGGCGATGTGGCGGACGAGGCCCTGACCGACGACCCCGAGGCCGCCGACGACGAGCGCGTGCGGCATCTTTAGCCCCGCGGGTTCAGGTGGTGGAGGGGCAGGCCGGGGCGCTCCCACGGCATCGTGGCGAGCCGTCCGGTGGACGACAGGGTGATGAAGGCGGTGGCGAGGTCCGGCCCGCCGAAGCAGATGTTGGTGGGCCAGCGCTCGGGCATCGGCACGTGGCGCACCGACGCGCCGTCCGGCGACACGATGGTGATGCTGCCGCTCACCAGCGTCGCGACGCAGATCCGGCCGTCGGCCTGGACGGCGAGCGAGTCGAAGCGGTGGTAGCCCGGCAGCCCGACCACGAGGCGTCCGCCGTGCGGGGAGGGGAAGGGCTGGCGCCGGATCTCCCCCGGGCCGTCGAGGTCGAAGGCCCACAGCCGCGCCGTCTCGGTCTCCGCGACGTAGAGGGTGCGCCCGTCCGGCGAGAGGCCGATGCCGTTCGGGGTGAGGATCGGAAACACGATCTCCCGGATCAGGCTCCCGTCGGCGCGGGCGTAGTGGACCGCGCCGCGGTCCTGCTCGCGGGCCCTAACCTTGCCGAGATCGGTGAAGTAGAACCCGCCGAGCCCGTCGAACACGAGGTCGTTCGGGCCTTTCAGCGGTCCGTTCGTGCTCTCGGTGTACAGAACCTCGACGGCACCGGTGGCGAGATCCACGCGCTCGATGCGCCCGCCCGAATAATCCTCCGCCTGCCCGATCGGGCGGTAGCCGCTCGGATCCCCGGGCTCGGTCCAGCGGAAGCCGCCGTTGTTGCACAGGTAGCAGCGGCCGTCCGGGCCGATCGCGGCGCCGTTCGGCCCGCCGCCGGGTGCGGCGACGATGCTCCTGCTGCCGTCGGGCGCGATCCGGGTGAGCGTGCCGCGGCCGATCTCGACCACCAGCACCGCGCCGTCCGGCATCGCCACCGGGCCTTCGGGAAACAGCAGCCCCGAGGCGATCTCGCGCAGGGTCTCCGGAACGGCGCTCATGCCGGGGTCTCCTCGGGCGCGGGGTGGTAGTTGCGCAGGCGGTTGGCGAGGCGGTCGGGGATGTCGAGCATGAAGCCGAGCACCGCCGCCGAGAGCGCCTTGCCGTAATTGTCCAGGCAGAGCGAGCGCGAGACGCCGCCGCCGAGCGCCCCTTCGGCCACGAAGTTCAGGACGCCGAGATGATCGACCGCGTAGCGGGTCACCGGTCCGGTCACCATCCCGGCGTAGAAGGCCCGGAACGCCTCCGCGGTGAGCTGGTCCTTGAGGTAGGGGTAGAGGTCCGGCTCGTAGGCGATCACCGTAACGTTCGAGGTGTTGCCCTTGTCGCCGGAGCGCACGTGGGCGACGTGCTGGAGGGGCAGGCGCATCGGCTCAGGCCTCGTAGTAGGTGATGACCGGCGTCACCGCCTCGCGCGGCACCAGCGAGGACCACACGCCGATGATCTCGCGGGTGCGGTCCTGGTGGGGCACGCGCTTGCCGGTCATGCCGACGCCCGACACCGCCATGCCGTCGACCTCGCGGCCGACTTTGAGGGCCTCCTCGCGGGTCCGGGTGCGCGCCGCCACCCGCACGGCGACCTCGTAGGGCTCGGCGCCGGCCGGCGAGAGGCCGCCGTGGATGGCGTTGACGCCCACGAAGTCGATGCGGACCTCCTCCGCGTCGAGCCCGACGATGCGGAAGCGCTCCTCCAGGATCCGCTTGGCGAGTTCGGCCCGCCGCAGCGCCCCCGGCCCGGCGTAGAAGAACATGTCCTCGCCGATATGGCCCTCCTGGCAGGCGATCGAGACCTTGAGGGTGGGCGTGCGCGGCTGGCCGGAGATGCCGCTCACCCGGAGGCGGTCCGGGCCGACCTCCTCCAGCTGCGTCGTGGTGAAGTCCACCACCACGTCAGGCGTGATGTAGCGTCCGGGGTCGTGCACCTCGTAGAACAGCTGCTCCTTGAGGGTGCGCAGGGTCACGGCGCCGCCGCTGCCGACGACCTTGGTGATGACCGCGCTGCCGTCGCTCTCCACCTCGGCGATCGGGAAGGCGAGGTCCCAGGGCTCGGGCACGTCCTTGAAGCCGGGATCGCAGAAGTAGCCGCCGGTGACCTGCGCGCCGCATTCGAGCACGTGGCCGATGCCGTTGCCGGGGCCGAGGCGTCCGTGGTCGAGCGGGTCCCAGCCGAACTCGTGCATCATCGGCGCCATGAACAGCGACGGGTCGGCGACCCGGCCGGTGACGACGATCGCCGCCCCCTCCCGCAGCGCCCGCACGATCGGCTCGGCGCCCATGTAGGCCTCCGCCGAGACGATCGAGCCGGCGAGCGAGGCGGCGGGCCGCCCGTCCTCCATCAGCGGACCGGCGATGTCGAGCACGCGGTCGGTGATCAGGCTCCCCGACACCGCCGCCACCACCGTGCCCTTCGGGGCGCCGCAGGCCCGCAGCCAGTGCACCATCCGCTCGGCGGCGCCCTCCGGATTGATCCAGCCCTGGTTGGAGATGATCTTCGTGCCCCGGCGCAGGCAGCCGGGCAGCACGCGCTGCATCCGGTCGTCCAGGTAGGTGTCGTAGCCGGGGAAGGACGGGTCGCGGCGCTTGCGCACCTGGGCCGCCGAGACGGTCGCCTCCGCCATCGTCTCGAAGCAGAGGTAGTCGAGGTCGCCCTCCTCGGCGTTGCGGCGGGCCGGCTCCAGCCGGTCACCCCACCACGCCGAGCCCGAGCCGATGCGCAATCCCGTCATGTCTCCTCCCCGAGACGACGCCGCCGACAGTTATTCCGTCTGGCGAAACGATGATGCCGCACTCTGTGCTGCATCCGCGAAGAAGCCGGCAAATCCGTTCCTTCGGACGGAACGATCTTGACAGGTCTTCCACCAGACGCAACCATCTTCCGCAACGGGCCGACACGACGCCCGACCCCCGGAGGAAACGTCAGATGCGGTCACCGGCATGGATGCGCGCGCTCGGCCTCTGCGCGCTGGTTCTCGGGGCCGGCGCGGCGCAGGCCCAGGATCGGCCCCAGGACCCGATCAAGATCGGCTGGCTCTCCTCGCTCACCGGGCCGCTCTCCTCGGCGGCGATCGCCGAGAACCAGGGCGTCCAGTTCGCGGTGGACGAGATCAACCGGGCCGGCGGCATCAACGGCCGCAAGCTCGAACTGCTCACCCGCGACACCGCGGGCGAGCCCACCAAGGCGGTGAACCTCGCCCAGCAACTGCTGTTCAGCGACAAGGTGCAGTTCATCATCGGTCCGGTGAACTCGGGCGAGTCGCTCGCCACGGTGCCGATCGTGGCGCGGGCCGGCATCCCCAACATTGTCATCGGCTCGATCGACGAGCTGATCGACGCCAAGAAGTACCCGCTCGCCTTCCGGGCCATCAACACCAACACGCAGTGGATCTCCGGCGGCAACGCCTACGCCCTCGACGTGCTCAAGCGCCGCAAGGTCGCGGTGATCGGCGACACCTCGGGCTACGGCACGTCGAGCGCCAAGACGGCGGCGGCGCTCCTGGAGCAGGCGGGGGTCAAGCCGGTCTACTCGGTGCTGATCGACCCCAACAAGACCGATCTCACCGACGAGATGACCAAGGCCAGGGCCGCGGGCGCCGACGTGGTGATGCCCTGGACCGCGGCCACCGGCCTGATGGCGCGCATCCTGAACACCCGCGGCGACATGGGCTGGGACGTGCCGGTGGTGGGCCACCCCGCGGTGATGGCCCTGCCGATCAAGGGCCTGCTCAACAAGCCCGAATACTGGCAGAACGCCTTCGCGGCCGGCTACCAGAGCACCACCTACGTCGACGGCAAGCTGCCGCCGCGCACCCAGGCCCTCATCGACACCGTCAAGCCCGCCCTCGGCGGCAGGATCGACTTCACCTTCTGGTGGGTCGCGCTCGGCTACGACACCGTCAAGATCATCGAGCACGCGGTGAAGTCCGCCGGGTCCACCGATCCGCAGAAGGTCAAGACGGTGCTGGAGGGCACGAAGGACTTTCCGGGGGTCTACGCCACCTACACGTGGAGCCCGGAGAACCACAACGGCTTCCCCGACCGGAACATCGTGGCCAACATCGCCAACACCTTCCGCGACGGCTGCTACGACGCGGCGCCGCGGTGAACCGACAGGTCTTTGCCCCGAGCCGGGCCTTTGCCCCGGGCCGGGGAGGGGGCCGCCGCGCTTCGCAGGGAGACGCCCCATGCTCGCCGTGATCGTCTCGGGGCTCGCCATCGGCGCCGTCTACGCGGCGACGGCGCTCGCCTACAACGTGATGTACTCGACCTCGAAGGTGCTCAGCGTCACCACTGGCCACCTCTGCATGCTCGGCGGCGTATTCGGCGCATGGTTCATCGCCGGGCTCGGGCTGCCGGTCCCGGCGGGCCTCGTCGGCGCGGTGCTGGTGGGGGCGCTGTTCGGCGGGTTCACCGAGATCGTCGGCGTGCGCCGGGTGCTGGCGCGGTCCGACGAGCACCTGTGGCTGCTCTCCACGCTGGCGCTCGCCACCATGCTGCAGCAGGCGGTCGGCCTGTGGTGGGGCACCGAGCCGAAGCCTTTCCCCCGGCTGATCCCGCAGGATTTCTCCTCGGGCCTGCTCGACCAGAAGTACTGGCTGCCGATCCTCACCGTGCTGGTGATGACGGCCGGGCTCGAAGCCTTCTACCGCCTGACCCTGTGGGGCAAGCTGTTCCAGGCCACCTCCGAGGACGCCTTCGCGGCGCGCGCCCGCGGCATCCCGACCGACCGGGTGCGTCTCGCCTCCTACCTGCTCGCGGGGGCGCTCGGGGGGCTCGCGGGCTTCGCGGCCGGGCAGCTCACCTTCGCGTTCTTCGCGCTCGGCCTGACGCTGACCCTCAACGGCTTCATCGCGCTCGCGGTGGGCGGGCTCGGCAGCAACCTCGGCGCGCTGCTGGGCGGGGCGGGCCTGGGCCTGCTCTCGGCCTTCGCCACCTACTGGTTCGGGGGCGAGTACCAGCAGACGATCGCGGTCGGCCTGCTGATGCTGGTGCTCCTCGTGCGGCCCGAGGGGCTGCTCGGCGCGCGGCGGGTGAGGCCGGTCTGATGCGCGGCTCCGCCTCCGGCCTCTCGCTGGCGCTGGCCGGCCTCGCGCTCGTGACGCTGCCCTGGTGGTCGGGCGACCTCTACCAGCTGCACCTCGTCTCGCTGATCGGCGCCTACTGGGTGCTGGTGGCGGGCCTCAACCTCGTGGTCGGCTTCGCCGGCCAGCTCTCGATCGGGCATGTCGGCCTGCTCGCGGTCGGCGCCTACGGCTTCGCGGTGCTGGCCGGCACGCTCGGGCTCGATCCGCTCCTCGTCCTGCCGCTCTGCGGCGCGCTCGGGGGCGCGGCGGGGCTGCTGCTCGGCCTGCCCTCGCTGCGCCTGCCGGGCTTCTACTTCGCCATGGCGACGATGGCCTTCGCGCTCATCGTCACCGAACTCTCGCTGGCCTGGGGCGGGCTCACGGGCGGCGGCACCGGGCTGTCGGTGCCGGGCTTCCCGGCCCCGTTCCACACGCCGTGGGGCCAGTACTGGCTGATCCTCGCCATCGGCGCGGCCGTGACGGCGATGACCTGGGGCATCGCCCGGCGGATGTGGGGCCGCGCCCTGATCGCGGTGCGCGACAGCGAAGTCGCGGCGGCCTCGGTCGGCATCAACGTCTTCCGGGTCAAGCTCACGGTGTTCGTGTTCTCGGGCGTCACCGCCGGCCTCGGCGGCGCCCTGTTCGCGGCGCTCCAGACCTACATCACGCCCGACACCTTCGTGTTCGAGATCGGGCTGTTCTTCTTCGTCTGCATCATCATCGGCGGGCGCGGCAGCATCCTGGGGCCGCTGATCGGCACGGCGGTGCTCACCGCGCTGCCCGAGCTGGTGGCGCCGCTGGCCAAGCTCGGGACGTTCTTCTACGGGCTGACCCTCCTCATCGTCGTGCTGCTGGTGCCGGAGGGTATCGGCCGCCTCGTGGAGGTGCTGGCCGCCCGCCTGCGGGCCGAGCCGCACCGCAGCCACGAGGTCCGCCCCGACCTCGCCCGCCTGCGCCGCGCGCTCACCTCGCAGGCGGGCGCGAGCCCGCCGGTGGGTGAGCCCCCGCCGGTGGGTGAAACCCGGCCGCCCGAGGCGCCCGCGCTCGCCCGGGAGGCCCTGCCGTGAGCGCCGCCTCCCTGCCCGCCGCCCTGCCCGAGGCCGGGGGCCTCGCGGCCGAGTCCGTCGCCAAGCGCTTCGGCGGCGTCACCGCCCTCGACGCGGTCTCCCTCGACCTGCGGCCCGGCGAGATCCACGGGCTGATCGGCCCCAACGGCTCGGGCAAGACCACGCTCCTCAACCTGCTCTCGGGCTATTACCGCCCGGATGCGGGCGAGGTGCGCCTCGACGGGGAGGCGCTGTCGCGCCGCTCGGTGCAGCGCCGGCCGCGGCTCGGCATCGCCCGCACCTTCCAGAAGCCGCGCCTCCTCGGCCACCTCACGGTGCTCGACAACGCCATGCTGGGCGCGTGGCGCGACGTGCGCGCGGGCTTCCTCGCCACCGCGCTCGGCCTGCCGTCCGTGCTGCGCGAGGAGACGGACCTGCGCGAGCGGGCGGCCGACCTCGTCCACGGGGTCGGGCTCGGCCATGCGATCCACCGGCGGGCGAACCTGCTGGAGCATGCCGAGCAGCGCTTCCTGGAGATCGCCCGGGCGCTGGCGCTGCGCCCGCGCTTCCTGCTCCTCGACGAGCCGGCCGGCGGGCTCACCGGCGCGGAGATCGCCCACCTCGCCGACATCGTGCGCACCATCCGCGACGGCGGCATCGGCGTGCTGCTCGTCGAGCACCACACCGACTTCGTCTTCCGGGTCTGCGGCCGGGTCACCACCCTCGACCGCGGGCGGCTGATCAAGCACGGCACCCCCGATGAGGTGCGCACCGACGCGGAGGTGGTCCGCGTCTATCTCGGAGCCTGACGATGTCCCGGCCCGGCCCCGTCCTCCTCGATGTCGCGGACCTCCACGTCGCCTACGGCAAGGCCCATGTCGTGCACGGCGTCGGCCTCACGGTCCATGCGGGCGAGTTCGTGGTGGTGCTCGGGCGCAACGGCGCGGGCAAGAGCACCATCCTGCACGCGCTCTCGGGGCTGATCCCCAAGCAGCGCGGACGCGTCACCTTCGCGGGCGCCGACATCACCCACGCGAGCCCGGGCGACATCGTGCGGGCGGGCCTCGTGCAGGTGCTCGAAGGCCACCGGGTCTTCACCAGCCTCAGCGTCGAGGACAATCTCCTGATCGGCACCTATGCGGGCCGCGGGTCCGATCCGCGCCGGGGCCTGGAGCGGGTCTACGCCGACTTCCCCGAACTCGCCGAGAAGCGCCACCAGCAGGCCTCGCGCCTGAGCGGCGGCCAGCAGCAGATCCTGGCGGTGGCGCAGGGGCTGATCGCCGAGCCGCGCCTGCTGATCCTCGACGAGCCGTCGGGCGGGCTCGCCCCCGTGGTGGTCGACCGCATCCTCGACGTGGCGAGCCGGCTCGCCCGCGGCGGGACGGCGGTTCTGCTGGTCGAGCAGCTGGTGGAGAAGGCGCTGCGGCACGCAGGCTACGGCTACCTGCTCGAGACCGGGGCAGTGGCGGGGGAGGGCACCGCCGCGGCGCTGCAGGACAGCGCCCTCCTGCGCCGAATCTATCTCGGCGGGGCGGAGGCGGCCTGAGCGCATGGCGCGACGCAAGGCCGCCGAGGGACCGCAGGCCGTCCCGCCCTCCGAGCCCGCGGCCGAGCCCAACGCGGTGCAGAAGGTCTGCGCCCTGCTGCGGGCGCTCGCGGGGCCCGGCCCGCGCCGCCTCACCGACCTCGCGGCCGAGACCGGGCTCAACAAGGTCACGGCCCTGCGCATCCTCGACACCCTGGCTCAGGAGGGCTTCGTGGCGCGGGGGCCCGACGGGCGCGGCTGGCGGCCCGGGACGGAGTTCCTGGCGCTCGCGGCGCGCGCCGGGCGGCCCGACGACCTGCGGGCGCTGGCGCGCCCGAGCCTCGTGCGGCTCGCCGAACTCTCGGGCGACACCGTGCTGCTCTCGGTGCGCAGCGGCGTCGAGGCGGTCTGCGTCGAGCGCGAGATCGGCTCCTACCCGATCCGGGCCAACTACCTCGACATCGGCAGCCGGCGCCCGCTGGGTGTCGGGGCGGGCGCGCTGGCGCTCCTGGCGTGGCTGCCGGACCGGGAGGTGGAGGCGATCCTCGGCATCGTCGCGCACCGCCTCGACGCCTATCCGCGCCTCGGCGTGGCGGAGATCCGCGAGGCGATCGCGGCCGCGCGGGCGCGCGGCTACGTCATCCTGCTCGACCGGGTGGTCGACACGATGGGGGCCATCGGCGTGCCGGTGCGCGACGAGACCGGCCGCACGGTGGCGGCCCTCAGCATCGCGGCCCTCTCGGCGCGCCTGCGCGAGCGCGAGACGCTGCTCGCCGAGGCGCTGGGACGGGAGGCGAACCTGATGGAGCGCGAGCGCGTGCCTGCGCGGCGGCAGGAGCCCGCATGAGGGAGGACCCGGCATGAGTTGGATCACCGGGGTCGGGCTGACCCCGTTCGGGCGCCTGGAGGGCCGCTCCACCCTCGACCTGATGAGCGAGGCCGCGACCGAGGCGCTGGCGAGCGCCGGGCTGGAGCGGCGCGCGATCGACGGCGTGATCTGCGGCTACTCCACCACGCTGCCGCACCTGATGCTCTCGACGGTGTTCTGCGAGCATTTCGGGCTCGCGCCGGCCTACGCCCACGCGGTGCAGCTCGGGGGCGCGACGGGCTTCGCCATGGTGATGCTGGCCCATCTCCTGGTCGGGGCGGGCGCGGCCGAGCGCATCCTCGTGGTGGCGGGCGAGAACCGCCTCACCGGCCAGAGCCGGGACAGCGCGGTGCAGACCCTCGCCCAGGTCGGGCACCCGGTCTACGAGGTGCCGCTCGGGCCGACCATCCCGGCCTATTACGGCCTCGTCGCGAGCCGCTACGTCCACGAGCACGGCGCGCCCCCGGAGGATCTGGCCGAACTCGCGGTGCTGATGCGCGCGAACGCCGCCCGGCATCCGGGCGCGCATCTGCGCGAGCCCGTCACGGCCGCGGAGGTGCTCGCCTCCAAGCCGATCGCCACGCCGCTGCGCCTCCTCGATTGCTGCCCGGTCTCGGACGGGGGTGCCGCCGTGGTGGTGGCCCGCGACCCCGGGCGCGGCGGCGTGCGCATCACCGGGGCGGCCCAGGCCCACACCCACCAGCACGTCAGCGCCGCGCCCTCGCTCACCCGCTTCGGCGCGGGCGACAGCAGCGCCCGGGCGCTCGCGCAGGCCGGGCGCACCCTCGGGGAGATCGGCTACGCGGGCATCTACGACAGCTTCACCATCACGCTGGCGATCCTGCTGGAGGAGATCGGACTTGCGCCCCGGGGCGGGGCCGGACGCCTCGCCCGCGAGGGCCATTTCGCGCCGGGCGGGCCGATGCCCCTCAACACCCACGGCGGCCTTCTCTCCTACGGCCATTGCGGCGTCGGCGGCGCGATGGCGCATCTCGCCGAGGCGTGGCGACAGATGCGCGGGGAAGCCGGCGACCGCCAGGGGCGGGTGCCCGCCGTCGCCCTGCTGCACGGCGACGGCGGCGTGCTCTCCTCCCACGTCAGCCTCGTTCTGGAGCAGGCCGCATGAGCCACGCCGCCGCCGACTGGACGCGGGGCGAACCCGGCCTCGCCTATCAGGAGTGCCGCGCCTGCGGGCAGCGCTGGACCTTCGCCCGCCGCTTCTGCCCGGCCTGCGGCGCGACCGAGGTCGAGACGCGCGCGGCCTCGGGGCGGGGCACGGTCCACGCGCTCACCACGGTCGCCCGCGCGCCCTCCGCGGCTTTGCGCCCGCACGCGCCCTACACGATCCTCCTCGTCGATGCGGCGGAAGGATACCGCCTGATGGCCCACGGCGAGGGCGACCTCGCCATCGGCGATCCCGTCACGGCCCACTTCGCGCCCTTCGGCGAAGGGCTGATCCCCGTCTTCCGCAAGGACGTCCCATGACCGCGTCCCTTAAAGCCGCTCTCGATCCCTGCTCCATCGCGGTCATCGGGGCGTCGGAGAACCCCAACAAGATCGGCGGGCGCCCGCTCCTCTACCTGTCGCGCTTCGGCTTCCGCGGCGCCGTGCATCCGATCAACCCGAACCGCGGCGAGGTGCAGGGCCTCAGGGCGGTGCCGCGGCTCTCGGACCTCGACGAGGCCCCCGACCTCGCCGTCATCGCGGTGCCCGGCGAGGCGGCGGTGGCGGCCCTCGACGAGTGCGCGGCCGTCGGCGTCAAGGTCGCGGTGATGATGGCGTCCGGCTTCGGCGAGACCGCAGGCGGCAAGGCGCGCGAGGCCGAGATGGCAGCCCGGGCCCGCGCGCGCGGCCTGCGCGTCGTCGGGCCGAACTCGCAGGGGCTCGCCAATTTCGGCACCGGCGCGGTGGCGAGTTTCTCGACCATGTTCATCGAGGCGCCCCCCGCGGACGGGCCGGTCGGCATCGTCAGCCAGAGCGGCGCCATGAGCGTGGTGCCCTACGGGCTGCTGCGCGGGCGCGGCATCGGCGTGCGCCACGCCCACGCCACCGGCAACGACGCTGACGTGACCGTGTGCGAACTCGCCGCCAGCGTGGCGGAGGATCCCGGCCTGCGCCTGCTCCTCCTCTACCTCGAGAGCATCCCGGACCCGCACCACCTCGCCCAGGCCGCGGCGGTCGCCCGCGCGCGCGACCTGCCGATCGTCGCGCTCAAGTCCGGCCGCACGCCCGCGGGCCAGGCGGCCGCGCTCTCGCATACGGGAGCCCTCGCCAACGAGGACCGGGTGGTGGACGCCTTCCTGGAGCAGCACGGCATCTGGCGCGCCCGCGACACCGGCGACCTCGTGGCGGCGGCCGAACTCTACCTGAAGGGCTGGCGGCCGGCGGGGCGGCGCCTCGTGGCGATCAGCAACTCGGGCGCGACCTGCGTGCTGGCGGCCGATGCGGCGAGCGCGGTCGGCATGCCGCTCGAACCGCTCGCGGCGGACACCCAGGCGCGCCTGCGCACCATCCTGCCGAGCTTCGCGGCCACCGCCAACCCGGTCGACATCACGGCGGCCCTGCTGACGAACAGCCGCCTGTTCGGCGAGATCCTGCCGGTGATCGCCGCCGACCCGTCCGCCGACGCCTTCCTGATCGGCGTGCCGGTGGCGGGCCAGGGCTACGACGTGCCGGCCTTCGCGCGCGACGCCGCCGCCTTCGCGGCCGAGACCGGCAAGCCCGTGGTGGTGAACGCGCCCCAGCCCGGCGTGGCCGCGGCCTTCCGCGACCAGGGCCTGCCGGTCTTCGCCTCGGAGGGCGGGGCGGTGCAGGCCCTGCACCAGTTCATCGCCCATCACGAGCTGATCGCCCGGGCCGCCCCCGCCGTCCCGGCGCCGCCGCGGCGAGCCCCCGCCGGACCCGCGCGCCTCCTCAACGAGGCCGAGAGCCTCGCGCGGCTCGCCGCCGCCGGGCTGCCGGTGGTGCCCCACCGCCTCTGCCGCAGCGCCGAGGAGGCGGTCGCGGCCCTCGACGCGCTCGGCGCTCCGGTGGCCGTCAAGGGCTGCTCGCGCGACGTGCCGCACAAGTCGGATCTCGGCCTCGTGCATCTGGGGCTGCGTGAGCCGGACGGGGTCGCGCGCGCCGTCGCGGCCTGCCGGGACGGGCTCGCGCGGGCGGGCGCGGCCTACGAGGGCGTGATCGTCGCCGCGATGGTGCAAGGCCGCCGCGAATTGCTGATCGGCGCCCATCGCGACCCGAGCTTCGGACCCGTGGTGGTGATCGGCGACGGCGGCCGCTACGTCGAGGCCCTGCCGGACTCGCAGATCCTGCTGCCGCCCTTCGGTCCGGAGGCGGTGCGTGCGGCGCTCGCGCGCCTGCGCATCGCCCCGATCCTGGCGGGCGTGCGGGGCGAGCCGCCCTTCGCGCTCGACGCCTTCGTGGCGGCCGTCTGCGCGGTCGGGCGCCTGATGGAGGATCCGGCGATCGACAGCCTCGACGTCAACCCGATCCTGGTCGGCACGGACGAGACCGCCTGCCTCGCCCTGGACGCGGTGATCGTCGTGCGCGACCCGGCGGACTGACGCCGGCGCCCGCGGGGAGCCGCGCCGGGCGCGCGCAACCCGGGCCGGCTGCCGACCTCGGCGGCGCGTCAGTCGAGCGTGGCGCCCGACTGCTTCACGACCGCGCCCCACTTCGCGATCTCGTCGGCCATGAAGGCGCCGAAGGCCTCCGGGGCGAGCGGACGGCTGGTGGCGCCCAGAGCCGCGAACTTGTCGGCGATCGAAGGCTCCTGCAGCGCCCGCACCGCCTCGGCGTTGAGGCGCCGGACGATGTCGGGACTGGTGCCCTTCGGCGCGACGAGCCCGTTCCAGGCGATGGCGACGTAGTCGGGCAGGGCCGCCTCCCGGATCGTCGGGATGTCCCTGGCGATCGGCAGCCGCTCCGCCGAGGTGATGCCCAGCGCCCGCACCCGACCGCCCTCGACATGCGGCAGCACCGATTGCGTAGTGTCGAACATCAGGTCGACCTGCCCGGCCATCACGTCGGTGATCGCGGGCGCGCTGCCGCGATAGGGGACGTGCGTGAGCTTGATCCCGGCCATCGAGGCGAAGAGTTCGGCCGCGAGGTGGGTCGACTGGCCGAGGCCCGAGGAGGCGTAGTTCAGGGCACCGGGCTTGGCCTTCGCGGCCGCGATGAGGTCGTGCACGCTGCGCGAGGCGGCCGCGGCCGGCACCACCAGGACGAGGGGATTCTCGGTGAGCAGCGCCACCGGCTCGAAGCTCCGCAGCGTGTCGTAGTTGAGCTTGCGGAACAGCGTCATGTTGATTGCGTGCGCGGTCGTGGCGACGCCGAGCGTGTAGCCGTCGGGCGCCGCACGGGCGACGACCTCCAGGCCGAGATTGCCGCCGGCGCCCGGACGGTTGTCCATGACGAGGCGCTGCCCCAGGATCGCCGAGAGGCGCTCGCCCACCATCCGGGCGGTGATGTCCGTCGAGCCGCCGGGCGGGTAGGGCACCACCACGCTGATCGGCCGGGCGGGCCATGCGGTGGCGCGGGCCGGGCGGGGGGCCGACGCGAGCGCGCCGGCTCCGGCGAGACCGGCGACGAAATCGCGGCGTCGCATCATGGCGAACAATCCTCCCTGCTGTCTCGTGAGCCCGACCGGTTCGAACGCGGCGCCGACGCGCGGGGCGCTGCCGATCGGCACCGGATCATCCGTCGTGGCGTGAGGGTCCCGAGGCCGCCAGCGACGCCCGTGACGATGGTCACCGGGCCTCGACCCGCCTCGCGCAGGTCCGCATGACGGAACGAAACATCGGGCGTCCTCCGGGCCGGGCCGCGCGGGAGTTCCGCCGCGGACTCTTCTGTCCACGATGGTTGCCCGTCCCCTTGAACCTGTCAACAGAGTTCGGGGTTCAGTCTAGACCTGATCCGCCGCGAAACACGGAAGAGCCGAGACGAGCTACAAAAGTTTCATCAGACGGAACGACTTGGCGCAGGCCGCAGGCAGGGGACGATCGACGACGACATTCCCGATCACTGGCCATGCGGGGCCTCATCGCCGCGCGGGATGCCGGCGACCACGGTGCCGAACGAATGCCGGGCCAGCGAACTCATGCTGGATGCGCGCGATCCCGCCGGGACGGCGGATCAGAGCAGGTCCAGAGGCGGCGCTGCGCCGCCGAACCAGTTGCCCTTCATCAGCTGCTTGGCGTCCTCGATCCCGCGCGGGTCGCCGCGCTGCTCCGCGACACGCAGCAATCCGGCGGCAGCCCAGCCGTTGTTCGGCGCACGCTCCAGGGCGGTGCGGAAGGCTTTTTCCGCGTCGTCGAGCCGTCCCTGGGCCAGCAGAGCCGCGCCGAGCGACTGGTGCACCGGGTAGTACCAGAACGGCGGCTCCATGTAGGGCAGCCGGTCCTGGATCTCCGCGGCCTTGCCGAACAGGGTGGCCGAGGCGGCATGATCGCCGGCCTTCTGGGCCACGCGGGCCTCGATCACCGTCTCGGCGAGGGTCAGGACCTCCGCGCCCGGAACGCCCGCGGCGGCGAGCCCGGTGACCTCCGGCGTCTGCGCCAACCGGCCGATCACCGCCGCTTCGGCTCTCGCCTCGTCGGCGCGTCCGAGGCGCGCCAGGGCAACGCCGCGTGCGTAGCGCCACGTGGCATTCACGAACGGGAAGCCCGCGTCCGGTTCGGGCAGGGCCAGCACCGTTTCGGGCGACGAGAAGCGCGCGTGGGCGGTGTAGGGAGCGGCCGCGATCGGCTGCGTCCACGGCACCTCGCGCTTGGCCCGGTCCGACACGATGCCGGCGAGCTTCTCCGCCGCGGCGACGGCCGTGGACCCGTCGCCCCCCATCAACGCGGAGGCGAGCACGAAGTGGACGTTGTGGGCGTAATAGGCCTCGGAATACAGCAGGCTCGCGCCGCCCTGGCGGACGATCGCCTCATCGGCGGCGGCGGCCTGCAGGTTGGCCTCCAGGCTCTCGCGCCAGCGGCCCACCCGGTACCAGATGTGGCTCGGCATGTGCACGAGGTGTCCGGCTCCCGGCATCAGGGCTTCCAGCCGCTGCGCGTGCGCAACCGCCCGCTCAGGCCGGTCGGAGGCCTCGACGGCGTGGATGTACAGGTGAATGGCGCCGGGATGATCGGGTGCAGCGACGAGACCGTCCAGCTTCCGGTCGCCGAGCACGCCCTCGATGAGTTCCACCATGCGCGCGGTCTCACCCTTGGGCGTCCTGCCGCCGTCATCCCAGTAGTCCCAGGGGGTCAGGTTCATCAGCGCATCGGCGGTCAGGAGCGCGACGTCCGGACTGTCGGGGAAGCGGGCCTGCACCGCCTTCATGGCCTCCGCATAGGCTTGGTCGAGCGCCTTGCGGTCCGCCGTCGCGTCGCCCGCATAGCGGCGGGACAGCGCCTCGATGAGAGCCGCCTGCAGGGGGCCCGCCACGGGTGCGAGGCGCTGTGCGGCCGCCAGGGCGACGAGCGCCCGGGCGTTGGCATCCGGCTCCACCGGGAAGTTGATGTGCGGGCCGAGCACCCAGGCCTCGCCCCAGAAGCACATGGCGCAACCGGGATCCAGCTCCTGCGCGGCCCGGAAGGCGCGGGCGGCTTCGGCGTGGTTGAAGGCCCAGGCGAACCGGTAGCCCTGATCGAAGTAGGCGCGTGCCTCCGGATGGGAGGGCTGCGCCGCGGCCCAGACGAGCCGGCCGAGATTGTCGTGGAGGGGCGGCCGCTGCGAGGTCGTCGGCGCGGCGGCGCCCTTCGGCAGGTCGCGATGGTAGGAGCCGAGTTCGGTGCGGGCCGGCGGAGCCGGATGCGCGGGGTGCTGGGCCTGCGCGGTCACCATCTTCGGCCTGGCGGCGGGATGATTGGACTGGGCGAGGCTCTGGAGCAGCCTCGCGCGCGGGCCGTGATGGCTACCGAGAGGGCATGCCGTCGCTGCGCCGGCAGCGCCCCACATCACCGTCGTGATCAGGAGAGCGTGCCCGATCGAGCGCCGACGCTGCATGACGGGATGGGTCATCCGGGCCTCCAAGGGTCGTGCGGGCCGGCGCCCAGCTTTCGCATCGGCCCGCAGGTGACAACTACAATCATTAGACTGCCCGGGCAGCAGGGGTGTGGAGGATGACCACGAACACGAGGGCGGGTGCAGACGCGTCAGGCCCCGGCGGGGACGACGACGGGCGTCGACCTTGACGCTGTCGATCGTTCGCGCCGCCACGGTCGACCTCGCGCGACGGGCTCGTCTCCCGCCCGGCGCCGGAACGGCGCGTCGCCGGCCAGCCTCTCCTAGAGGCGATCGCGTCAACTGATCGTAAACCATGACCATTAACGTCAATTTATGGTGACTGCCCAGAGTATGGCCCCGGGCGGCCTGCCGCTCCGGGGGCGATGGACTGCGATCCGGGTCCGCAGGGATCACCGACAAGATTACAGCAAGCGGCAATGTCGGCAGCGATACTGGCCTGCCGGCAGCCAGCAAATCCTGCTCATCTCGAAGATCCGGGCGGATCTCGTCCGCCCGAACCGGATCAGGGGACCATCGTGAAGACCGTACTCCTGTCGCGCCGCTCGCTCGTGGGCGGTTTGGCTTCTCTTCTGTCGGTCGCGGGAGCGGTCGGGCCGGTTCCGGCCCTGGCGGGTCCCGACGAGATCCGCATCGCCTTCGTCGGCGATTCCCTGTCCGACGGCATGTGGGGCGGCGCCGTGCGGCTGCTCTCGCGCGAGGCCTGCCTCGGATCCCGGATCAGGCTCGGACGGCATGCCCAGAACGGCACGGGCCTGACCCGCCCGGCCAAGTTCGACTGGGTCGCCGAGAGCAGGGCGGTGGTCGCGCGGGCGAAGCCGACCCTCGTCGTGGTTTCCCTCGGCCTGAACGACCGGCAATCCATCGTGGACACGAGCCGGGCCCGCTTCGACCTCGGCACGGCGGCGTGGCGCAGCCGCTACGCGGAGCTGTCCCAGGCCCTACTGCGGAACCTCGCCGCGGAGGGGGCCGGCGTTCTGTGGATCGGCCTCCCGGTTCTGCGCGACAAGGTCAGCCAGGACGACGCGACCGAGAAGAACGCCGTCTATGCCGAGGCGATCAGGGGACTGGGCAACCCGAAGGTCCGCTACGTCGAGCCCTGGAAGCAGGCGGCGTCCGGCGCCGACGTGTTCCAGCCCTATGGGCCCGATCTCAAGGGTGCTCAGGTCCAGATCCGCGCACCGGACGGCATCCACTTCACGGCGGCGGGCTACGACGTGCTCGCGGCGTACCTGCTGCGCACCGTGACCGGCGTCCTGAAGGAGCAGGGCATCGCCGTGGGCTATCCTTGCCAGCATCAGGCGAAGCTGTGAGCCTCGGCGGGCGCGGATACGGCCTTCCGGCCGCGGCGGGGGGCGCGCTCCTCCTGCCGCTCGCGCTCGCCCTGGTCCTTCCGGCCGGGAGCACCAACCCACCCGCGCCGGCCGGCGGGGTCGCCCCGAGCCCGCGGGACGCGAGGGGGCAGGCGCCCGACGCCCCGGCGTCCCGGGACCGAGGCGCGATGGCCGAACCGCTCCGTGGCACCCGCAGGGGGCTGTCGATCCTGCAGATCGGCGACAGCCACACCGCGGCCGATCAGTTCACGGGTGCGGTCCGGCAGGCCCTGCAGGAGCGGTACGGTGCCGGCGGCGCAGGCGTCCTGCCCGTCGGATCGCCCCATCCCGGCGTGCGCAGCACGCAGGTGAAGGTCGCCGCGAGCCAGGGCTGGACCTATGCAAGCCTGCAGCGGGCGACGTCGCCGGACGGGTTCGGCCTGTCGGGATACACCGCGAGCACGAGCGCGGCCGGGGAGACCCTGAGCGTCACGGCCGAGACGCCGATGCCCTACTCGTTCGTCGAGATCGAGGCCCGGACCGGCGTGGATGCCGGCTCGATCTCGGTCGAGGCCGACGACACTCCCCTGCTGTCGGCCTCCCTGGCGGCGGCGGAGGCCGGCCCGGTCGTCCTGCGGGCCGAGGCGCCCGGCGGCTTGGCGGCCTTCCGGCGGCTCGTGATCCGCACGATTGCCGCCAAGCCGGTGACGGTCTCCGGCATGACGATCCGGCGGTCGGACGGAGGCATCGAGTATGGGGCCGTCGGCTATCCCGGCGCGACGGTCGAGATCCTCGGCCGGATCCCGGCCCGGACCCTGGTGGACACCCTTCGCCGACTGGCGCCCGACATCGTCGTGCTCGCCTTCGGCACCAACGAGGGGTTCAACGACGCTCTCGATCCGGCCGCCTACCGTGACCGCTACGCGGGCGTGATCCGCACGATCCGCCGGGCCACGCCGCGGGCGCGGCTGGTGATGGTCGGGCCGCCCCAGGCCGAACGGGTCCCGTCCCCCTGCAAGCCCGCTCCCGACGCCCCTGCCTGTCCTGCCGCCGCGCCGGCGCAGGAGACGGCCTCGGCCGGCAGCGAGACCTGTCCGGCCCGGCCGCCGCAGCTCGGCGCTGTGCGGGAGGTGCAGCGGCGCCTCGCCGCCCATGAGGGGATCGCCTTCTGGGACTGGTGGGCCCTGATGCCGGCCGGGTGCGGGGCGGCGCGATGGCTGGCCGCGGACCCCCCGTTGATGGCGAAGGACCGCATCCACTTCACGCGCGCCGGCTACCGTGTCGGCGGTCAGGCGTTCGCGACGTTCATCGAGCCGCAGGTCAAGGCGCTGCTCCGAGGCGACCATGCTGTTCCCAACCATTGAATTCGCCCTGTTCTTCATGCTCGTGCTGCCCTGCACGTGGCTGCTCAACCGGCGCAACGAGCTCAAGAAGGCGATGCTGGTCCTGGCCAGCTACGTCTTCTACAGCTTCTGGAGCGTGCCGTTCCTGCTCCTCCTGTTCCTGTCGTCCGTGCTCAACTATGCCTTCGGCCTGCTGATCGGCCGCTCCGCGACGGCGGGATTGCGGAAGATCCTGGTCGGCATCGCGGTGGTCTGCAATCTGATCCCGCTCTGCTTCTTCAAGTACGCCGATTTCGTGTCGGCTCAGGTGCAGGCCCTGGGCAACCTCGTCGGGGTGGCGGTCGGGGGCGGCAGCACCGGCCTCGCGGTGCCCGTCGCGATCTCCTTCCTCACCTTCCACGGCATCTCCTACGTGGTCGATGTCCACCGCCGGAAGGTCGAGGCCTCGCGCTCGCTCGTCGACCTGCTGCTCTACATCGCCTTCTTCCCCCACCTCGTGGCGGGTCCGATCGTCCGGGCGGCCGAGTTCCTCGGGCAATTGTCGAGGCCCTGCGACTCGCGGGAGATCGACCTCGGCCGGAGCGCGCTGCTGATCCTCGGCGGCCTGTTCAAGAAGGTGGTCGTCGCCAGCCACCTCTCGATCCTGTTCGTCGACCCGGTCTTCACCCATCCGCAAGGGTACGGGAGCGTCGACCTGATCCTCGCGATGTACGCCTACGCGGTGGTCATCTACTGCGATTTCAGCGCCTACACCGACATCGCCATCGGCGTGGCCGCGCTCCTCGGCTACCGCTTCCCGCGGAACTTCGACCAGCCCTACAGCGCGCTCTCCCTGCAGGACTTCTGGCATCGCTGGCACATCACCCTGTCCACGTGGCTGCGCGACTACCTCTACGTCCCGCTCGGCGGGAGCCGGGCCGGGCGCTGGCGCACCTACCGCAACCTGATCGTGACGATGGTGCTCGGCGGCCTCTGGCACGGGGCGGGCCTGCAATTCGTCGTCTGGGGCGCCCTCCACGGTTTCGGCCTCGCGGGCGAGCGCCTGCTGCGCGAGTCGACGGACGCGAACGGCCGGTTCCGGGCGTTCCTGCGCTCGGAGGCCGGGCAGACGATCCGCTTCCTGCTCGTGTTCCACTTCGTCTGCGTGGCCTGGGTCTTCTTCCGCGCCGCGGATGTCGGCACGGCCGTCGACTACCTCACCACCATCGTCGTGAGGACCGGCCACGCGGCGCCCGTCACCGCCACGCCGCTCGTGATCGTCCTGATGCTGCTCGGGTTCCTGACCCAGCTCCTGCCGCTGGCGGCCTACGGGTGGGCGAACGCCACCTACCGGCGGGTCCATCTCGCCGCGCAGGTCGGATTCGCCGGTCTCGCGATCTGGTCCGTGACCATGCTGTCGCCCTCCGGCATCGCCCCCTTCATCTACTTCGCCTTCTGACCGGAAAGCCAGACACCGTCATGTCCGCCATGAGCCCGCACGCCGCCCTGCCGGCGCAGGATCTGCTCCACCCCCTCGCCACTGCGACGGCCGCCGCGCGCCCGTCCGGGCCGGTCGGCCGGGCCGTCGCGCTCGTCTACGGCACCTGCGCGCTGCTCGCCGTCGCCTACCCGCAGGCGCTGGCCGCGTGGCTCGACGAGTTCGAGCCGAACCCGGTCGTGGCCGTCGCCCAGAGCGGCACGGCCCGTCTGGTCGCGATCTCGGAGGGGTTGGGCGTCGCCGGGATCTCGGGGCAGGTCCGCGACCTGGGCAAGCAGCTCACCCGCAAGCCGGATTGATCGGGCACTGCACCGACGGCGGTCTCGCGAAACCAGGGGCAGCACCATGAACCGTGTCCTCGTGCACACCGCCGCGGCGCTCGTCCTCGGCGGATGGCTCTGTGCGGGAGCCCAGGCGGCCTGCGTGGTCGTCGGCGACAGCATCGGCGTGGGCGTCGGCCTCGCCCTGAAAGGGGTCTGCACGACCTCTGCGAAAGTCGGCCTCGGGTCGTCCGCGGTGGCCGCGCGGGTGATGTCCGGCGGCCACTGGACCGTCGCCTCCCTCGGGAGCAACGACTTTCCGCGCGGCATCGGCGCGGCGCAGCGGGCGCAATCCGAGGCCCGCGTCATGGGCGCTCTGGCCGCCGTCGCCGCGAAGGCCGGGCGGCGGCTGATCCTGATCCTGCCGGCCAACGCCGCGCGCGCCTATGTCGAGCCGTGGGCCGCGGCCCACGGCGTGCAGACGGTCCGGTTCGCGGCCGGGCGCGACGGCATCCATCCGCGCGACTACGCGGCCCTGGCCCGGGAGATCAGGGGCCGGATGGGCGCGTGACGGGAACCGACGAGAGGGGACCGATGGCGGCGACGGTGGGTCCTCATCGGCGGAGAAGGCCCTGGAATTTCTTGCTGCGCGGTGAAGCGAGCGTCCCGCCGTCCGATCCCTCGGGACCGGCAGGACGGCGAGGCGGCACGGGTCGCGCGCGGCCGACCACGACGCGGAGGCGGACGCTGTCCTGCCCGATCAAGCGACGCTCGACCGTTTGAGGCTCAGTAAGCGGAGCGGCTCGGCGGCGCCACGCCGGTCCGGCCGAGCGGTGCGGCCGTGCGGGCCGCCGGCCAGAGACGAGGGAACGCCATGCGCCTCATGGGTCCTGCCGCCGTCGCGCTGCTCCTCGCGCTACCCGGGACCGCCACCGCGGACATCAAGCGCCACAGGACCGTCCCGGAAGCCTTCTGGGGGCAATGGACGCTCATCGACCAGCCGTGCGGCCAGGACGGCCGGCCGGCCCTCGCCATCACGGGATCGAGCTACACGCAGCCCGACGCGACCTGCGCGATCCTCTGGGTCGACGAGACGGCGGGCCGCACCGGCTCGATCTACTCCGCGCACATGCGCTGCACGGCCGAAGGCGGGGCTCCGCAATCGGCGGCGAACCTCATCCTGCTCGCACGGGACGGCGACGTGGTGGCGCTCGGCGGGGATTTCCAGAGCCTGCGCAACTATCGGCGCTGCCCGGCCGAACGGCAGCCCGCGCCGGCGACCGAGTGATGGGCGGCCCGGTCGCCGCCGCGCGGCCCGACCGCCCCCGGCCGGACACCGCCCCGGGGGATCGGCACCCGGCCGTTCCCGGATCGGCCGCCGTCGTACGCCGGCGGGGCCGCTGGGGGCGCGTCGCCCTGGCGGTCGGCGTGCTGCTCTGCCTCGCCGCGGGCTTCGCGATCGCGCATCTCTGGTCGCCGCACGCCAACCTGCGCGTGACCACCGGCCCGCCGGGAAGCACCGCCCAGCGCTTCATCGCGGCCTTCGCCACCGTCTCGAAGGCCCAGCATCCCCGCGTCACCCTCGACCTGGTCCAGGCGAACGACCTCGCGGCGAGCGCCAGGGCGCTGGAGGAGGGGCGGACCGACCTCGCCATCGTGCGCAGCGACGTGGCGCCGCCCGCCAACGGCCAGACCGTGGTGATCCTGCGGCGGGACGTAGTCGCCCTCGTGCTGCCGCCCCACAGCCGGGTCGAGTCCGTCGCGGGCCTTGCGGGGAAGACGGTCGGCATCCCGGCCGGGCCGCTCCAGGCCGACAATGCCAGGATCCTCGACACCGTGCTCGGCTACTTCGACGTGCCTTTGAAGGAGGTCGGCCGGATGGTCCTGCCGGTGGACGAGCTGGCGCGGGCCGTCCAGCAGAAGCGGGTCGCGGCCGTGCTCGCGGTCGGACCGGTGGCACCGGGCGAGATCGTCGACGTCGTGGCCGCTGTGGCACGCGCCACCAAGGGAACGCCGGGGATCCTCGCCCTCGACGAGGCCGAGACGATCGGCAAGCGCTTTCCCGGCTTCGAGGCGTTCGACGTGCCCGCCGGTGCGTTCCGCGCGCGGCCGGCCACGCCGGGCGACACGGTCACGACGCTCGCCGTCACCTACCGGTTCGTGGCGCCGGAATGGATGCCCAACGTCGTCGCGGCGGCCATCGCCCGGTCGATCCTGACCACCAAGGCCAAGCTCATGGCGGTCACGCCGCTCGCCAACCAGATCGAGGCCCCCGATCCCGACGACAAGAGCCCGATCCTGCCCGTGCATCCGGGCGTGTCCGCGTATCTCAGCAGCGGCGATCAGAGCTTCTTCGATCAGGTGCAGCAGTACTTCACCATCGGCGGCCTGATCATCAGCCTTGCCGGTTCGCTGTTCGCCGCCGCGACGGCGTACTGGAGCCGGCGCCGGTCGGAGGCGGATTGGCGGCCGATCCGGCGGCTGGTCGAGATCGCCGACGAAGCCTCGCGCGCCGACCTTCCCGGGCTCGCCGCCCTCGAGGCCGACTTCCACGGCCTCGTCGCGGCGGTGCTGGGCCGGTCTCCCGAGAGCGGCGACGCCGACCGGCAATCCGCCTTCGCGACGGCCCTCGCGCATGCGCGGCACGCCCTCGACAAGCGGCGGTCGATCCTCGAATCGGGGTCGCGGCCTGCGGCACCCCTCGTTGCGGCCCAGTGAATCCGGGCCGTCCCGGTCGAAGCGAGGCGGGCTGTCCTGTCCAATCAAGCACCGCATCCTGCCTGCCGTAGGCTCCGTGGCCGGCCCGCTGGTCAGCCGCACGCGCGGCGGAGGTGGCGCATGAGCAGCACGATGAGCCCTCGGGATGCGTCGGCCGGCGCGGCGCGCGGCCGCTGGTGGCTGATCGCGGTCGGCGCCCTTCTGCTGGCGCTCGGCCTGCTCGGCCTCTCCCTGACCCTGGCGTTCACCATCGCCAGCACCCTCTGGTACGGCGTGCTCCTGCTGGTGGCCGGCCTCGGAGAGATCGCCGAAGCGGCGGCGAGGCCCGGCGAGAGCGAGCCGTGGCAGGCCCGTGCGATCCGGATCGCGGCCGGGATCCTCTATCTCCTCGGCGGCCTCTACGCGATCGTTCGCCCCCTCGACGCGTCGCTCGCCCTCACCCTGGTGCTCGGCCTCGTCCTGGTCGCCTCCGGCCTCGTCCGGATCGTCTGGGCCGTCACCCATGAGGTGCGCGGCTCCCGCACCGGAATCATCCTGCTCGCCGTGCTCTCCGGCATCCTCGGGGCCGCCATCCTGGCGCAATGGCCCTGGTCGGGGCTGTGGGCGATCGGGTTGCTCGTGTCGTGCGAGCTGATCGCGGCCGGGCTGTCCTGGTGCTGGATCGGGTTGGCGCGGGGCCGGCCTGCCGCCGCGGCCATGCCGGCCCGGGGATCCGGCCTGCCGGCCCATTGATCGCCCGCCCCGGCCCCGGGTGTCGCCGGCGGACGGAGGGGAGCGAGAACCGGAGGAAGACCCATGGCCCATGCGAACGGCCCCGCAGGCGGCGCGGCCCAGGCGCACAGGAAATCCCGCAGACCGGCCGCGGATCGGCCCGGCTCCGCCTCGGCCTCGCGCCCGGCCCGTCTCGCCTTCACCCTCGACCTGAGCACCGGCGCGGTGATCCGGATCGAGACCGTCGGCGCGGCCGACGAGCGTCGCGATCTCTCCGAGGGGGAGCGGCTCGCGCTGTCCTCCGGGGCCGGTGAGGAGCCCGTCGAGTCCCTGATCGAACGGGCCTTCGAGGCCGGGATCGCCTGCATGCTGGGCGACGACGAGGACGAAGGGCCGGACGATGCGGCCGACGCGGGCCTGCGCCGCCTCATCCTCAAGCCCCTGATGGACGACGGCCCGGCCGCGGGCCTGATGCGGCGCGACGTCGTCGGGCGCGCCATCGTCGAGACCCTGATCCGGCACGGCCTGCGGCCCCGCCCCGACGAGGCGGCCGCCGCACGGGACGAGCGTGCCGGCCCCACCGCTCCCCTCGGTCCAGACGCGTGAGAACAGGGAGATGACCATGGCCACCACAGCGCGTGACGATGATCTCGCCAAGGCCCTCGTCGGCAGCGGCATCCTGCGCCGCAACCGCATGCGCCGCCTGTTGCTGGCTCACCTCCTGCGCGAGAAGCGCACGGGTGAGGAGGACGAGATCTTCGAGGACGAGGGCGAGGAGGACGGCGAGGAGGACAGCGGCATCCTGCGCCTTCCCCTCTCCAGCCGCCTGGCCCGCCGCCGGCGCATGCGCCGCCAGCTGATCGCCCATCTGCAGGACGAGCGGGGCGGCCCGGACGAAGAGGAGTTCGGCTCCGAGGACGAGGAGGACGAGGGCGGCGACCGCCATATCCTGCGCCTGCTGATCGCGAGCCGGTTCCTGCGCCGCCAGCGGGTCCGGAGCATGCTGCTCGCGCATCTCCTGAAGGAGCGAAGCGAGGGCGAGGACGAGGACATCGGCGAGGAGGGCGAGGAGGGCGGCCGCGACGAGCGCCGCATCCTGCGCCTGCTGATCGGCAGCGAGCTGCTCCATCGCCGGCGGCTGCGGCGGCTGCTCCTGGCCCACCTCCTGCGGGACCGGCGCGGCGCGGAGGACGAGCCGCTCGGCGAGGGCGAGCACGAGGGCGAGGAGAGCGGCGACCGCGACCGCCGCATCCTGCGCCTGATCATCGGCAGCGACCTCCTGCGCCGCCGCCGGATCCGCCGGCTGCTGCTCGCCCGCCTCCTGCAGGAGCGGCGCGAGGCGGCCTGAGCCGCATCGGGCGCGGGGGAGCGACGAACCGGACCGAGAGGACGCAGCCCCCGTGCCCGAACGCCCGATGCGCCGCGGCGGACCGCCGTCGCGGCGCACAGAACGCCTCGCGGGCTCCTCCGCCGCCGGATCGTGGCTCGCGCCGATGGACCCGGACGATGCCGACCGGATCCGCCGCGGCGCCAGCGCCCGTCGGTCCCTCGTTCGGAGACGGATCATGACCTCGCCGTCATCGCGAACCGAACCCCCGATCGCCTCGCGGACGCCGCCTGGGGGCGAGACCGCGGGACAGGCCGCGCCCACCCTCCGCCGCCGCGTCCTCGACGAGGCGGAGCGCTATCTCTGGTTCGCGCTCTACCTGATCGTCGTTTTCGGGACGCTGATCATCTTCAGCCTCAACATCTACGCCCGCTTCGACCAGGACGTTCCGCATTACCCGAGCTACCACTTCTACGCTCTCGGCCTGATCAATGCCCTGGTCTTCGCCAAGATCATGCTGATCGCCGAGGCGGCGGGCGTGGGATCGGCCGTCGTCGCGCGCCGTGCGCAGGAGAGACGCGTCATCACGTCCATCCTGTATCGCGCATCGATCTTCTCGGCGGTCCTCGTCGTCGCCTACGTCCTCGAGAAGCTGCTGGAGGGTCTCTGGCACGGGAAGGGCGTGGGCCGGATCCTCCCTGAGATCGCCGGCGGTCCGCTCGGTCTGATCTCGCTCGCCTGGGTCCTGCTGGTCGCGCTGATCCCCTATTTCACCTACCGCGAGCTCGGCCGGATCCTGGGCGATGCGAGGTTGCGGGCGATCCTGCTGAGCCGCGGTGGCGCATCGCACGACCGGGCTGTGAGGCAGGGCGAGGATGCGTTCGCGCCCGAGGTCGATGGGCGCGAGACCGGCGCCGTAGCGACCGCCCCGCTCCGGCGCGCCGGACAGACCGGGTCCGAGCGGGCCGGCGTCTGATCGCATGCCGGCGCGCCCCCGCGCTCGATGCCGCGCTTCGGGGCGGACGACCGGCCGACGCGATCGGCAGCGGGAGAGGCGCGCAGCGGGCGGCCGCTCCCGGATCCTCAGAGGTCGGCCGTTGCGAGGGTCTCGACCAGTCGCCACAGCTGCCCGGCATTCTGGACGACGATGCAGCGCGCCCTGGTGCAGATCTGCGCGAGGGCGTCGGGTTGTGTCCGGGTCAGGGCCAGCCCGAGGACGGTGACGCCGCGACCGGCCAGGCTCCGGCAGGCCTCCCGGGCATCGGCGACGAGGTAGGCCGGATCGTGGATGTCGATGTCGGAGGGCTCGCCGTCCGTGACGACCAGCATCAGGCTCGGCCCCGGAGGGAGGGCGCGGCCCGCATGCCGCAGGGCGGCGCCGAGCCGCGTCGAGCCGCCGGGTTCGAGCCCGGCCAAGCGCCCGGCGGCCACCTCCGGGGTGTCGCTCCAGCGCTTGATCCAGCGCGCACGCACGTCGTGGCGCCCGGCGGAGCGGAAGGCCATGACCGCGCACGGGACGTGGAGGCGCGGGAGCGTGCCGATGAGGGCGCGCGCGATGCCCCGGGCCGCGTCGATCAGACGGCCGCCGCCCGGCGCCGGATCGGCCGTCGACAGCGAGGCATCGATGAGGAGAAGCACCGGCCGGGACGGGGCGTCGCGGCGGATGCGGGCGTACAGCCGCGCGTCGGGCGGGCGGCCGGAGCGGATCCGGGCGACGGCATCGATCGCCGCGGCGAGATCGAGGTCGTCGCCGTCGAGTTGCCGCCTGAGCCTGACGGCGCGGTGGGCGCGCAGGCGCCGCAGGGCTTGGCCGAGGCGCGGATCGGGCGGGACCGCCAGGGCCGTGCCGGGCGCGGGCTCCTCCTCGCGCACGCTCGCCCAGTCGGGCCGGGCGCAGCGGATCCGATGGTCCCATTCGGGGTAGCGCCACACCCGGCCCGCGGGTTCGGGCGGCGCGTCGGCCCCCGCCGCGCGGGCGGTCGCGGCGGCATCGCCGGGGCTCGGCTGCGGGCGGGCGGCGGCCTCCGCCTCCGGCCGCTCCCACAGGCCGGCATGGTCGTCGCGGTAGGCCGGCTCGACGACCCAGGTGCGCGGGCTGAAGGGCAGGCGCATCTGGCCGAGGTCGTTGCCGAGCCGGTCGCCGATGCGGCGGCTCAGGGCCGGGTCGGTCCAGGCGGCGGGATCGGCGAAGAACAGGGCCCGGCCCTTGGCCACGAAGCCGTCCGGGTCGTCGCTCTCGGGGTCGAGGAGCGCGCGGGCGAGACGCGCCATCAGGGCCGGGGCCGTGCGGGGGCCGGGCTCGGCGTCGTGGAAGGGCAGCCAGAGCCGCCGCAGCCCCGGCCGCTCGCGCAGGGCCAGGGCCTCGACCCGCGCATCCTCGATCAGCGAGACGAGGGCGACCTGCGCGGGCCTCAGGCGCCCGACCGCGAAGCGCCCGCCGCCGTGGGCGAGGTGGGCGCCGATATGCGCGAGGCTCGCCTCGGCGAGGCGGTCATCGGCCGCTCGGACCGGGGCGGCCCCGTGCGGCAGCCGGATCCCGTCCTCGTCGAAGCTCGGGCGCTGCGCCGGACCGCCGGGCTCGGGCGGGGGCAGGGTCGAGACCGGGTCGGCGCGGCCCCACAGCGCCCGCAGCAGCGCCGCGCGCCGCCGCTCGCCCTCCGGGCTCACAGCACCTGCGCGGCGATGGCCGCGGCGAGCGCGTCGCGCAGGGCCGGGTCGTCGGAGAGCGGCGTCGCCACCGCGAGGGTGCAGGCGGGCGCGAAGCCGATCCCGCCCGCGATCAGGCGTCCGGCATGGATCAGCATCCGGGTCGAGGCCCCCTCGGCGAGCCCCTCGGCGACGAGGGCGCGGGAGGCCGCGCCGACCCGCACGAGGCGCGTCGCGCAGCCCTCGTCCACGCCCGCCTCGTGCGCGACGATCTCGGCCTCGGCGCCCGGCTCCGGATACGTGAAGGCCAGCGCCCCGAAGCGCTGCTTGGTGGATTCCTTGAGGTCCTTCTGCAGCGCCTGGTAGCCGGGATTATAGGAGACGACGAGCAGGAAGTCGGGATGGGCCGGCACCACCTCGCCGCTGCGCTCCAGCGGCAGCATGCGCCGGGCATCCGTGAGCGGGTGGATCGCCACCAGCGTGTCGGGCCGCGCCTCCACCACCTCGTCGAGGTAGCAGATGGCGCCGAAGCGCACCGCCCGGGTCAGCGGCCCGTCGTGCCAGACCGTGCCGCCCGCATCGAGCAGCCAGCGCCCGACGAGGTCGGGGGCGCTCATGTCCTCGTGGCAGGCGATGGTGACGAGCGGGCGCCGCAACCGCCAGGCCATGTGCTCGAGGAAGCGGGTCTTGCCGCAGCCCGTCGGCCCCTTGAGGATCATCGGCAGCCGCGCCGCGCAGGCGGCCGTGAAGAGCGAGACCTCGTCGCCGACGGGGCGGTAATAGGGTTCGGTGCGGATGAGGTAGTCGCTGAGCACAGGGGCGTCCGGAGGTCGTTCGAGGGAGGTCGCCTATCCGCCTCCCCCGCGCAGGCCCGGCTGCGCGGGGATAAGGAGGATGCGCGGGTGTCCCCTCTCCCCGCGGGCGGGGAGAGGCTTTCGCCCCCTCGGTGGGGGCGAAAGGAGCGCAGGCGGATGCCGGAGCGAGGGTGAGGGGGAGGAGCCGGATTCGCAGCTTGCTGCATCCCCTGAACGGGGACGCAGCCCTCTCCCCGCCCGCCGGGAGAGGAGGACATCCCCTGCCTTCTCTTTCCCCGGACAGCCCTGCTGAAAGGGCAGAGGGTGGAAAGCGCCCGCCTACCGGTGCGCCGCCGCCCCCTCGCCGACGAGCGGGATGCCCTCGATCGGGCATTCGGGCGTGCCGACGCTCGCGCGGGTGATGCCGCGCACCGCGTCGCGGGTGCCGTCGGGGTCCTCGATCCAGCGGCGGTAGAAGTCGTACGGGCAGGCCGACAGCCCGTGCCGCTCCTCGCGGGAGTTGATCATGCCGGTGTAGCCGCGGTGGAGCAGCTTGAAGAGGTGGTTCTCCGACTGCCAGTGCTGGCGCGCGTCGCGGATCAGGAACTTCGAGAGCGCCGCGTACTGGATGCCGTTCTCCTCCTCGCCGCACTCGCCGAGCGTGCGCCCGTCGAAGCCCACCAGCGCCGAGTGGCCGAAATAGGTGTAGACGCCGTCGAAGCCCGAGGCGTTCGCCACCGCCACGTAGACGTTGTTGGCGAAGGCCATCGCCTTCGACATCAGGATCTGCTGCTCCTTGGCCGGGTACATGTAGCCCTGGCAGCGGATGATCAGCTCGGCCCCGCGCATCGCGCAGTCGCGCCAGATCTCCGGATAGTTGCCGTCGTCGCAGATGATCAGGCTGACCTTGAGGCCCTTCGGCCCCTCCGAGACGTAGGTGCAGTCGCCCGGGTACCACCCCTCGATCGGCACCCAGGGCATGATCTTGCGGTATTTCTGGACGATCTCGCCCTTGTCGTTCATCAGGATGAGGGTGTTGTAGGGGGCCTTGTGCGGGTGCTCCTCGTGGCGCTCGCCGGTGAGCGAGAAGACGCCCCAGACCTTCGCCTTGCGGCAGGCCTCGGCGAAGATCGCGGTCTCCTCGCCGGGGATCACCGAGGCGGTCTCGTACATCTCGGCGGCGTCGTACATGATGCCGTGCGTCGAGTATTCGGGGAAGACGATCAGGTCGAGGCCCGGCAGACCGGCCTTCACGCCCACCACCATGTCGGCGATCTTGCGGCAGTTCTCCAGCACCTCCGCCTTCGTGTGCAGCCGCGGCATCTTGTAGTTGACGACCGCGACGCCGACGCTGTCGTGGCTGCTGGAAATGTCACCGTGATGCATGGCGTTCTCCCGTCTGCTTCAGGATTGTCGAGGACGACGCGGGATCCCCTCTGCCGTTTGGGAGAGGGGTTCCCTGGCGTGCCCTCAGTGGCTGATCATCCACGGCCGCGCGGCCGGGAAGCTTTTCGCAGTTGCGGGCGCGGCGGCCGCCTTGGCCTTGGGCGCGCAGCAGCCGCAGCCGGCGCCGTGGCTGCGGCGGGGGGCGTGGCGGCTGCGCTCGTTGGTGGCATGCGCGGTCTTCGTGGCCGCATCCATGCCGGACAGCCGCGGCGCGGTCAGGAAGGCCCGCTCGCAGGCCTCCCCGCAATCCGGGCAATCGTGCGGATCGCGGAACTGCGCCATGGGGCGCAGCACCGTGAAGGGGCCGCAGGTTTGGCAAGCGTAGTCGTAGACCGGCATCTTACTTGTCCGGCGAGATCGGCATCTGGATCGAGCCGTCGAGGAACTGCGTCGGCCCGGCCGCACTCGGGTTGATGTCGAACTCGAAGATGCCGGTGGGCAGCCAGAGCGTCGCGCAGGCATTCGGCACGTCGACGACGCCCGAGACGTGGCCCTGGACCGGCGCGGTGCCGAGGATCGAGTAGGCCTGCGCCCCCGAATAGCCGAATTTTTTTAAGTATTCAATCGCGTTGAGGCAGGCCTGCCGGTACGCCACCGTCACGTCGAGATAGTGCTGGCCGCCGCTCTCATCGACCGAGATGCCCTCGAAGATCAGGTAGTCGTCGTAGCGCGGGGTGATCGGCGAGGGCTTGAAGATCGGGTTCTTGATCCCGTACTTGGCCATGCCGCCCTTGATGAGATCGACCTTGAGGTGCACCCAGCCGGCCATCTCGATGGCGCCGCAGAAGGTGATCTCACCGTCGCCCTGGCTGAAATGCAGGTCGCCCATCGAGAGGCCGGCGCCCGGCACGTAGACCGGGAAGTAGATCTTCGAGCCGCGCGACAGGTCCTTGATGTCGCAATTGCCGCCGTGCTCGCGCGGCGGGACGGTCCGCGCGCCTTCCGCCGCCGCCTTGTCCTTCGCCTCGCCGGTGAGGCGGCCCATATGGGCTGTCGGGCCGAAGGGCGGGTTGGCGAGGCCGGGCACCCGCGTCGGGTTGGTGGCGATGAGCGCCGTCTCGCGCTCGTTCCAGGTCGAGAGCAGCTTCGGGTCGGGCAGGCAGCCGATCAGGCCGGGATGGATCAGGCCGGGGAAGCGCACGCCCGGCACGTGGCGCGACTTGGTGAACAGGCCCTCGAAGTCCCAGATCGACTTCTGCGCCAGCGGGAAGTGGTCGGTGAGGAAGCCGCCGCCGTTCTGCTTCGAGAAGAAGCCGTTGAAGCCCCATTGGGACTCCTGCTTCGCCCCGATGTCGAGGAGGTCGACGACCAGCAGGTCGCCGGGCTCGGCGCCCTCGACCCCGACCGGGCCGGACAGGAAGTGCACGATCGACAGGTCGATGTCGCGCACGTCGTCGGCCGAGTCGTTGTTCTTGATGAAGCCGCCGGTCCAGTCGTAGGTCTCGATGATGAAATCGTCGCCCGGCTTGACCATGGCGACCATCGGGATGTCCGGGTGCCAGCGGTTGTGCACCATGTCGTTCTCGTAGGCCGACTGGGTGAGATCGACCTTGATCAGGGTCTCGGGCATGTCCTCTCGGCTCCTCGTTCGGGGTTGGATCGAAGGCAGGCGCTCCCGGCCCGGCGCGGGGGAGCCCCGGCCGGTCCGTCCTGCCGTCTCTCGGTCGTCCGGCTCGCGCCGGATCGCGGCGTCGCTCCCGTCAGACCGACAGGAAGCGGGCGACCTTGGCCTCGTCGATGTCGGCGCGGGCGTCCTCGTGGACGATGCTGCCGTTCTCGATCACCAGCACGCGGTCGGCGATGTCGAGGGCGAAGCTCAGCACCTGCTCGGAGACGACGATGGAGAGACCGCGCTCGTCCCGGATCCGCTTCAGCGTCCGCCCCATCTCGCGGATGATCGAGGGCTGGATGCCCTCGGTCGGCTCGTCGAGGAGCAGCACCTGCGGGCGGCTCGCGAGAGCGCGCGCGATGGCGAGCTGCTGCTGCTGCCCGCCCGACAGGTTGCCGCCGCGCCGCCCCTTCATCTCGAGGAGCACCGGGAACATCTCGTAGAGATCGCCCGGGACCTTGCTCGCGCCGGTGACGGTGAGCCCGGTCTCGATGTTCTCCTGCACCGTCATGGCCGAGAAGATCATCCGCCCCTGCGGCACGTAGGCGAGACCCGCGGCGACGCGCCGGTAGGTCTTGAGGGCGGTGACGTCGGTCTCCCCGACCCGGATCCGGCCCGCCCGCGCCGGCACGATCCCCATCAGGGTCTTCATGAAGGTGGACTTGCCCATGCCGTTGCGGCCCATGAGCGCGACGATCTCGCCGGGCGCGACGGACAGGTCGATGCCGTGCAGCACCTCGCTCTGGCCGTAGGCCGCGTGCAGGTCGCTGACCGACAGGAGGGGCGCCGCGGCGGGGGCGAGCGGCGGGGCTGCGGCGGGGACGGTCTGGAGCATGGCGGCGGCCTCCCTCAATGCCCGAGATAGACTTCGACCACCTTGGGGTCGTTCTTCACCCGCTCCATCGAGCCCTCCGAGAGCACCCGGCCCTGGTGCAGCACGGTCACCCGGTGGGCGATGTCCTCGACGAACTTCATGTCGTGCTCGATGACGAGCACCGAGCGGCCCTTGATGATCTGGTGCAGCAGTTCCGCGGTCTTCTTGCGCTCGGCGACGCTCATGCCGGCCACCGGCTCGTCGAGCATCAGGAGTTCCGGGTCCTGGATCAGCAGCATGCCGATCTCCAGCCACTGCTTCTGGCCGTGGCTCAGGAACTCCGCCCGGGCGTCGAGATGGTCCTTCAGGAAGATCATCTCGGCGATGGCGTGGATGCGGTCGCGCACCTCCGCGTCGCGCTTGAAGGTGAGCGCGCCGAGCACCGTGCGCCCGCGCGGGAAGGAGATCTCCAGGTTCTCGAACACCGTCAGGTCGTCGTAGATCGACGGGGTCTGGAACTTGCGCCCGACGCCCGCCTGGACGATGGCGCTCTCGGAGAGCCGGGTCAGTTCCTGCCCGCGATACTTGATCGAGCCCGAGGTCGCCTTGGTGCGCCCGCAGATCAGGTCGAGGACCGTGGTCTTGCCGGCGCCGTTCGGCCCGATGATGACCCGGATCTCGTCCGGATCGACGTAGAACGACACGTCGTTGACCGCCTTGAAGCCGTCGAACGAGACCGTGAGCCCCTCGACCGCGAGCAGGAAATCCTTGTCGTTCGGGGAGGCGCCGGGGAGGAGGGCGGCGGACATCGGGCTCACCTATTCGGCCGGGGCGCCGTGCGGCAGCACGGCCGGGAGGGCGGGGGACTTCGGCTTGCGGGACAGGCGCGGCTCGACGTGCTGGCGCCAGATGCCGGCGAGCCCGTTGGGGAAGGCGAGCACCACCGCGATGAACAGCGCGCCGAGGCCGAACAGCCAGAGTTCCGGGAAGCTCTCGGAGAAGCTGGTCTTGGCCCAGTTGACGAGCAGCGTGCCGTAGACCGCGCCGAACAGCGACAGCCGCCCGCCGACCGCGGTGTAGATCACCATCTCGATCGACGGCACGATGCCGACGAAGGAGGGCGACATGAACCCGACCTGCAGGGTGAACATCGCCCCTCCCACGGCCGCGAAGGCGGCGGCGAGGCAGAAGGCGAAGATCTTGAAGCTCGCCACCGCGTAGCCCGAGAAGCGCACCCGGTCCTCCTTGTCGCGCATGGCGACGAGGATGCGCCCGAGCTTCGAGCGCTTCACGGCCTGGGCGACCAGGATGCAGGCGATCAGGAGCCCGCCATTGACGAAGTAGAGGATAGTCTTCGCCGCATCCGTCCGGATGTCCCAGCCGTTGAGGGTGCGCAGGTCGGTGATGCCGTTGATGCCGCCGGTATAGCCCTGCTGGCCGACGATCAGGATGGTGAGGATCGCCGCGATGGCCTGGGTGATGATCGCGAAGTAGGTGCCGCCGACGCGCCGCTTGAACATCGCGGCGCCGATCACGAAGGCGAACAGCGTCGGCACCGCCACCACGGCGATGAGCGTCAGCGGCAGGCTGTGGAAGGGCTTCCAGAACCACGGCAGGGCCGTGACCTGGTTCCAGTCCATGAAGTCCGGGATGCCCGGGGTCGACTGGATCCTGGTGTTCTCGACCGAGGAGGCTTCGAGCTTCAGGTACATCGCCATGCAGTACCCGCCGAGGCCGAAGAACACGCCCTGGCCGAGCGAGAGGATGCCGCAATAGCCCCAGCAGATGACGAGGCCGAGCGCGACGAAGGCGTAGGTGAGGTACTTGCCGACCAGGTTGAGGCGGAAGCTGTCGAGGGCGAGCGGGAGCAGCACCAGGATCAGCCCGGCGAGGAGGAGGAGGCTCACCCACTCCATCGGCTTCATGAAGGGGTTGTCGTTGAGGGTCGGGAGTTTCATGGGGCGGGACTCCTCAGCGCCGGACCTTGAGGGTGAAGAGCCCCTGCGGGCGCAGCATCAGGATCGCCACGACGCCGAGCAGCGTGAGCACCTTGGCGGTGGAGCCGGAGAGGAAGAACTCCAGCGTCGACTGGGTCTGCGAGATCGAGAAGGCCGACGCGATGGTGCCGAGGAGGCTCGCCGCGCCCCCGAAGACCACGATCAGGAAGGTGTCGACGATGTAGAGCTGGCCCGAGGTCGGCCCCGTCGAGCCGATCATCGTGAAGGCCGCGCCCGCGATGCCGGCGATGCCGCAGCCGATGCCGAAGGTGGCGCGGTCGACCCGGTCGGTGTCGATGCCGACCGCGCCCGCCATGACGCGGTTCTGCATCACCGCCCGCACCTGCCGTCCCCAGCGCGAGGCGAACAGGAGCAGCGCCACCGCGACGGTGATCAGGACCGTGACCGCCATCACGAACATGCCGTTGATCGGGATCTCGATCGCGTCCGTGACCTGGACCGAGCCGATCAGCCAGGAGGGGAGTTCGACGCCGACCTCGCGTGCGCCGAAGATCGAGCGGTAGGCCTGCTGCAGGATGAGCGAGAGGCCCCAGGTGGCGAGCAGCGTGTCGAGAGGCCGCTTGTAGAGATGGCGGATCAGCGCCCACTCCACCAGCATGCCGAGCGCGCCTGCGGCCAGGAAGGCCAGGACCATCGCCACGAAGAAGTAGCCCGGGAACAAAGCCGGCAGGTTGCTCTGGAAGAACCCCGAGCACAGGTAGGTCACGTAGGCGCCGAGGATCATGAACTCCCCGTGCGCCATGTTGATGACGCCCATCTGCCCGAAGATGATGGCGAGGCCGAGCGCCATCAGCACGTAGACCGAGAACAGGATCAGGCCGGCGAAGCCCTGCATGGCGAAGATCGCGCCGAGGTCGCCGAGCGAGTAGTCTCCGAACATGGGAGGGCTCCGGGATGGATGGGGGCGCGGGGCGGCACTGTCTGGGGCGGGCGGCGCGGGATCCCCTCTCCCCTGCGGGACAGGGGATCCCGCGTGGATCGAACGCCGTCGCGGCTACTGGTAGCCCACCGGGAACGGGTTCGGTTCGATGAGGCCGGCACTCTCGTAGACGACCTCGAACTGTCCGTCCGCCTTGGCGAGACCGACCCGGGTCTTCGACCAGAGGTGATGGTTGGGATGGATGCGCACGTAGCCCTCCGGCGCGCCCTTGAACTCGATGCCCGCCGAGCCCGCCGCGATCTTGTCGACGTCGAACGAGCCGACCTTCTCGGCGGTGAGCTTCCACAGGAACGGCCCGAGATAGGCCGCCTGCGTGACGTCGCCGATCACCGTCTTCTCGCCCCACATCTTCTTGAAGGCGGCGACGAACTTTTCGTTGTTCGGGTTCTTGAGCGACTGGAAGTACTTCATGCAGGCGTAGGCGCCGGCGATGTTCTCGCCGCCGATGCCGTCGATCTCGTCCTCGGTCACCGAGATCGTCATCAGCACCTGCTTCGACAGGTCGATGCCGGCCGCCTTGAGCTGCTTGTAGAACGCCACGTTCGAGCCGCCGACCACGTCCGTGAAGATCACGTTCGGCTTCGTCAGCTTGATCTTGTTGATCACCGAGTTGAACTGGGTATGGCCGAGCGGGAAGTACTCCTCGCCGACGACCTTGCCCTTGATCACGTTCTCGACGTGCTTGCGGGCGATCTTGTTCGAGGTGCGCGGCCAGATGTAGTCCGAGCCGATGAAGAAGAAGGTCTTGCCGCCTTTCTCCTTCGCCACCCAGTCGAGGCCGGCCAGGATCTGCTGCGTCGCTTCCTGGCCCGTGTAGATGACGTTCTTCGACTCCTCCAGGCCCTCGTAGAAGGTCGGGTAGTAGAGCATGCCGTTGTACTGCTCGAACACCGGCAGCACCGCCTTGCGGGAGGCGGAGGTCCAGCAGCCGAACACCGCCGCGCACTTGTCGTTGACGAGGAGCTTCTTGGCCTTCTCCGCGAAGGTGGGCCAGTCGGAGGCCCCGTCCTCCTGGATCACCTTGATCTTGCGCCCGAGCACGCCGCCCTCGGCATTGATCTGCTCGATGGCGAGCTTTTCCGCCTGCTGCGCCCCGGTCTCCGAGATCGCCATGGTGCCGGTGACCGAGTGCAGGATGCCGACCGTCACCTCGCTGTCCGTGACGGCGAGGCCCGTGGTGTTCACCGCCGCGGTGGCCGGCCCCGCCGCGAAGGCGAAGCGGGGCAGGGCGGCCGCCGCGGGCGCCGCGGCGAGTCCCATGAGCAGCCGGCGCCGCAGCGCCGATTCGAGGCCCCGGTCGTTGTCAGCCATTGCTCGTCCTCTCCTGCAGGCCCGCGCCGGTCCGCCCCGGTGGCGGGCGGTGTCCTGCACGTCTGACCGCAGGCTAGGCAGCGTTGTGCGACGCAGCATATACGCTGTTTTGCGTATACCGCCGGCCCGGAAAGCTCCGCAGGATCATGCGCCCTGCCCCGCCTGCGGGCGCCCGGCATCGGCCGCGCGGCCGGCAACCGGCCCGATCCGTGCTTGGCGTGCGCGACGACGGACGATGCTGCGTTGCGAAAGGCCGCCGCGGACGCTCATGCACGGACGACCATGCACGGACGACAGCGCATCATTCCGGTCCGGCGCGACTACAACCGATGGGTTGCGAACGAGACCCTTGAGGATTTCGCCCTGCGCTTCACGGCCAAGCGGGCGCGGCGCTGGTCGGCGCTGCGCGTCGCCCAGACGGCCCTCGGCTCCGTGGCCTTCCTGGCCCTGGAGGCGATCGGCGGCACGCTGATCCTGTCGAGCGGGTTCACAAACACGGTGCTGGCGGTCCTGACCGTCGGGCTGATCATCTTCGCCACCGGCGTGCCGGTGAGCGCCTACGCGGCCCGCTACGGGCTCGACGTCGACCTGCTCACCCGGGGCGCCGGGTTCGGCTACATCGGCTCGACCATCACCTCGCTGATCTACGCGAGCTTCACCTACCTGTTCTTCGCCATCGAGGCCGCCATCATGGCGCTCGCGCTGGAGCTGTGCTTCGGCCTGCCGCTTGCGCTCGGCTACCTCGTCAGTGCGCTCGCGGTGATCCCGCTCGTCACCTACGGCATCGCGCTCATCAGCCGCTTCCAGCTCGTCACCCAGCCGGTCTGGCTCGCCCTGAACCTGCTGCCGCTCGCCTTCATCGCCGCCTCCGCGGACGCGCCGCTGGAGGCGTGGATGGCCCATGCGGGGCTCGTGGGCGAGCGCGGCGCCGGGTTCGACGGGCTGCTCTACGGCGCGGCCTGCGGGATCCTGTTCTCGCTGATCGCGCAGGTCGGCGAGCAGGTGGATTTCCTGCGCTTCGTCCCGCCGGCGCCGCCGGGGCGGTCCCTGCGCTGGTGGGCGGCAGTGCTCGGCGCGGGGGCCGGCTGGATCCTGCCGGGCATGCTCAAGATCCTGCTCGGCTCGTTCCTGGCGGTGCTGGCGCTCGGCCGCGGCGTACCGCCGGAGCACGCGAGCGAGCCGACGCAGATGTACGCGGTGGCCTTCGGCTACGTGTTGTCGTCGGGAAGCGCGGTGATCTGGCTCACCGCCCTGTTCGTGGTGATCTCCCAGCTCAAGATCAACGTGACGAACGCCTATGCGGGCTCGATCGCGTGGTCGAACTTCTTCTCGCGGCTGACCCACAGCCATCCGGGCCGCGTCGTCTGGCTGGTGTTCAACGTCGCGATCGCCCTGCTCCTGATGGAACTCGGCATCTACAAGACGCTGGAGCGCACGCTCGGCCTCTACGCGCTGGTGGCGGCGGCCTGGATGGGCGCGCTGGTGGCGGACCTCGCGGTCAACAAGCCGCTCGGCCTCTCGCCGCCGGGGATCGAATTCAAGCGCGCGCATCTCTACGACGTGAACCCGGTCGGCACCGGCGCGATGGCGCTCGCCTGCCTGCTGGCCTGCCTCGCCTATGCGGGGGTGCTGGGGGCGGGGCCGCAGGCCTTCGCGGCCTTCATCGCCCTCGGCACCGCCTTCGCGGCCGCCCCGGTCATCGCCTGGGCGACGGGCGGGCGCTACTACCTCGCGCGCCGGCCGCGGCGGCACTGGAAGGGCTGCGGCGACATCACCTGCGGCGTGTGCGAGCACGGCTTCGAGGCCGAGGACATGGCCTATTGCCCGGCCTACGCGGTGCCGATCTGCTCGCTGTGCTGCTCGCTCGACGCGCGCTGCGGCGACCTGTGCAAGCCGCACGCCCGGTTCGGCGCCCAGGCGAGCTTCGTGGCCGGGCGCCTGCTCCCGGCGCGCGTGGCCGCCGCCTTCGATTCCCGGCTCGGGCGCTACGCCGGGGTGATGCTCGCCCTCTGCTGCGCCGCCGGGCTGATCCTCGGCGCGATCTACGCGGAGGGCGCCCACCGCGCCCCCGAGCAGAGCGCCGTGCTGGCCCAGGCGCTCCAGGCGGTGTTCTTCGTCATGGCGGTGATCTTCGGGGTGGTGGCGTGGCTGTTCGTGCTGGCCCAGGAGAGCCGCCGCGTCGCGCAGGAGGAGACCGCCCGCCAGACCGCGCTCCACCGGGCCGAGATCGCGGCCCACAGGATCACCGACGCCAAGCTGCAGAAGGCCAAGGAGGCCGCGGAGGCGGCGAACCTCGCCAAGAGCCGCTACGTGGTGGGGATCAGCCACGAGCTGCGCACGCCGCTCAACGCCGTGCTCGGCTACGCCCAGCTCCTCGAGAACGATCCGGCGATCCCGCTCCCCCGCCAGGCGGGCCTGCGGGTGATCCGGCGCAGCGCCGAGCACCTGTCGGGGCTGATCGACGGCCTCCTCGACATCTCGCGCATGGAGGCGGGCCGGCTGCAGCTCCACCGCAACCACGTGCGGCTCCCCGACTTCCTCGACCAGATCGTGGACATGTGCCGGCCCCAGGCCGAGGGCGCCGGGCTGGAGTTCCGCTTCGACCGGCCCCCGAGCCTGCCCGCCCTCGTCGCCACCGACGAGAAGCGCCTGCGCCAGATCCTCCTCAACCTGATCTCCAACGCGATCAAGTTCACGGCGCGCGGCCATGTCGGCCTGCAGGTGACCTACCGCAGCCAGATCGCCGAGTTCGCCGTCACCGACACGGGCTCGGGCATTCCCGAGGCCGACCGGCAGCGCATCTTCGAGCCCTTCGTGCGCGGCTCGCTGCCCGCCGCCACCAGCACGCCGGGCACCGGGCTCGGGCTGACCATCGCGCATCTCCTGGCGCAGGTCATGGGGGGCGAGATCACGGTGACGAGCGAGGTCGGGCGCGGCAGCACCTTCCGCCTCAAGCTGATGCTGTCCTCGCTCGCCGATCCGGCCGGCGCCGCTCCCGCCGAGGCGCCGATCACCGGCTATGCCGGCCGGCGGCGCACGATCTTCGTGGTCGACGACGACCCGGCCCACCGCGACCTGATGCGCGAGATCCTCACGCCCCTGGGCTTCACCCTCCTGTCGGCCGCGGACGGGCCGAGCTGCCTTGCGCTGGCCGCGGATTGCCGGCCGGACCTCTTCCTCCTCGACATCGCCATGCCGGGCATGACCGGCTGGGAACTCGCCCGCGCGCTGCGGGCCGCCGGCCACGGGCCGGCGCGCATCGCCATGATGTCGGCGAACGTGCACGAGATCAGCCCGGTGCGGGGCGAGGATGCGCCGCACGACGCGATGATCGCCAAGCCGTTCGACCTGCGCGACTTCCTCTCGCGCATCCAGCTCCTGCTCGGGCTCGACTGGACGAGCGCCGAGGCCCCCGCCGCCAGGCCCGGCCCGCCGCGGGCGAACCCCGATCAGGTCGCCGAGCTGATCCGGCTCGGGCGCATCGGCCACGTGCGCGGCATCGAGGCGAAGCTCGCCGAGATCGAGGCCGAGACGCCCGAGCCGTACGTCGCCGAGCTGCGCGGCCTCGTGCAGGCCTACGACCTGCCCCGCTACATGGCGATGCTCGAAGGGATGCGCGGCGATGCCTGAGTCCGGCCGCGACGTCGTGCTGGTGATCGACGATTCGCCCGAGACCCTGAGCTTCCTCACCGCCGCGATCGAGGCGACGGGCGCCACCGTGCTGGTGGCGGTGTCGGGCGAGGCGGCGCTGACGCTGGTCCAGGAGATCACCCCCGACATCATCCTGCTCGACGCGGTGATGCCCGGCCTCGACGGGTTCGAGACCTGCCGCCGCCTCAGGGCCGACGCAGCCCTGGCCCACGTCCCGGTGATCTTCATGACCGGCCTGTCGGAGACCGAGCACATCGTGCGCGGACTCGAAGCCGGCGGGGTCGACTACGTCACCAAGCCGATCTCGTCCGGCGAGATCCTGGCGCGGATCCGCGTCCACCTCGCCAACGCGCGCGCGGCCCAGAGCGCGCGCCTCGCCCTCGACAGCGCCGGGCGCTTCCTGTTCGCGGTCGATGCCGCGGGGGCGGTCCGCTGGTGCACGCCGCAGGCCGCCAAGCTGCTCGGCGACCTCGACGGGGCGGCCGGCGGCGACCCCGCGCTGCCGCAGGCGGCGCTGGCGTGGCTGCGCACGGATTCCGCCGGCCCCCTCGCCCTGCCGGTGCGCGACGGGCGCCGCCTCCAGCTCAGCCGCATCGGCCGCGTCGGCGGCAACGAGGTGCTCCTGCGCCTCACCCTCGACGGCGGCGAGATCGAGCGCCTGCGCCGCGCCCTCGGCCTGACCCAGCGCGAGGCCGAGGTGCTGCTCTGGGTCTCGCGCGGCAAGGCCAGCCGCGACATCGGCGAGATCCTGTCCCTGAGCCCCCGCACCGTCACCAAGCACCTGGAGCAGATCTACGCCAAGCTCGGCGTCGAGAACCGCACCTCGGCCTCGGCGCTGGTCGTTCGCGCGCTGCAGGACCAGCGCGCCTGACCGGGCCCCGGTCGGCCCGGTCCTCAACCGCCGGGACGGTGCCCGGCCCTGGCGGACGGGACCGGCCGCCGGACTACTCGGCCGCCGAGGCGTAGGCTTCCACCGGCGGGCAGCTGCACACGAGGTTGCGGTCGCCGTAGGCGTTGTCGACGCGGTTCACCGGGGGCCAGTACTTGTCCATCCCGAGCGAGCCGGCCGGGAAGCAGGCCGCCTCCCGCGAGTAGGGCCGCTCCCAGGGACCGATCAGGTCCTGCACCGTGTGCGGGGCGCGCTTGAGCGGGTTGTTGTTCCGGTCGGCCCGGCCCTCCTCGATCGCCCGGATCTCCTCCCGGATCGACAGCATCGCGTCGCAGAAGCGGTCGACCTCCGCCTTGGTCTCGGATTCGGTCGGCTCGATCATCAGCGTGCCGGCGACCGGCCAGCTCATCGTCGGCGGGTGGAAGCCGCAATCGATCAGCCGCTTGGCGATGTCCTCGACGCTGATCCCGGCGGTCTTCTGGAAGGGGCGCACGTCCACGATGCACTCGTGCGCCACGCGTCCGTTGCGGCCCGTGTAGACGATCGCGTAGGCGCCCTTGAGCCGCTCGGCGATGTAGTTCGCGTTGAGGATCGCCACGCGGGTCGCTTGCGTGAGCCCGCGCCCGCCCATCATCAGGCAGTAGCTCCACGAGATCGGCAGGATCGAGGCCGAGCCGAACGGCGCGGCCGAGACCGCGCCCGCCTCGCCGGTGCGCGGATCAGACGGGAGATGGGGGATCAGGTGCGCCTTGACGCCGATCGGCCCCATGCCGGGACCGCCGCCGCCGTGCGGGATGCAGAACGTCTTGTGCAGGTTGAGGTGGCTGACATCGGCGCCGATGTCCCCCGGCCGGGCGAGCCCGACCAGCGCGTTGAGGTTGGCGCCGTCGAGATAGACCTGGCCGCCATGCTGGTGGACGATGTCGCAGATCTCGCGCACCCGCGTCTCGAACACGCCGTGGGTCGACGGGTAGGTGATCATGCAGGCGGCGAGCCGGTCGGCGTGCTGCTCGGCCTTGCGGCGGAAGTCGTCCACGTCGACGTTGCCCTGCGGGTCCGCCGCCACCACCACGACGGTCATGCCGCACATCTGCGCGGAGGCCGGGTTGGTGCCGTGGGCCGAGGAGGGGATCAGGCAGACGTCGCGGTGGCCCTCGCCGCGGGCGAGGTGGTAGCCGCGGATGGCGAGAAGCCCGGCATATTCCCCCTGCGCACCCGAGTTCGGCTGCATCGAGATGGCGTCGTAGCCGGTGATGTCGCAGAGCTTCTGCGACAGGTCCTCGATCAGCTCGGCGTAGCCCCGGGCCTGGTCCTCGGGGACGAAGGGATGGATCTCCGAGAATTCCGGCCAGGAGATCGGCAGCATCTCGGCCGTGGCGTTGAGCTTCATGGTGCAGGAGCCGAGCGGGATCATGGTGCGGTCGAGCGCCAGATCCCGGTCGGCGAGGCGGCGCATGTAGCGCGTCATCTCGCTCTCGGCCCGGTTCATGTGGAAGATCGGGTGGGTGAGGAACGCGGAGCTGCGCTGGAGCCCGGCGGGCAGCCGCGCCTCGGGCCACGCCTCGTCGTAGGCGAGGTCCGTGCCCCCGAAGGCGCGCCACACGGCCTGGATGATGTCGGGCCTCGTGCGCTCGTCCACCGTGATGCCGATGCGGTCGTCGCCGATCTTGCGCAGGTTGACGCCGTTCTCGACGGCGCTCCTCAGGATCATGCCCTGGAACGGGCCGACCGCGACCGTGATCGTGTCGAAGAATGTCTCGGGCTCGACCGTGAAGCCCAGCCGCGTCAGGCCGTCGGCGAGGCGCACGGCGTCGCGGTGCACGCGCTGCGCGATCGCCTTCAGGCCCTCCGGCCCGTGATAGACCGCGTACATCGAGGCGACGACGGCGAGCAGCACCTGGCTGGTGCAGATGTTCGAGGTCGCCTTCTCGCGGCGGATGTGCTGCTCGCGGGTCTGGAGCGCGAGGCGGTAGGCGCGCTGCCCGCGGGCATCGACGGACACGCCGACGATGCGCCCGGGCATGGCCCGCTTGGTGGCGTCGCGCGCCGCCATGTAGGCGGCGTGCGGGCCGCCGTAGCCCACCGGCACGCCGTAGCGCTGCATCGAGCCGACCGCGATGTCGGCGCCCATCTCGCCCGGCGCCTTGAGCAGCGTGAGCGCCAGCGGATCGGCCGCCACCACGGCGATGGCGCCGGCCGCGTGCAGGCGCTCGATCGGGCCGGTGAAGTCGTGGATGGCGCCGTTCACGCCCGGATACTGGAACAGCGCGCCGAAGACCTCTCCGGGAACGAGGTCGCGGAAGGGATCGCCGACGATCACGCGCCAGCCGAGCGGGGCGGCCCGGGTGCGCAGCACCGCGATGGTCTGGGGCAGGCAGTCCTTGTCGACGAAGAAGGCGTCGGCCTGCGAGGTGGCCACCCGCTGCGCCATGCCCATCGCTTCGGCCGCCGCCGTCCCCTCGTCGAGCAGCGAGGCGTTGGCGATGTCGAGCGCCGTCAGGTCGCAGACCATGGTCTGGAAGTTCAGCAGCGCCTCCAGGCGGCCCTGGCTGATCTCCGGCTGGTAGGGCGAATAGGCCGTGTACCAGGCCGGGTTCTCGAAGATGTTGCGCTGGATCGCGGGCGGCATCGTGGTGCCGTGGTAGCCCTGGCCGATCAGCGACACGAGGAGGCGGTTCTTGTTGGCGACCGCGCGCATCCGCTCGATCGCGCGGCGCTCGGTCAGCGGGCGGCCGAACTCGATCGGCTCGGATTGCCGGATGTCGGGCGGCAGCGTCTCGTCGATCAGGGCATCAAGGCTGTCCGCGCCGACGCGCTGCAGCATCTCGGTCATCTCGCCGAGGGTCGGGCCGATGTGCCGGCGGTTGGCGAAGTCGTAGGGGTCGTAGGCGGCCATCTGGCGTCTCTCCGGGCCGGTCACTGCGTGAAGGCCGCGTAGGCGGCCTCGTCCATCAGGGTCTCCATCGCGGCCGGGTCCTTGAGGCGCATCCGGTAGAGCCAGCCCGAGCCCTGCGGATCGGCGTTCACGGTCTCGGGGGAGGCCGCGACCGCGTCGTTGACCTCCGTCACCTCGCCGTCGAGGGGCGCGTAGACCTCGGAGGCGGCCTTGACCGACTCGACCACCGCCGCGGCGGCGCCCTTGATCAGCGCGGCCCCGACCTTCGGCAGTTCGACGAAGACGAGGTCACCGAGCTGCTCGGTGGCGTGCTGGGTGATGCCGACCGTGGCGATCTCGCCGTCGAGCTTCAGCCATTCGTGTTCGTCCGTGAAACGCAGCATGGGAGTCACTCCGGTCGGTCAGTCGCGCTTGAAGGTGGCGGGACGGAAGGGAAGGGGGGTCACGACGAGGGGCAGGTGCTGGCCGCGGACCTCCGCGAGGAGACGCGTGCCGGCCTGCGCGTGCAGGGCCGCGACGTATCCCATCGCCACCGGGGCGCCGAGGCTCGGGCCGAAGCTGCCCGAGGTGACGGTGCCGAGCGGCGTGCCGTCCTCGGCCAGCAGCGGGGCGCCGGCCCGCACGGGCGCCCGCCCCTCGGGGCGGAGGCCGACGCGCCGCCGCGCCGTGCCGGCTTCCAGCTCCTGCAGGATGCGGGCCTCCCCCGGGAAGCCGCCGGCGCGCGCGCCGCCCCGCCGCCGGACCTTGGGGATCGCGAAGCCCAGATCCGCCTCGGCGGGGCTCGTGGTCGGGTCGATGTCGGCCCCGTGCAGGCAGAGGCCCGCTTCGAGCCGCAGCGTGTCGCGGGCGCCGAGCCCGACCGGCATCACGCCTGCTTTCGCCAGCAGCGCCTCGGCCACTGCCTCGGCGGCCTCGGCCGGCACCGAGATCTCGAACCCGTCCTCGCCCGTGTAGCCGGAGCGCGCGACGAAGCCCGGCGCGCCGAGCAGCGTGACCGTGCGGACGTCGAGGAAGCGCATCGCCGCGACCTCGGGCGCCAGGGCCGCCAGCGCCGCCTCGGCCGCCGGTCCCTGCAGGGCGATCAGCGCATCGGGCCGCTCCTCCACGGCGATCTCGGCCGGCAGGCGCTCGCGCAGGCGGGCGGCGTCCGCCCGCTTGTTCGCGGCGTTCACCACGACGACCAGACGGTCGTCGAAGCGGGCGACCATCAGGTCGTCGAGGATGCCACCGGATTCATCGGTGAGCAGCCCGTAGCGCTGGCGGCCGGCCTTCAGCCCGGCGAGATCGGCCGGGATCAGGCTCTCCAGCGCGCGGGCGATCCGGTCCGGATCGGGGCCGGAGAGCACGACCTGTCCCATGTGGGAGACGTCGAACAGCCCGGCGGCCTGCCGCGTGTGCAGGTGCTCCTTGAGCTGGCCAGCCGGGTATTGCAGCGGCATGGCGTAGCCCGCGAAGGGCACCATGCGGGCGCCGAGGCGCAGGTGCAGGTCGTGCAGGGGCGTGTTTCGGAGAGCAACCGGTTCGACGGGCTGCGCTGACATCTCGGGATCCTCCGCGACAGGCGAGACCGACGGCGCTCACGCACCGCGGCCACCCCCATCTGTCACGGGTACCTGAGAGCTTCCCCCGCACGGGCGTGCGAGGTTTCTCCTTCGGTGGGCGCCGGACGACGCCTCTCTCCAGATTGTCCAACGATGCGGTGATTGTGCCTGAGAGTTTCCGGGGGTGGTTGCTCCGTCGGCGCCATGCCCGGCTCATCGAGCCGGGCTGGGCTCTCCCGCATCGCCCTGTTCGGACGGGTTGGACCAAAGCACAAGACCGCGCGGCGCGCAACGGTGGGAAGGCCGCCGTCCGGGCGGAACCGCGCCGGATGGGCCCCCGGCCGACGCGTCCCCTGGGCAGGCGGTCCGCTCCGGGCGGCGAGGCGGACGCGCAGGGTCCGTCCGGCCGACGATCAGGCCCCGGGTCGGATCGCCGGCTCCCACGGAATGTGAGGCCGGCTGCTTCGTGCCGCCCTCGCGCCGCGACAGGACATCTCGGAGAGGCAGTACAGGGCGATCGACCCCGGCGTGGTGTGGTCTTGCGGATGCTGTCAGCACCAGTCGCGCTCTCCGGCCGAGCGCCGGTGCACTTCCTGCTTGACTGATCGGGGCGGCGGCATCTAGCCGTTCTTTGCTGCCGATATTCAGCCTTCAAGAATAAATACCGGCAGCCCGGGGGGCGTCCATGCCGAAAGAGATCATTGGCATTCAATATCTTAGAGGAATTTCCGCATTATCGGTCGTCTTTTTCCACATCGAGCTGCAACTCTCGCATCTCTACGAAGGCTATCGGCCGCTGGAGAGCCTGCAGGCCGGCGTCGACGTCTTTTTCGTGATCAGCGGCTTCATCATGTATCACGCGACGGATGGCGGCTCCGCAGTTGATGCACGCAGCTTCTTCGTCCGCAGACTGATCAGGATCGTCCCGCTCTACTGGCTCGCGACTCTTGCGATGGTGTTCATCATCGTTCTGATGCCGAATCTGGGGCAGTCGGTCAAATCTTCTTTCGTCAATGCGGAACACCTGATCGCATCACTGTTCTTCATTCCGGTGGCGAGTCCGGTCGCGCCGCAATTGTTCCTGCCGCTGCTGCCGACCGGCTGGACGCTCAATTACGAAATGTTCTTCTACGCCCTGTTCGCCGCGGCGATCGTGTGCGGCGCCCAGCGGCAGAGCCACGTGGCGACGCTCGTCGTGGCGGCCCTCGGGGCGCTGGCGCTGGTCGGCGTCCTGACCGATCCGCCGGGGCCGCTCGGGTTCTACACGGACCCGATCATCCTCGAATTCGGCTTCGGCCTCGTCGCGGCGGCGATCTGGCGGCGGTGGACGATCCGCAGCCAGCCCGTCGCGTGGGCGGTGTTCGGTCTGGCCTGCGCGCTCCTCATCTGCCTGCCCATGGCGGATCCGGGCTACCGCGTCCTGCGCTTCGGCCTCGTCGCGGCCGTCCTGGTGTTCGCGGCCGCCTGCATCTCGTGGAGAGCGTTCGGTTTCCTCAAGCTCATGGGCGACGTCTCCTACACCATGTACCTCTCCCACATGTTCGCTCTGGCCGCGCTCGTGCAGATCTGGCGGAAGTTCGGCCCTCAGGCCGGGTCCGGGCACATCCCGATCCTGTACGCCCTCGCGGTGCTCACGGTGATCTGCGGCAGCATCGTCATCTGGCGCCTGATCGAGAAGCCAATCGACGCCGCGCTCAGAGCGGCCCTGCAGCGGAACTGGGCGCCGACGCCGGACGCCGCGACGGGTTGATGCCCGCGCCGGATGACGGCTGGCGGCGCGTCCGGCATCCATGCGCGAGGCGCGGCTACGGCTGCGGTCCGTCCAAGCCGATGGTGACCCAGAACCCGTCGGCCGCCGCTTCGACCGGGAACAGCCGCAGGGCGCGGAAGGACCAGCCCGGCGAGACGGTGCCGCTGCGGAGGTCGAACGAGGCGAGATGGCGGGGGCAGTGCAGCCGCCCGGCCGCGCAGCGGCCGAGCGCGAGGTCGGCGCCCTCGTGCGGGCACGCCCGCTCCGCCGCGACGACCCGAGCCCCGTCCCTGATCAGGACGAGGTGACGCGTGCCGGCGCGAACCGGCGTCAGGGATCGGTCCGCGAGGAGGGTGAGGGGTCCGAGATGGATCCGGACCGGCCGTTTGCCCTCAGGCGCCGAGATAGGCTTCCCGGACATGCGAATCCGCGATGAGGGCCTGCCCGGTTCCTTCCCGCACGATACGGCCGGTCTCCAGCAGGTAGGCGTAGTCGCAGAGTTCGAGCGCCGCGAAGGCGTTCTGCTCGACGAGGAGGACCGTGGTGCCCGCCTCGCGGATCCCCCGGATCACCGCGAACATCCGCTCGACGATGTTGGGGGCGAGGCCCAGCGAGGGCTCGTCGAACAGCACCAGCCGCGGGCGCGCCATCAGGGCGCGGCCGATCGCCAGCATCTGCTGCTCGCCGCCCGAGAGCGTGCCGGCCGCCTGCAAGCGGCGCTCGGCGAGCCGCGGGAACTCGCCGTAGATGCGGTCGAGATCCGCCGCGATGCCCGCCCGGTCGCGGCGCAGGTAGGCGCCCATCGCGAGGTTCTCGGCCACATTCATCTGCGGGAAGACCCGCCGGCCCTCCGGGCAGTGGGCGATGCCCTCGGCCAGGATGCGGCGGGGCTCCGCGCCGGTGATGTCGCGCCCGCCGAGCCGGATCGTGCCCGCGCGGGCCGGGACGAGCCCGGAGATCGCCCGCAGCGTCGTCGACTTGCCGGCGCCGTTCGCGCCGACGAGCGCGACGAGCTGGCCCTCGTGGACCTCGATCGAGAGCCCCTTGAGCGCCGTGACGTGGCCGTAGCCGCAGACGAGGTCGCGGATCTCAAGCATGGGCGGCCTCCCGCGTCGCCTGGGCCTCGGCGGCGGCCCGGCGCGCGGCGCTGCCCTGGCCGAGATAGGCCTCGATCACCGCCGGATCGCTGCGGATCGCTTCCGGCGGTCCCTCGGCGATCAGGCGGCCGTAATTCAGCACCACGATGCGGTCGGAGACCTCCATCACCATCGGCATGTCGTGCTCCACGAGCAGGATGGTGATGCCGCGCTCGCGAATCTGGCGGATCAGGCGGACGAAGACCCGGGTCTCCGAGGCGTTCATGCCGGAGACCGGCTCGTCGAGAAGGAGCATGGCGGGCTCGGTCGCCAGCGCCAGCGCCACGCCGACGAGGCGCTGCTCGCCGTAGGCCAGCGCCCCCGCCTTCTCCTGCGCCCGGGCACCGAGGCCGACCCAGTCGAGGAGCGCCTCGGCGCGGGCGCGAAGCTGCCGCTCGCCCGCGCCCGCCCGGCCGATCAGCGCGGCGAGCAGAGGCGCCCGGGCCATCTGCGCGCCCTGGCCGTGCAGGCCGATCATCACGTTGTCGAACACCGTGTCGTCCGGGAAGACGCTGGTGCGCTGGAAGGTGCGGGCGAGGCCGAGCCGCGCGATCGCGTGGGGCGACAGGCCCGTCAGGCTGGTGCCGCGGAAGCGGACGTCGCCCTGGCTCGGCTTGAGGAAGCCCGTCATCACGTTGAAGGCGGTGGTCTTGCCCGCGCCGTTCGGGCCGATCAGGCTCAGGATCTCGCCCTGCGCCACGTCGAGATGCAGGTCGGCGATGGCGACGAGGCCGCCGAAGCGCACGCCGACGTGATCGACCGAGAGGATCGCGCTCATCGCTGCACCGCGGGGCTGGGCTTGAGGAGGGGGGCGGGCGCCGGGCGGCGCCGGGCGAGGAGGGCGGACAGGCCGGGCACGATGCCCCGCGGCATCACGAACAGGATCACGATCAGCACGATCCCGTAGACGATCCACTGCGCCTCGGGCGCCATCACCGGGCGCAGCGCCACCGGCAGCAGGCCGAAGATCAGGCCGCCGATCACCGGGCCCATCAGCGTGCCCTTGCCGCCCGCCACCACCATGATGACCATGCTGACCGTGGTCGAGAACGCGAACACGTCGGGATCGATGATGCGCAGGTAATGCGCGTAGAGGCTGCCCGCCGCGCCCGCCATCGCGGCCGAGATCACCGCCGCGATCGTGAGCGTGCGGGTGGCGTTGATGCCGACCGAGAGGGCGAGCGACTCGTTCTCCTTGAGCCCCCGCATCGCCCGGCCGAAGCGCGAGCCGACGAGGCGGGCGACGAGGAGATAGCAGAGCGTGCCGACCGCGAGCACGAGGTAGTAGTTCTGCAGCTTGGTCCGCAGGGTCCAGTTGCCGAGGCCCGGGACGCCCACGCTCATCGCCGGGATGCCGGTGAGGGCAAGCGGCCCCTGTGTCAGCTCGACCCAGTTGAGGGCGACGAGGCGCACCACCTCGGCGAAGGAGATCGTCACGATCACGAAGTAGGCGCCGCGCACCCGGAAGGAGAGGCGCCCGATCAGGTAGCCGCAGGCCCCCGCGGCCAGGATCGCGAGCAGGAAGCCCGCGGCCGGCGGCCAGGGCTCGTGCACGATCCGGTGGCCGAAGCCGATCTCGACGTCGAAGCCGAGGCTGGTGAGCGCGCTGACATAGGCGCCGATGCCGAAGAAGGCGATGTGGCCGAGGCTGAGCTGCCCGGTGAAGCCGAGAAGCAGGTTCAGGCTCATCGCGCCGATCGTCAGGATGCCCGTGATGATGAGCGCGTTGAGGAGGTAGGGGTTCGCCTGCAGCAGGAGCGGCAGGACCAGCAGGCTCGCGAGGAGCGCGAGGGGGAGGAGGCGCCTCATCCGACGCGCTCCGCCTTCGCGAACAGGCCGGTCGGCCGGTAGAGCAGCACCGCGATGATGATGAGGAAGCCCATCGCGTCCCGGTAGCCGGACGAGACGTAGCCGGCGCCGAGTTCCTCCGCGAGCGCCAGGATGAAGCCGCCGATGGCCGCCCCCGTGATGTTGCCGAGGCCGCCGAGGATCACGATGGCGAAGGCCTTCACCTCCGCGAGCCCGCCCATCTGCGGGAACACCACGTAGACGGGCCCGAGCAGCGCGCCCGCCGCGGCGGCGAGCGAGGAGCCGAGCGCGAAGGTCGCGGTGTCGATCAGGCGCACGTTGACGCCCATCAGCGCCGCCGTGTCGGCGTCCTGGAAGGCCGCCCGCATGGCGAGCCCGAGCCGCGTGCGGTTGATCATCACGTAGGTGACCGCGATCAGGCCGAGCGCCGCGCCGAGCACGAACAGGCGCAGCCACGAGACCGAGACCGGGCCGAGCTGCAGCGGCGCCTCGGGGAACGGGGAGGGGATCGCCTTGGCGACGCCGCCGAAGACCCACAGCGTCCCCGATTGCAGGGCGATGCCGGCGCCGATCATCACCAGCATGGTGGTGTCGATGTCCGAGCCCCGGAACGGGCGCAGCAGCAGCAGCTCGATCGCGGCCCCGAACAGCAGGCCGCCGAGGATCGCCACCGGCAGCGCCAGGAAGAAGTTCAGCCCCAGCGCCGCCACGGCGAGGTACATCAGGTAGGCGCCCACCGTGTAGAGGGCGCCGTGGGTGAAGTTCACCACGTTCATGATCCCGAAGATCAGGGTCAGCCCGATCCCGAGGAGCGCGTAGGTGCCGCCCAGGACGAGCGTGTTGACGAGGTGCTGGATCAGCTGGTCCATGGGCGGCCTCTCGCGGAGGGCGGGTCCGGCCGCCGAGCGGCCGGGATCGAGGGCGTCGGCCGGGCGGACGCCGCGTCCGCCCGCCTCGTCTCACAGCGTCGGCACGACGACGCGGCCGTCCTTGATCTCGATGAGGTAGACGTCGGGCCTGCTCTGGCCGCTCTCCTTGCCGGCGGGACCCGACTTGGCGAAGCGGATCGGGCCGTTGAGCCCGGTGAAATCCACCGCCCAGAACGCCTTGGTGATCGCCGCGGGCTCCGCCTTGCCGGCCTTCTCGATCGCGTGCGCGATCGCCCGGATGCCGTCGTAGCCGCGGAAACTCTCGGTGACGCCCGCGAACTGGAAGCCGCGCTTCTTCCACTCGCCGATGAAGCTCTCGGTCGCCTTCGGATCGGGCGTCTTCTCGGGGATCCAGGGCAGGAAGGTGGTCAGGTGCAGGGTGCCGTCGGCGGCCGAGCCCGCCTGCGCGATGATCTGGTCGGGGTTCTGCGAGCCGCCGGTGGTGATGACGCGCTTCTTGAGCCCGATCGCCGCCATCTGCTTGAACAGCAGCACCAGCTGGTCGACCGCGCTGGTGATCATGATCGTGTCGCTGTCGGAGGCCTTCAGCTTGGCGAGCTGGGCGCTCATGTCCTGCGCCCCCTGGTCCATGGTCTCGGTCATCCCGACCTGGACGCCCTTCTCCTTCAGCATCTTGCCGAAATCGACCGCCGCCCCGCGGCCGAAATCGTTGTTGAGCACGAGGAAGTCGACCTTCTTCATGCCGAGCTTGGCCACCATCGGCGCGAAGGTCTCGGCCTCGAGCGCCGAGGGCGGCGAGATGCGGAAGACGAACGGGTTGCCCGAAGTGGTGATCTTGCCCGACGACGAGGTCTCGACCAGCATCGGCACCTCGTACTCGGCGAGCTTGGGCATCACCGCGAGCGTCAGGCTCGATCCCCAGGCGCCCATCATCACCGGGGTCTTGTCGCTGGTGATCAGTTTCTCGGCGACCGCCGCCGCCTCGGTGGGGTTGCTCTTGTTGTCCTCGATCACGAGTTCGATCTTCTTGCCGAGCACGCCGCCCCGGGCGTTGATCTCGTCGGCGGCGATCTTGGCGCCGTTGACCACGTAGGTGCCCGACGCCGCGAAGGCCCCGGTCAGCGGCTCGTTGACGCCGATGCGGATCGTGTCCGCCCCCGCGGCCGTGGCCGCCAGGGCCAGCAGGATCGCGGTGGTGAGGGTGAGCCTGCCACGCATGCGGGTGTCTCCAGTCGGTGGACGCGGGGGGTGAGGTCAGGCGCGGCCGCGCCACGCGGCGAGACGCGCGCGCAGGAGGCCGAGGGCGAGGCGGAACGGGTCGAGGGCGGCGGGCGCCGGGCCGACGGCCCCGGACAGGCGGGCGTCGAGGGTGCGGGCGAACTCCGCGGCGATGCGGCCGGCGAGGTCGCGCACGAGGCCGGGGCGGCCGAACTGCGCCAGGGGTCCGGTGAGCGTGTAGCCGACGTCGAGGTCGACCCGAGCCGTGCCGGGCGCCGGGCCGGGCGAGACGCGGTAGCGGATCTCGCCCTCGGTGGCCGAGCGGCCGCCCGCGTCGCTGCCGGCCCCGCGCACCCGCCCGCTCAAGCCTGCCTCGTCGCGCGCGATCCGGGCGCGGCCGCGGAAGGTCGCGCGGATCGGCCCGATGCGCACCTGCAGGCCGCCCTCGACCGTGTCGGCCTCCGGGCGGCCGGCGAGCACGGCGCCCGGCAGGCAGGCGGCGACCGCCTCGATGTCGTTCAGAAGCGCGAACACCGCCTCCGGCGGGTGGGCGAGGTCGATCGCCTGCGCGAAGCGGTGGGCCGGCGCGAAGTCCCCGGCGAGGTCGGACACCGCGGCCGGCGCGGCCGCGCGGGCGGGAGTCGCGGGCGGGCGCGAGGCGGCAGCCGCCTCGCCGAGGCGGGCGCCGACCGGGCCGAGGGGACGGGCCGCGCCCGCCTCCGGGCCGATGCCGCGGGCGCGCCGCGCCGCGATCACGCCCGTCACCGCCCGCACGATGCCGGCATAGCCGGTGCAGCGGCAGAGATTGCCCGAGAGGCCGACGCGCACCCGCCGCTCGTCGGCCTCGGGCAGGCGCAGCACGAGGTCGCGCGCCGCCACCAGCATGCCGGGGGTGCAGTAGCCGCACTGGAGGGCGTGCTCGCGGTTGAAGGCGGCGCGCAGCTCCGCCGCGACCTCGTCCTCGTCGAGCCCCTCGACCGTGGTCACGGCGGCGCCCGCGCAGGCGCCCGCGAAGGTGAGGCAGGCGCGCGCCGGCTCCCCGTCGAGGAGCACCGTGCAGGCGCCGCAGACCCCGTGCTCGCAGCCGAGATGCGTGCCGGTGAGGTTCAGCCCTTCGCGCAGCACGTCGCCGAGGTGGCTGCGCGGCTCCGCCTCGACCCGGTGGAGCCGCCCGTTCACCGTCAGCGCCAGGGCCATGCGGCCAGTGGCGGATTCCGCCAGTCCAGCGCTCATGCGGCCTCCGGGAGCGGCAGGGGAGTGGGCTTGGCGGCCTGCGCCACCGCGCGGGCGAGCACCGTGACGTGGACGTGGCGCGCGACCGCATCCGCGAGGCCGGCCGAAAGCAGGGCGGCGTCGGCGGCCTGCCCGTCGAAGCGCGCCGCGAAGTCGGGGCCGATGCGCCCGCCGAAGAGCGGGCGGGCATCGGCGAACAGGAGCGGCGGGCCTTCGAGGGCGCCGATCACCGCCCGGCCCGTGCCGGCGGCGGGATCGAGCCGCACGGCGCCGATGGCGTGCGCGAACTCGCCGATCTTGGCGCAGTGCTTGACGTAGCCCCAGGCCGTGGCCGCGGGCCGCGCCGGCACGCGCACGCCGAGCAGGATCTCGCCGGGCCGCAGCGCCACGTCGAGGGCCCCGGTGACGAAGCGCTCGACCGGCAGGCGGCGGCGCTCCCCGCGGCGCGCGAGGTCGACCTCGGCGCCGAGCGCGATCAGCGCGCTCACCCAATCCGCCGCCGGATCGGCGTGGACGAGGCTGCCGCCGACCGTGCCGCGGTTGCGCACCGGCCGGTAGGCGATCGCCGCGGCGACCCGCTGCAGGGCGCCCCCGGTGAGGTCGGGCACGCGCCCGTCCTCGATGTCGGCGTGGGTGACGCAGGCGCCGAGCACCAGCGCATCGCCCTCGACGCGGGCCTGCCGGAGATCCGGCACGCCGGTGATGTCGAGGACGAGATCCGGCTCGACGAGGCGCAGATTGAGCATCGGGCCGAGGGACTGGCCGCCCGCGATCAGCTTCACGTGGCCCTGCGCATCCGCCACGCGGTCGAGGAGGGCGTCGAGGCTGGCCGGGCGCTCCCAGGCGAAGGCGGCGGGCTTCATGCGGCCGCCCTCGCGCGGGCGGGCGCCGCGCGGGCGGCGAACACCGCCTCCACGATCCGCCGCGGGGTGACGGGCGAGCGCAGCATCTCGACGCCGAGGCCCGCCAGCGCGTCGTTGATCGCGTTGGCGAGCGCCGCCGGGGGCGCGATGGCCCCGCCCTCGCCGATGCCCTTCTGGCCGAAGCGGGTGTAGGGCGAGGGCGTCACCATGTGGTCGATGCGCGCCATCGGCACCTCCGCGGCACCGGGCAGCAGGTAATCGGCGAACGTCGAGGCGAGGGGCTGGCCGCGGGCGTCGAAGCGCATCTCCTCGTAGAGGGCGGTGCCCACCCCCTGCGCGAGGCCGCCGTAGATCTGGCCGTCCACCACCAGGGGGTTCACCAGCGTGCCGCCGTCCTCGACGATGGCGTAGTCGAGGATCTCCACCGCCCCGAGGTCGGGATCGACCGCCACCACGGCCGCGTGGGCGGCGTACGAGAAGGTGCCGGAATCGCGCACGGGCTTGTAGCCGGCGGTGACCTCGAGCCCCCCCGGATCGACGTCGGGCGCGAGATCCTGCGGGCGCCGGTACCACGTGCGGGCGATCGCTTCGAGCGGCACGTCCCCCGAGGGCCCCACCACGTGGCCGGCCTCGAAGCGGCACTCCTCCGGCCGCGCCTGCAGCAGGTGGGCGCCGATCCGGATCGCGCGCGCGCGCAGGGTCTCGCAGGCGGCCGCGACCGCGCCGCCCGCCATCACCATGACGCGCGAGCCCCAGGAGCCCGTGGAGTAGGGCGACATCGCCGTGTCGCCGTGGACGAGGCGGGTGCGGGCGACCGGCACGCCCAGGATCTCGTGGGCGACCTGGGCGAGGGTCGTCTCCAGGCCCTGGCCGTGGGAATGGGCGCCGATCCGCAGTTCCAGGCCCCCGTCCGGGGTGAGGCGGGCGCTCGCCTGCTCGTGGCCCGGCACCATCGGGATGCCCCAGCCGGAATACACGGAGGTGCCGTGGGCCGCCTGCTCGCAATAGACCGCGAGGCCGAGCCCGATCCGGCGGCCGTCCGGCTCGCCGCCGCGCTGGCGGGCGCGCACCGCCGCGACGTCGATGGCGGCGAGCGCCCGGGCGAGCGCCTGCGGGTAGTCGCCGCTGTCGAAATGCTTCTTCGTGATGTTCTCGAACGGCATCTGCGCGGGCCGCACGAGGTTTTTTTCGCGCACGACCTCCGGCGCGAGGCCCGCCTCGCGGGCGACCGCGTCGAGCACCAGTTCGAGGGCGAAGCAGACGCCGGTGCGGGCGACGCCCCGGTAGGGGAGGATCGGGCACTTGTTGGTTGCCACCGACCACGTGCGGCAGCGATAGGCCGGGAAATCGTAGGGGCCGGGCAGGATGCTGGCGACCTGCGCGGCCTCCAGGCAGGCCGAGAACGGGTAGGCCGAGTAGGCGCCGGAATCGACCACCGCCTCGCAGTCGATGCCCCGCAGGGTGCCGTCGCGCTCCGCATAGGCCGTGATGCGGTAATGGTGCTCGCGGCAATTGGCGTTGGCGGTGAGGTGCTCGCGCCGGTCCTCGAGCCAGCGCACCGGGTGGCCGCAGCGCAGGGCGAGCCAGCACAGGGCCACGTCCTCCGCGAGCAGGATCGCCTTGTAGCCGAAGCCGCCGCCGACATCCGGCGAGACGATGCGGATGCGGCCCTGCTCGACGCCGAGGCATTCCGAGAGCCCGTTGCGCACGATGTGCGGCATCTGGCTCGCGGTGTGGACCACGAGCTGGTCGAGGCGGTGGTCGAGCTGCACGACGGTGCCGCGGCCCTCGATCGGCGCCATGCATTGCCGGCCGGTCGAGATGGTGCGGCTGACCTTGATCGGCGCGTCGAAGGCCGAGGCGATGTCGACGTCGACCAGCGTCTCCAGGAAGACGTTGTCGCCCCAATGCTCGTGGACGAGGGCGGAGCCGGGCTCCCGCGCCGCCAGCATGTCGTGGACGGCCGGCAGTTCCTCGAGGTCGAGGACCACGGAGGCCGCGACGTCCTCGGCCTCGGCGCGGGTCTCGCCCACGCACATCGCCACGAGTTCGCCGACCTGCCGCACCTTGCCGCTCGCGAGCACCGGCTGCTCGGAGACCTTGAAGCCGGGGAGCCCCGAGACCGCGCGGATCGGCTGCACGCCGTCGAGGTTGGCCGCCGTGAAGACGCGGTCGCGGTAGGCTTCCGGCACGCGGATGCCGCGGATGCACGCGTGGGCAAGCGGGCTGCGCACGAAGGCGACGTCCCGCATCCCCGGCAGGCGGATGTCGCCGACGAACTGGCCGCGCCCGCGCATCAGGCGCTCGTCCTCCTTGCGGGGCAGGCGTGCCCCGACGCCCTCGGCGCTCACGGGCCGCCTCAGGCCGCGATCGCGCGGGGCAGGATCGGCGAATCGGCCTCGAAGCGCTTGCCCGCCCGCAGGCAGAAGGCGGGGCGCAGCAGGCGGTCGGCCACCACCTTCGTGTCCTCGTTGTCGCGCAGGAGGAAGCGGCCGCTGTCGTCGTGCAGCACCGACACGTCCGCCGCGAAGCCCACCGTCAAGGCGCCGATCCGGTCGCTCATCCGGAGCATCTCGGCCGGGTGCGAGGTCACCATCGGCACCACGTCCTCCAGGGGGATGCCGAGGGCCATCATCGAACTCATCGCCTGGGTGAGGCTGAAGCGGGCTTGGCCGAGGAAGGGGTGGTTCTCGTCGTCGTGGTGCTCGTCCGGGGTGCCGGCGGGCTTCGGCACCTCGGTGTTGTAGCCGTGCATGTCGGCGCCGAGCGTGTAGGGGATCACGCCGGCCGGCAGCGAGGCGCGGGCGACGCGGTAGGAAAAATGGCTGCCGTGGCCGACATCGACCTTCAGCCCCGCATCCATCGCCGCGCGGATGATGGGGTGGACCACGCCCTCCTCGTTGATGAAGCCGCCCGGATGGCGGGTGAAGGGGTGGGCGAGCACGTCGCCGGGGCGCAGGAGCGGGATCACCCGCTCCATGATGGTGTTGGCGTCCTCGCCGTTGGCGCCGGATTCCGGCAGGCCCCAGAGCTGGCCGAAATGCACGTAGAGCGGCAGGTCCGCCCGCCGGCTGATCTCGGCGGCCATCTCCATGACCTTGATGCCCCAGCGGGCGAAGCCGCCGATCTCGGCGTGGCCCTTGATGCCGCGCACGAGGTCGCGGTTCTCGGTCGCCGATTTCACCGTCGCGTCGATGTCGACGCCGTCCGGGCTGTAGAGGTTCGGGTAGAAATGCCCTTCGAGTCCGCCGACGAGGTAGGCCGACAGGAAGGCCAGAACCTGCGTGTCGGATCGCTCCACGATGAAGTGGCGGAAGCCCGGCAGCGTCATGCAGGAGGGCCCGCCCTGGTCCACGACGGTGGTGACGCCGGAGCGCACGCCGACCATGTCGGGGTTCAGGCCGAAGCGGCCGGTGACGTACTGGTAGACGTGCGCGTGGGTGTCGATCATGCCGGGCAGCACGAGCTTGCCCGAAACGTCGATCACCTCGGCGGCGGCGGAGGGCAGGATCGCCTCCTCGACCGCCGCGATGCGCCCGTCGCGCACCGCCACGTCGCGGATGCCGTCGATGCGGGAGGCGGGGCAGATGACGCGCCCGCCGCGCAGGAGCAGATCGTAGCGACGATTGTCCATTCCCTCGACCTCGTGATCGCGGCCGGTTCGGTCCGGCCCGGTTCGTGCGAAAAAGCGCAGCATGCTTCGCATCTCGCCCTGCATGTGGCGTGCCAAGCTCTGGAAGCGTTCTATGGAGAAGGGGATGGAGGAGGGTTCAGCCGCCGGCCTGCCCGGCCCGACGGGGGAGGAGGCGGGCAGCAACGCGGCCTGGCCGCTCGCGGAGCGGCCCGGTTTCCTCGCGCGCCGGATGCATCAGATCCACGTCAGCCTGTTTTCGGAGCGGTGTGCCGAATTCCGCATCACGCCACTGCAGTACAGCCTGCTGTCGATGCTGCGGGATCTTCGAGAGGCCGACCAGACGACGCTCGCCCATGCGGTCGCGCTTGACCGGACGACGACGACCGGGGCCCTGAAGCGGCTCGCGGCCCGCGGGCTCGTCAGCCGCTCGACCTCGACGGCGGACCGGCGCGCCCAGGTCTGCCGCCTGACGCCGGAGGGCGAGCGCCTTCACGCCGCGATGGAGAGTGCGGCCCGGGAGGCCCACGCCCTGACGGTCGCCGCTCTCAGCGCCTCTGAGCAGGAGCTTCTCATCCGCCTCCTGCGGCGCGTGATCACCGGCCACGACCACCGCCGAGGCCACGCCGAGCTCGACTGAGGCGCGAGCCGCTCGGGTTCCGGCGGCGCGGGGCCGGTCCCGATGCCGGAGGTTGCGCAGGCCGCCTCGGCATCGCCATTGGAGCCTCGACCGGCAGAGCCGCCGGGGCCGGGCGGATCCGCGACGAACCGGCCGCCGCTCCTCCCCGCTTTGGCTCGGGTTGATTCACATCAAGGCCCGGCCCCGGTTCGCCCCGTAAGCGCAGCATTACCTGTCCTGCGCAAGGTGAATCGAGCGCGCCATGCCCGCCAGATCCGTTTCCAAACACATGACCGAAGGGGAGATCGGCCTCGGTCTCTCCCTGCTCGTCGGCGCGTTCCTCTGCGCGCTCGCCTCCGCCCGGGCGGTCGATGCGCCGTTCAGCATCCATATGGGCCTGTTCGCCCTGGCGGGCTTCGCCGGGCTGGCCGCCCTCGTCAAGCGCTACGAGGGGCGCCCTGCCGCGGTGCCGCAGGAGATCGCGGGCAAGCCCCACTACAATCTCGGGCCGGTGAAGTTCGCCGTCGTGGCGGCGATGGTCTGGGGCATCGCCGGCTTCCTCGTCGGCTGCATCATCGCCTTTCAGCTCTGGGCGCCGTCGCTCAATCTCGGCATCGAGTATGCAAGCTTCGGGCGTCTGCGGCCGCTGCACACCTCGGCGGTGATCTTCGCCTTCGGCGGCAACGTGCTGATCGGCACCTCGCTCTACGTGGTGCAGCGCACCTGCCGGGCGCGGCTCGCAGGCGACCTCGCGCCCTGGTTCGTGGTGCTCGGCTACAACCTGTTCATCGTCATCGCCGGCACCGGCTACCTGATGGGCGTGACCCAGTCGAAGGAATACGCCGAGCCCGAATGGTACGCCGACCTCTGGCTGACGATCGTCTGGGTCGTCTACCTGCTGGTCTTCCTGGCGACGCTCTGGAAGCGCAAAGAACCGCACATCTTCGTCGCGAACTGGTTCTACCTCGCCTTCATCGTGACCATCGCGATGCTGCATAGCGTCAACAACCTCGCGGTGCCGGTGTCCTGGCTCGGCTCGAAGTCCTATCCGGTCTTCGCGGGCGTGCAGGACGCGCTGATCCAGTGGTGGTACGGCCACAACGCGGTCGGCTTCTTCCTCACCGCCGGCTTCCTGGCGATCATGTACTACTTCGTGCCGAAGCGCGCGGAGCGGCCGATCTACTCATACCGGCTCTCGATCATCCATTTCTGGGCCCTGGTCTTCATGTATATCTGGGCCGGCCCGCACCATCTGCACTACACCGCGCTGCCCGACTGGGCGCAGACGCTGGGCATGACCTTCTCGATCATGCTGTGGATGCCCTCCTGGGGCGGCATGATCAACGGCCTCATGACCCTGTCGGGGGCCTGGGACAAGCTGCGCACCGATCCGGTCCTGCGCTTCATGGTGGTGTCGCTCGCCTTCTACGGCATGGCCACCTTCGAGGGGCCGATGATGTCCATCAAGGCCGTCAACGCCCTCTCGCACTACACGGACTGGACCATCGGCCACGTGCATTCGGGGGCGCTCGGCTGGGTCGCCTATATCTCCTTCGGCGCGCTGTACTGCCTCGTGCCGTGGCTGTGGAACCGGCGCGAGGTCTACTCGCTGAAGCTCGTCGAGTGGCACTTCTGGATCTCGACCCTCGGCATCGTCCTGTACATCACCTCGATGTGGGTGGCCGGCATCATGCAGGGCCTGATGTGGCGCGCCTACAACGCGCTCGGCTTCCTCGAATACTCCTTCGTCGAGACGGTCGAGGCGATGCAGCCCTACTACCTCGTGCGGGCGCTCGGCGGGGTCCTGTTCCTGATCGGCGCGCTGATCATGGCCTACAACCTCGCCATGACGGTCGCGGGCCGGACGGCCGAGCGCGAGGCCCTGTCCGGGAGCGTCGGCCTCGCTCCGGCCGAGTGACCGGCCGATCGGCCGCAGAGCGGCCGCCTCCGGGCGGCCCCCGGACCGCCCCGGGCGGTCCGCCCATCCCTCCCGCAACACGGAAGACGTCCGATGGCCACCGCCCAGCCCGGCCTCTGGAAGAGGCACGAGATCTTCGAGAAGAACTCCATCATCCTGCTCATCGGCGCGCTCATCGTCGTGTCCATCGGCGGCCTCGTCGAGATCGCGCCGCTGTTCTACCTGAAGAGCACCGTCGAGACCGTCGAGGGCGTGCGTCCCTACACGCCCCTGGAGCTGGCCGGGCGCAACATCTACATCCGCGAGGGCTGCTACCTCTGCCACAGCCAGATGGTTCGGCCGATGCGCGATGAGATCGAGCGCTACGGCCACTTCTCGCTCGCGGCCGAAAGCATGTACGACCACCCCTTCCAGTGGGGCTCGAAGCGCACCGGCCCGGACCTCGCCCGGGTCGGCGGCAAGTATTCGGACCAGTGGCACCGCGAGCACCTGATCGAGCCGCGCGCGGTGGTGCCGGCCTCGATCATGCCGGCTTACGCCTTCCTCGACCGCCCCCTCGACACCGAGGCCATCGCCGAGGATCTCAAGGCCAACCGCGCGGTCGGCGTGCCCTACAGCGACGAGATGATCGCGCAGGCCCAGGCCGACCTGACGGCGCAGCGCGATCCGGACGGACCGGGCGCCGCCGGCCTGCAGCGCCGCTACCCCGGCGCCACCATCCGCGACTTCGGCGGCGGCAGGACCCGGGCCACGGAGATCGATGCGCTGATCGCCTACCTTCAGGTGCTCGGCACCATGGTCGACTTCAAGATCTACGAAGACAAGAAGAACCTCCGGTGATCGCCATGACCTACGAGAATGCGGCCGCCTTCGCGCAGACCAGCGGCCTCCTGTACTTCGCGGGCATCTTCGTCGGCGTCTGCGTCTACGCGTTCTGGCCGCGCAACCGGGCCCGGTTCGAGGCGGCCGCCCATCTCCCCCTGACCGAGGACTGAGAGCCGTGACCGACACGCCCCAAGCCGGCACGCCGCCCACCGGACCGGAGACGACCGGGCACGAGTGGGACGGCATCGCCGAGTACAACAACCCGCTGCCGCGCTGGTGGCTCATCACCCTCTACGCGACCATTGCCTGGGCGTTCGCCTACTGGATCGCCTATCCGGCTTGGCCGCTGCTGACCGGCTACACCGGCGGCCTGCTCGGCTATTCGCAGCGCGAGGCCGTGCTGGGCGAGGTCGAGGCGGTGCGCAGGGACCGCGATGCGCGCGGCCAAGCGCAGCTCGCCAGCGCCTCCCTCGACGCAATCCGGGCTGACCCGGCCCTGCTGCGCCTCGCGCTCGCCACCGGCAAGGCGGCGTTCGGCGACAATTGCGCCGGCTGCCACGGCGGTTCGGCCACCGGGGCGACGGGCTACCCGAACCTGCAGGACGACGACTGGCTCTGGGGCGGCACGCCGGAGGCGATCGAGCGCACCATCCGGACCGGTGCGCGCTCCGGCCACGGCGAGACGCATCTCGGCGACATGCCGGCCTTCGGGCGCGACGGCCTGCTGACGCGCGCGCAGATCCAGGCGGTGGCGGGCTACGTGCTGTCCCTGTCGGGCCGGCCGGGCACCCCCGCGGCGACGCTCGACGCGGGCCGCGAGGTCTTTGCCGGCACCTGCGCCGGCTGCCACGGCGAGACCGGGACGGGCAATCCCGAGATGGGCGCGCCGAACCTCGCCGACGCGATCTCGCTCTACGGCGCGTCGCCCGAGCAGGTGGTCGCCACGATCTCGCACGGGCGCAAGGGCGTGATGCCCGCCTGGGAGGGCCGGCTCGACCCCGCCACCATCAAGTCGCTGGCCGTCTACGTGCACGGGCTCGGCGGCGGCCGGTAGCCGAACCGCTCCTGCCGCATCTCCTGCGACCCGCCGGGCCGGCTCGGGCCCGGCGGGCGGCACCGGCCTCGCGGGGTCTGCAGGTCATGCTTGGCTTCAGAGGTCATGCTCGGCTTGAGCAGAATCAAAGCGGTGCTCGCCCGCTCCCCGTAACGACAGCGACGCCGGCTCCCTCGCCGGACGGAATACCGCCTCCATGCCGCTCGCCGAACCCACCCAGCCCGCCGTCGCCGCACCCATGGCGGCCGGTCCCGGCCGCACCAAGACGTTCGGCCTCCGGGCGACGCGGGCGGCCATCCCGGCCGTGAGCGGATCGCTCTACGCGGCGCGGACCAAGATCCATCCCGAGGCGGTCCGGGGCACCTTCCGGACCATCAAGTGGGTCCTGCTCGCGGTCACGCTCGGCATCTACTACCTCGTGCCGTTCCTGCGCTGGGATCGCGGTCCGGGCGCGCCGTCCCAGGCCGTGCTGCTCGATCTCGACCGGGGCCGGTTCTACGCCTTCGCCATCGAGCTGTGGCCGCAGGACGTGACCTACGTCATGGGCCTGCTGATCCTGGCGGCCTTCGTCCTCTTCCTGATGAACGCGGTCGCGGGCCGCGTCTGGTGCGGCTACGTCTGCCCGCAGACGGTCTGGACCGACCTGTTCATGGCCGTCGAGCGGCTGATCGAGGGCGACCGGCGCGCGCGGCTCAAGCGCGACGCCGCCCCCTGGACGGCCGAGAAGCTGGCGCGGCGGGGCGCGAAGCACGCGGTCTGGCTCGTGATCGCGTGGTGGACCGGGGGCGCCTGGGTGCTCTACTTCGCGGATGCGCCGACCCTGGTCGGGCAGCTCGCGACCTTCCGGGCGCCGCCGGTCGCCTATGCGGCGATCCTGATCCTGACCGCGACCACCTACACGCTCGCGGGCCACATGCGCGAGCAGGTCTGCACCTACATGTGCCCCTGGCCGCGCATCCAGGGCTCGCTCACCGACGCGCACTCGCTCAACATCCTCTACCGCCGCGACCGCGGCGAGCCCCGGACCGCGGTGAAGAAGGCCGCGGCGCTCCGGGCCGCGGGCCAGCCGGCCGGCGACTGCGTGGATTGCTTCGCCTGCGTCACCGCCTGCCCGGCCGGCATCGACATCCGCGACGGCCTGCAGCTGGACTGCATCCAGTGCGGCCTCTGCGCCGATGCCTGCGACACGGTGATGACGCGGCTCGGCCGGCCCACCGGCCTGATCGGCTACGACACCGAGGCGAATTGCCGGAGCCGGGCGGAGGGCAGGGGGCCGGTCAGCCGGATGCTGCGGCCGCGGACGATCCTGTACGGCCTGCTCGTCGCCGGGGTCGGCGGGTTCATGCTCACCAGCCTCGCCACGCGCAGCCTCACGGGCCTCAGCGTGCTGCACGATCGCAACCCGCAATTCGTCCCGCTGTCGGACGGCTCCATCCGCAACGGCTTCACCCTGCGCATCGTCAACAAGCGGCCGGTGGCGCGCCGTTTCGCGCTCGCCGTCGAGGGCCTGCCCGAGGCGCGCGTCGAGGTCGTCGGTGGAACGCCGGAGGCGCTGGCGGTTCCCGCGGACGCGACCCAGGAATTCCGCGTCCTCGTCTTCGCGCCGCGGGCGGCGCGCCTCGCGCCCACGACCCCGCTCTCCTTCCGGATCACCGATCCGGCCTCCGACGAGACCGCCGGGACCCGGGATCACTTCAAGGCACCCTGACCATGCGCACCCCGTTGCCGCCCGCATCCGAGACCCGCCCGCGCCTCACCGGGCGCAGGATCTTCGCGCTGTTCGCGGTCTTCTTTGGCACCATCGCGAGCGCCGACGCGATCCTGGTCACCTCGGCCGTGCGGACGTGGACCGGACTGGAGGAGCCGTCGCCCTACCGGGCGAGCCAGCGCTACAACGCGGCGTTGCACGCGGCCCGGGCGCAGGACGACCGCGGCTGGACCCTGGAGAGCGCGGTGCGGCGCGAGGGCCGGGCCGGCGTCGCGCTCTCGGTGACGCTGCGGGACCGCGACGGCACCCCCCTCGACGGCCGGACCGTGCTGGCCCGGCTCGAACGGCCCACGGACAAGCGGGCGGATCTGAGCGTGGCGCTCGCCGACGCCGGCCCCGGCACCTATGCGGGGCGGGTCGGCGCCGTGGCGGGCGGCCAGTGGGATCTCGTCGTCGAGGTACGCGAGGACGGCGCCGTCGCCTTCCGGCGCAAGGCCCGGCTGGTCCTGAACTGAGGCAAGGCTTCCGATGTGCTGCACCGACATGGCCCTCGCCTACGTCGAAGCCCATGCAGGGTGGAGCGAGGCGAACACCACGCCCTCGCTCGCCCGCGACTATTCCGCCTTCCTGTCGCGCGCGCCCGACGGATCGGCGCGGGCCGCCTTCGCGGTCGAGGGGGTGCGCTGCGCGGGCTGCATGAGCGTCATCGAGCGGGGGCTCGCGGGGCTGCCGGGCATCGCCGCGGCGCGCCTGAACTTTTCCGATCGGCGCCTCGCCGTGACCTGGGAACCCACGGCCGAGCCCGCGATCGGCGCCGTGCTGGAGGCGCTGGAGGCGCTCGGCTACAGAGCCCAGCCCTTCGATCCCGGCCGGCTCGCGACGGCGGAGGCCGCCGAGACCGAGCGCCTGATCCGGGCGCTCGCGGTCGCGGGCTTCGCGTCGATGAACGTGATGCTGCTCGCCGTCTCGGTCTGGGCCGGCAACGTCTCGGACATGACGCCCGAGAACCGGGACCTCTTCCACTGGATCCAGGCGCTGGTCGCCCTGCCGGCAGCGGCCTATGCGGGACGGCCGTTCTACGAGGGCGCGATCCGCGGCCTGCGGGCCGGCCGCGTGACGATGGATTTCCCGATCACCCTCGGCCTCGTCCTCACCCTGGCGATGTCGGTGGCCGAGACGCTGGCGGGAGCCGCGCACGCCTATTTCGACGGCGCCCTGATGCTGCTGTTCTTCCTGCTGATCGGGCGGGTGCTCGATCAGGCCATGCGCCGGCGCACGCGCGCCTGTGCGGAGAACATCGCGGCCCTGCGCAGCGCGAGCGCGACCCTCGTCGAGGAGGGCGGCTTGCGCGACGTGCCGCTCGCGGAGCTGCGGCCGGGCGCCCGGATCCTCGTGCGGCCGGGCGAGCGCGTGCCGGCCGACGGCCGCGTCGAGCACGGCGCCTCCGACCTCGACCAGAGCCTCGTCACCGGCGAGACCGGATCCGTCCCCGTGCGCGGCGGCGACGCGATCTTCGCGGGCGCGCTCAACGGCAACGGCGCCCTCACGGTCCGGGTGACGGCCGCTGCGGGCGCGAGCCTGCTCGACGAGGTCGAGGGCCTGATGCGGCGCGCCTTCGACGCCCGCTCGCGCGCCCTCGTCCTCGCCGACACGGCCACGCGCCTCTACGTGCCGCTCGTCCACGCGGCGGCCCTCCTCACCCTGGCCGGATGGCTCGTGGCGGGAGGCGGCTGGCACGCGGCGCTGCTGAACGCCGTCGCGGTCCTGATCATCACCTGCCCGTGCGCCCTCGGCCTCGCCATCCCGGCCGTGCAGGTGGCGGCGGCGGGCGCCCTCTTCCGGGACGGCGTGCTCCTGCACGACGGCACCGCCCTCGAACGCTTCGCCGGGATCGACACGGTGGTGTTCGACAAGACCGGCACCCTGACCCTGCCGATGCCGACGCTGGCGGAGGGGCCGCACGACCCGCAGGTCCTCGCCCGGGCGGCCCGGCTCGCCCTGTCGAGCCGGCACCCGATGGCGGCGGCGCTCCAGCGCGCCGGGGAGGGCGCCGGCCCGTTCCCCGGCGCGCAGGAGGCGGCCGGGCTCGGCGTGCGCGCCGTCGTCGACGGCGTCGCGCTGCGCCTCGGCTCGCCCGGCTTCTGCGAGGCCGAGGCCGAGGCCGCCGCGACGCTGGCGGCCCATCCGGACGCCTCGGTGATCTGCTTCCGGGCGGGCCGCGAGGCGCCGGTCGCCCTGCCTGTGCGCCAGGAGCTGCGCCCGGATGCCGACGCGGTCGTCGGCGCCCTGCGGGAGGCGGGCCTTCGCGTGCTCGTCCTGTCCGGGGACCGGCCGTCCGCGGTCGAGGCGGTCGCCCGCCGGCTCGGGGTGACGGAGTGGGAGGCCGGGCTGACCCCGCCGGACAAGATCGCCCGCATCGAGGCCCTGCAGCGCGCGGGCCGGCGCGTGCTGATGGTGGGCGACGGCCTCAACGACGCGCCTGCGCTCGCGGCGGCCCACGCCTCCCTGTCGCCCGTCACCGCCGCGCATGTCAGCCAGGCGGCCGCCGACGCCCTGTTCCTGGGCCGCAGCCTCGCGCCCGTGCTCTGCGTGCTCGCGGCCGGCCGGCGGGCGCGGCGCCTGATGCTGCAGAACCTGTGGTTCTCGGCGGCCTACAACGCCGCCGCGGTGCCGCTCGCGGCCGCGGGCCTGCTGACGCCGCTGATCGCCGCCCTGGCGATGTCCGGCTCGTCGGTCGTCGTCACGCTGAACGCCCTGCGCGCCCGCCGCACCCCGTCGACGCTGCGTCCGGCCGCCGCGGCGCCGGCCCGGACGGCCGCGATCCGCGCGCCCGCCGCCGCCGGAGGCCGCCCGTGAACGTCCTGCTCCTCGTCATCCCGATCGCCCTCGCGCTCGGCACGCTCGGGCTCTTCGCCTTCCTGTGGGCGCTCAGGAGCGGCCAGTACGACGACATCGAGGGCGCCGAGTACCGCGTGCTCCACGACGAGTGACCGCCTCGGCCCGGCGGGCCGGGCGGTGCCCGCCCTGTGCCGCCACGTGGAGGATCCCGCTCCCTCGGCGACGTCCGAGGCATTCCGGTCAAGGCGCGGGAATCCCGCCTCCCGAGTGGGGGAGGGGTTCCCGCGTCAGCATGGGGTAGCGCAGCGACCCGGGATCAGTCTCTCGATCGGTATCGTCTGCTTGAGTCCTTGCCCCCGCTAGAGCATCTTCCGACGAAGCGGATACCGGTTCGTCGAAGAAAATGCGGCAAAATCAAAGACCTAGAGAGCTTCGCGATTGCACCGCGATCGTGACGTGCTCTAAGCAGACTTGCGTTGGCAAGCCAACGC
>NZ_BPQQ01000059.1 GCF_022179325.1 Methylobacterium isbiliense | reverse complement strand
GACACATTCTGCGATGACCCCTCCTCGCCCGTGCTCTCGTCCTGCCGGCGCTTGGTGGTCTCGCCCATGTAGACGACCTGGGACCCGCGCTCGCCCCGGCGCACCTGCCCCCCGAGTTCCTGGGCCTGGCGGTAGGTCATCCACGTCGGCGAGCGGTGGCCCTTCTCGACTGCCTCAAGCCAGAGGAGGAGCGTGTTGATGCCGGAATAGGGCTTCCCGTTCGCGCGCCTCGGCCGCGTCACCCTCGCCCCGAGCTGGTCCCCGCCCCACGGCTTGCACCATGGCCGGACACCGCTCTCCAGATCGGCCACGATGCGGGTGGTGATGCGCGCGTAAGAGTCCGGAGCCGATGCGCTCGCTGCCGCCGTCGCGCCCGGCTCACCGTTGGTCTGCTTCGTCATGGTGTTTGGTCCCTCGTTCCTGACGGGGTCAGGGCCCCGCCATGACCCCTGCCCGTCGGCGAGACGGGGGAGCCGGGGGAGGGATGCGGGCGGGGGCGGCCGGGCTGCGAGCGCGCGGGGCGCCAGCCCTGCGCAGCCGAGCGGCCCTGCCGCCCTGTAGGCCGCGTTCCGTGGGGCGAGGGGGCAGCGCCCCCTCGGCGCCCCGCCAAACCGAGAGATGCTGGCCGTCAGGCCACCGTGCTGTGCGAAAGTCGATCGTTACCCGTCAGGGCGGAGACCGCGTGCGGGCTCCGGGAGGGGCGCAGCCCCGACTAGAGCGCGGCCGGCTTACCCGGTTCGCCAGCAACGAAGTCCTATACGCGCTGATGTGTATACCCCTAAGGCCTGATACACGGCTCCGCGATGGGTCCTGGCCTCGGGTCAAGCGATCCCCTATATCCTTCCTCCATTCTGGAAGATTTTTGGCAAAGCCATGCTCAAGACGCGAGCGCTCACCGCGAACGAAGCCGCCGCTGCCTCCCGCGTTCCGCTGAAGCAGGTGCATCGGATCATCGATGCGGGACTGCTCGAGGGTGCTGTCGAGGTCCGGCAGGGAACACGGGTCATCGACGGCCCGGGTCTCGTCGCGCTCAAGCTCGCCTACGTCACGGCCGACGTGCTGAAACCCGAAGCCCGCCGGCGCGCTGTCCAGAGCGTACTGAACAAGCCAGAGGAACCCGTCATCCGCGACCAGGCCGTCACGGTCGAGGTCGGCGTGATCGAGGCGGAGTTGGAACAGGGTCTGGCCGAGTTCGACGACGCCAAGGCGATGGTCTCGACCGATCCGGAGGTCATGGGCGGCGCGCCGTGCTTCACCGGCACCCGGATCCCGGTGCATGACATCGTCGACATGATGGCCAACGGCGACACGATCGCGGCGCTCGCGCAGGCCTACCCGGCGCTGGACGAACGCCGCATCGGCCTCGCCTCAATCTACGCGGCCGCCTATCCGCGGCGCGGGCGCCCTCGGACGCCTCCGTGGCGAGCTGCGGGGCCGAAATCGTCCGAGCGGCTGCGCCTCGCAGACGTGCCCTCGGCGTGAAGCTCCTGATCGACGAGTGCTTGAGCCCTGATCTGGCCGAGCTGGCGCGAGCGCATGGCTACCCCGAGTCGACCCATGTCACGTGGCTCGGCCTAACATCGGCCAAGGACTGGACCATCGCGCGTCGGGCCGTCGACGAGGGGTTCGTGTTCGTGACGAACAACACGGTCGACTTCCTCGCGCTCTACGGGCGCGAAGCTGTGCATGCCGGCCTGATCTGCCTAAACGCCGCGCCGAAGCTGATGAGCCTCGAGCTGCAGAAGCGCTTGTTCAGCATAGCGCTCAGCCGGCTCACGAGCGAGGAGTCCTACAACGAGGTTCTGGAAGTCACGGCTTTCGAGGACGGGGCAGTGACGGTCGACCGCTACGACCTGCCGTGACGGAAACAATTTTATACACATGAAAGTGCATACACATAAACGATCTTAACCCATCCGTTTGATCAATGAGCTCGCGCGTGATGTAAGCCGCACCGATCCGCCGCAGTGCCGAAGCTCGCCGGCGCAGGCAGACCCGTGCCAGGCGGCGACGTAGGTGACGGTCTCCCGCGCGCAGCAGTTCACCAGTGCAGCTTCATGAACTGTTTCGGAGCTTGTCATGAACGCGTGTTTCTGCCGCAAGCCTCTATAATATGGAGCTTTTTAGAGGCAAGCCGGGCCGTTCTTTAAAAACTGCCTCTAGAGTATAGGTTGGGGACGCACGATTTTTTGGCCTTCGAGAAGTCGGAGGTCGAAATGAAGGAGCTGAACGAGATATCGACGACCCTCGGCCAGGTGCCGATCGAGCACTTGGCCGTGATGGCCGTCCTCGCGGGATTTGCCCTGGCCGGGTTCGCCATCCACGCGGTCTGGTCGCTGGCTCGGGACAAGGAGCGGCGGTGATGCGGATGCGCGATTGGGTCATGCTGCCGACCACCTGGATCCACGAAGGCGGGCTAACCCGGCTGCGCTGGGTCAGCGACCAGGGTGCCGACAACATCGCGGCGCTCACGCTCCTCATGACGATCGCGCACCGCGCCGATGCGGAGATGGGCGAGGCGAAGCTCACCCATACCGAACTTGGCACCGCGACCGGGCTCAGCCGGGCGAAGATCGCCGGTGGTCTCGATGTCCTGACGGAGCTGCAGCTGCTCAAGCGGCGGCCCTTGGGCCGCAGCACCTACCGGCTCGCCGCCTACGACAGGTCCGCGGGCTGGGGAAAGCTTCCGGCCCGCCAACTCTACGTATCTGGCGAGGTCCAAGCATTCCACGCGTTGACGCTTCGGCAGGCGGCGGAGCTGCACGCGCTCAAGCTGTACCTGCTCTTCGTCGCGCTGCGCGACAACGGCACGAACCTGGCCACCATCAGCTACGACAAGATCGTGGGCTACACCGGGCTCGAGCGAGCCCACGTCAAGCGGGCGCTGAGTTTGCTCACCGTGCTCGGCCTCGTGCATACGGAACGGACCGCGAGCCAGGCTAACGCCTACGGCGTCTCGAACAGCTACCGCCTCGCGCATCTCGACCCTTACAATCACATGGGCACGCGCGGCCGGACGACGGCCTTCATGGATTTCGCGGAGGGCGAGTTCGCGGACTGACGCCGTCAGCTGACCCGGTTTTGCACCCGGGGGCCTAATCACTCGGATCGTCACCCGGCCTCGTGCATCGCGCCGCGGCCGCCGGGCAGGTGGCGGTAGAGGGTCGAAGCGGCGACCTTCAGCCGAGCCGCGACCTCCTCCATCGTGATCTCGGGATCGGTCAGCATGGCGCGCGTCGCCGCCAGGTCCTTCTTCGTCAGGGCCGGCGGCCGACCGCCCTTGCGGCCGCGGGCCCGCGCCGCGTCGAGCCCGGCGCGCGTGCGCTCGCGGATGATCGAGCGCTCGAACTCAGCCATCGCTCCGAAGATGTGGAACGTCAGCCGCCCGCCGGCAGACGTCGTGTCGATCGCCTCGGTGAGCGAGCGGAAGCCGATCCCCCGCTGTTCGAGGCCCTCCACCGTCTCGATGAGCTGGCGAAGGGAGCGGGCGAGGCGATCAAGCTTCCAGACCACCAGCACGTCACCGGCACCGGCGCGCATATACGACAGCGCGGCTGTGAGCTCGGACCGCTCAAGGCTGGCGCCCGAGGCCTTCTCGACGAAGATGCGTTCGCAGCCGGCCTGGCGCAGAGCGTCGAGCTGCAGCTCGGGCCTCTGATCCTGAGTCGAGACCCGCGCGTAGCCGACCAGCATCAGGACCGCGCCCGCCACTCGGCGACGGCACGGGCGAGGGAACGCTGTGCTCCCTCCGAAGCGCCCTGCCGGGCCAGGTAGGCCTCGACGGCGGCCGGGCCGTCAGCGAGGGTCGGGAACCGGGGATCGGCGAGCGCGTCGCGGGCGATGTCGCCGATCGGATCGGGGCGCTCGCCTTGCGCGAACAGCCAGGCGACAAAGGTGTCGTCCTCGGGCCGGGGGCGCCGATCACGTGGGGTGAGGCGAAAGTGCCAATTCCTGTCGCTGGGCGGGCTGGAGCGGGCGAAGCCGGCCGCGAGGAGCGCGCCCTTGAAGGCGCCGTTGGTGGTATAGAAGCCGCCCGGCGCGTCCTGGAACTGGTGCTTCAGGTCATAGGAGCTGGCGCTGCTCGGCGTCTCGGCGCCCTCGAAGGTGTCGCGTAGCCAAGCGATGACCGTGCGCTGGTCAGCGTCCGAAAGTTCGGCGAACGCTGCCGGATCGTCCTGCTTGGCCATGTCGCCTCCCGAAACTCACCTCCACCCTTCTGCTTTTCGGAGTTGGTTTCAAGAGGCAGTTTCGAGAACGAAAAGGCGAATGATCGCGATCGTCAGACCCGCGATGACACCGTCCTCTCGCAAACGTTCGATTGTCGGAGACGCATCGCTTCTCTCACAACGTGTCGCCACGGATTTTCCGCCCCCGACGGGCAGCGTCGTCGCTCAGGTGAGGATCTCAAGCACCGGGCACTCGGGTGCAGTCCCGCCCTCACACCGCCCGATCGTCTGGGACAGCAGCCTCTCTAGCTTCTTCAGGTCGGCGATCTTCGCTCGGACGTCATCCAGGTGCTTGGCCGCGATCTCCCGCACGTCGCAGCAGCAGGCGAAGGACGAGTTGCCCAAGGCGATCAAGGCTCGGATCTCATTGAGGGTGAAGCCGAGTTCACGACCCCGGCGGATGAAGGTCAACGTCTGGGCGTGCTCCGCCCCGTAGACGCGGCGCCCCCCTTCGCTGCGGGGCGGAGGCGGCAGCATCTTAATCAGCTCGTAATAGCGGATGGTCTCGATATGGACGCCGGCCCGCCGGGACAGCTCGCCGATATGGAACGTCTCCCCTCTCGAAGGCGTGATCTGGTTCATCGACAACCCCCTTGCTCCTGTAGCCACTACAGGAAGCAAAGGTAGCGTTCTCGACCGCAGGAGACAGTCGGATGCGCGCATTTGCCCCCGAGAGGGTTCAGGACCAAGTGGGGCTCGAAACCTCTCCCCGGAGAACCTCAGGTCTACTCGCCATCGGCGGTGTCCTGGCCGCTCTTGGGGCGTCCTCATGCTGTATTCTGCCGTTCCTGCTGTTCACCCTCGGCATCAGCGGTGCCTGGATCAGCAACCTGACTGCCCTCGCACCTTACCAGCCCCTGTTCATCCTGGCCGCTGTCGGTCTCCTGGCCAGCGGTTTCGTGCGGGTCTACCGCTCCCCCAAGGCCGCCTGTGCCGAGGGTAGCTACTGTGCCAACCCGAGTTCCTCGCGGATCGCCAAGATCGGCCTCTGGACGGCAGCCGTCCTTGTGACCATCGCGACCGCCTTTCCCTACCTCGCCCCCTTCCTCCTCGAAATCTGATCGGAGACCGTGACCATGAACACCAAGATCTGCACCGCCTTCGTCGTCCCCACGCTGCTCCTGGCCGGTGCTGTTGGCGCGGCCGAACGCACCGTGACGCTCGACGTCGAGAACGTGAGCTGTGTGACCTGCGCCCCCATCGTGAAGCGCACCCTGTCCAAGGTGTCGGGGGTGAGCCGAGTGATCGTCACCGAGAACGCGGGTGCAGCCCTCGCGACCGTCACCTTTGACGATCTACGGGTCACTCCTGAGGCGCTGGCGGTCGCGACGACCCATGTCGGCTTCCCCTCCCGCGTGCGGGAGAACTGACCGTGGAGAACCGGACACTCATCCAAACCGGGGCCATTGGTGCCGTGATTGCGGCGGTCTGCGACCCCGGTCCTGGTGATCGGGCTCGGAGCCATCGGGCTGTCCGCATGGGCAGCAGGCATCGACTACGTCGTGGTCCCGGCTCTGCTGTTGAGCCTGGGGCTGCTCGGGATCGGGCTCTACTGGCAGCGTAGGATCGCATTATGACTGACAAGACTTCGGACAAGACGACTGGGATGCTCCTCATCATGGCCATCCATCTCGTCTGCTGCGGGTTGCCGCTTTTCCTGCTCTCGGGTGGATCACTCGCTTTGCTAGCTCCCACCTGGCCAATCGCCACGGGGATCGTAGCGGTGCTCGGGGTCATCGGCCTCGGCTGGCATCTGCGCCGACGGAATTGCAGCACCTGTCCCCGTCCGTCGCCCCGAGGCTTCGCATGAAGCCCTACGATCTCGCCATCATCGGCACAGGTGTAAAGGGCGGTCCAATTT
>NZ_BPQQ01000058.1 GCF_022179325.1 Methylobacterium isbiliense | reverse complement strand
GGCGGGCCGCCTCGCGCACGCGGCTGACCTGCGCGCGGGCGCGGGCCTCCGCGGCCTTGCGGGCGTAATGGCTGCGCATGAAGCCGAAGCGGGCCGCGGCGGCGAGCGCATCGAGACGCGCGGCCTCGCATTCCCACCACGCGATGAGTTCGGCATCGAGCGTCGGGTGAGCGGTCATGAGGGTCTCCGGGCCGTGATCGCCCAGAGATGGCGTCCCGGGCCGCGCAGCGCCAGCGCCGCTCAGGTGCGGATGACGGTGTAGAGCCCCGGGTGATGCGGGAAGCGGGCTGCCTCGCCCTGCGTGAGGGCGCGGAAGGCGGGACTCGCGACCGCCGCCGCGAAGGCGGCGGGCGAGCGCCACGTGGCGAGGTTGACGAGCGGGAAGCGCGCGCCCGGCCCGATCGCCCGATGCAGCGCCGTCGACACGAAACCGGGCTGGGCCCGCATGTGCGCGGCGGCGCGCTCCCAATAGGCGATGGCGGCCTCCTCGGCCCCGGCCTCGACCTCGAACGGGTTGATCAGCACCACGTCGCTCATGACGGCTCCTCCGGCACACTCGCCTCTTGCTCGCCCGCCTCTCGATCCCGCTCCAGCGCGGCGCGCAGGCGCCGGAGCAGGGACGCGGCCCCGGCGACATCGCAGGGTCCGCACGCCGCGCCGATCCGCGCGGCCCAGGCCGCCTGCCGCGCGTCCGCGGCCGCATAGGCCACCCGGCCGGCCGACGTCAGCACCACGAGATCCGCCCGGCGGTGGTCCGGGTTCGGGGCGAGGGCCACGAGGCCCCCCGCCGCGAGATCCGTCACGATCCGGCGCACCGCCTGCCGGGTCAGCCCCATGGCGCGGGCCACCCCCGCCACGGTCAGCGGCCGGCCGGCCAGGGCCACTGCGCCGAGCACCTGCCAGCGGGCGCTGGTCAGCCCGAGGTCGCGGGTCAGCGCATCGCCCGCCGCGATCAGCGCCCCGTTCAGCCGGAAGACCTCCAGGACGAGGTCGGTGAAGGCGGCTGCGAAGACGGCATCGTCGCTCATAACGACAATATATTGTCAAAAAGGTAATGTGTTGTCAAACGGCTTCGGCGGCGGCGCGGTTGATCCGCGGGGGCGATCCGTGCAGATGCCCTGGCGATGCGCGTGGACCTGTTCGATTTCGACCTGCCCGAGGCCCTGATCGCCCTGCGCCCGGTCGTGCCGCGGGACGCGGCGCGGCTCCTCGTGGTGCGTCCCGGGGAGAATCCGGCCGACGCGGCCGTGCGCGACCTGCCGGATCTGCTGCGGCCGGGCGATTGCCTCGTCTTCAACGACACGCGGGTGATCCCGGCCCGCCTGCGGGGCCTGCGCACCCGCGGCGAGGCCCCCGGCGTGCGGATCGAGGCGATGCTGCACCGGCGCGAGGCCCCCGACCGCTGGCGCGCCTTCGCGCGGCCGGGCAAGCGGCTGCGGGCCGGGGACCGGGTGCGGTTCGGGGCGGGTCCGGACGGCGCGGCCTGCGACCTCGGCCATCTCGACGCGACGGTGGCGGAGCGGGGGGACGGGGGCGAGGTCACCCTCGCGTTCGACCTCGCGGGGGCCTATCTCGACGAGGCGGTGGCCCGGCTCGGGGAATTGCCGCTGCCGCCCTACATCGCCGGGCGCCGCCCGGCCGATGCGCGGGACGCGGCCGACTACCAGACGGTGTTCGCGCGCGAGCCCGGCGCGGTGGCGGCCCCGACCGCCGGCCTGCACTTCACCCCCGACCTCCTCGCGCGGCTCGACGCGGCAGGGCTCGCGCAGGTGCGCGTCACGCTGCATGTCGGGGCCGGCACCTTCCTGCCCGTGAAGGCGCAGGACACGGCGGACCACCGCATGCACGCCGAGTTCGGCGAGATCACGCCGGAGGCCGCCGCCGCGCTCAACCGCGTGCGCCGGGAGGGCGGGCGGATCGTGGCCGTGGGCACCACGGCCCTGCGCCTGCTCGAATCCGCGGCCGAGCCGGACGGGACGGTCCGGCCCTTCGCGGGCACCACCGAGATCTTCATCACGCCCGGCCACCGCTTCCGGGCGGTGGACGTGCTGATGACGAACTTCCACCTGCCGCGCTCGACCCTGTTCATGCTGGTCTCGGCCTTCGCCGGGCTCGACGCGATGCGGAGCGCCTACGCGCACGCGATCGCGCGCGGCTACCGCTTCTACTCCTACGGCGATTCGAGCCTGCTCTTCCGGGCGGAGACCTGATGACGGACCATTTCCGCTTCACCGTCGCGGCGACCGACGGCGTCGCCCGCACGGGCGAGATCCGCATGCCCCGCGGCGTCATCCGCACCCCGGCCTTCATGCCGGTGGGCACGGCGGGCACCGTCAAGGCGATGTACCCCGAGCAGGTGAAGGCGCTGGGGGCCGACGTGGTGCTGGGCAACACCTACCACCTGATGCTGCGCCCCGGCGCGGAGCGGATGGCGCGCCTGGGGGGCCTGCACGCCTTCATGCAGTGGCCCTACCCGATCCTCACCGATTCGGGCGGCTTCCAGGTCATGTCCCTGTCGGGGCTGCGCAAGCTCGACGAGCGGGGGGTGACGTTCCGCTCCCACATCGACGGCACCGCCCACGAGCTGACACCCGAGCGCTCGATCGAGATCCAGGGCCTGCTCGGGGCGGACATCCAGATGCAGCTCGACGAATGCGTGCGCCTGCCGGCCGAGCGCGAGGCGATCGCCCGGGCCATGCAGCTGTCGCTGCGCTGGGCCGAGCGCTGCCGCGCGGCCTTCGGCGAGCAGCCGGGCCGGGCGCTGTTCGGCATCGTGCAGGGCGGCGACGTGCCGGCGCTCCGGGCCGAGAGCGCGCGGGCGCTCGTCGGCCTCGACCTGAAGGGCTACGCCATCGGCGGCCTCGCGGTGGGCGAGCCGCAGGCCACCATGCTCGCCATGATCGAGGCCACCGAGCCGCACCTGCCGGTGACGAAGCCCCGCTACCTCATGGGCGTCGGCACCCCCGACGACATCGTGCAGGCGGTGAGCCGCGGCATCGACATGTTCGATTGCGTGATGCCGACCCGGGCCGGGCGCCACGGCATGGTCTACACCCGCTTCGGCCGCATGAACCTGCGCAACGCGCGCTTCGCCGAGGACAACACCCCCCTCGACCCGGAGTCCGCCTGCCCGGCCGCGCACCTCTACACCAAGGCCTACCTGCACCACCTCGTGCGGGCGGGCGAGATCCTCGGCATGATGCTGCTCACCTGGAACAACCTGTCCTACTACCAGGACCTGATGGCGGGCCTGCGCCGCGCCATCGCGGCCGGGCGCCTGCAGGACTTCATCGGCGAGACCCGCGAGGGCTGGGCGCGGGCCGAGCGCGACAGGGGGGAGCGCGACAGGGGGGCGCGCGACCCGGGCGGGTCGGCCGGGGCGTGACCAATCCGTAATGTTCGGGTCACAGGCCGGTCAGGCGCGGTCCCCGAGAGTGGCAGCCATCGACCGGCCGCGCTCGCGGCCCTCGCTTCCGGAGGATCGTCCGTCCATGACCCAGCCCGTTCCCGCGTCCCGCTTCCACCGCAAGGCCCTCGCCTCCGTGGCGGCCGTGACGCTCGTGGCGACGGGTGCCCTCGGCACCGCCTTCCTGCCGCCGAGCGCGCCCGCCTTCGCCCAGGCCCTGCCGCAGACCCCGATCACCGTGCCCGAGCATCCGCCCGGCAGCTTCGCGCCGGTGGTCAACCGGGTGAAGCCCGCGGTGGTCTCCGTGAAGGTGACGCTGCGCGACGACGCGGCGGATGACGACGAGGGCCTGAGCGGCCGCAGCGTGCCGCCGCAGCTGCGCGAGTTCTTCCGCCGCTTCGGCGAGGAGAACGCGCCCCAGCGCCCGCGCAACCGCGGCCGCGCCGCGCAGGGCTCGGGCTTCTTCGTCTCGGCCGACGGCTACGTCGTCACCAACAACCACGTGGTCGAGAAGGCCAAGGCGGTCGAGGTCACCCTCGACGACGGCCGCACCCTCGACGCCAAGCTCGTCGGCACCGACCCGAAGACCGACCTCGCGCTCCTGAAGGTCACCGAGGGCGGCACCTATCCGTACGTGAAGCTCGCGCACGGGGCGCCGCAGGTCGGCGACTGGGTGGTGGCGATCGGCAACCCGTTCGGCCTCGGGGGCACGGTGACGGCCGGCATCGTCTCGGCCCGCGGCCGCGACATCGGGGCAGGTCCCTACGACGACTTCCTGCAGATCGACGCGCCGATCAACAAGGGCAATTCGGGCGGTCCGACCTTCAACGTCGCGGGCGAGGTGGTGGGCGTGAACACTGCCATCGCCTCGCCGTCCGGCGGCAACGTGGGCCTCGCCTTCGCGATCCCCTCCGAGACCGTGCAGGCGGTGGTCGATCAGCTGCGCACCGACGGCAAGGTCGCCCGCGGCTATCTCGGCCTCCAGATCCAGCCGGTGACGAAGGACATCGCCGAGGGCCTCGGGCTCGACAAGCCGAAGGGCGCGCTCGTGACGAGCACGCAGGACGGCACGCCGGCCGCCAAGGCCGGGCTGAAGTCCGGCGACGTGGTCCAGCTCGTCAACGGCGAGCCCGTCAACGACGCCCGCGAGCTGTCGCGCAAGATCGCCGCGATGAAGCCCGGCACCAAGGTCGAGGTGACCTACCTGCGGGGGGGCAAGCGCGACGTGGCGACCGTGGAACTCGGCACGCTGCCGAACGACACCAAGGTCGCCGCCCGCGAGGAGCGCGGCAGCCGCCGCGGCGATGCCCAGCCGCGGCTCGGCCTCGGCCTCGCCCCCGCCGATGCGGTGGGGGCCGGCTCCGAGGGCGTCGCGGTGGTGAGCGTCGATCCCGACGGCCCGGCGGCCGCCAAGGGCATCGAGGCGGGCGACGTCATCCTGGACGTCGGCGGCCAGCCGGTCTCCTCGGTGGCGGACGTGGCGAGCCGCATCCGCAGCGCCGAGAGCGACGGCCGCAAGGCGGTGCTGATGCGCATCAGGAGCGACAAGGGCGTGCGCTTCGTGGCGATCGCGCTCCAGAGCAGGAACGGCTGAGCACGGCCGATCCCGCAACCCGCCTTCGGAGGCCGGCCCCCAGCGGGGCCGGCCTCCGCACGTCCGCCGTCACTGCCGGCACAGGACCGCGAGGCGCCGGCCCGCCACCCGGCCGCGCGCGGTGCCGTCCGTCAGCAGGCGGTCGCCCTCCAGCCGCACCTGCGCGGCGTTCTCCAGGAGCGTGTAGCGCAGGCGCGCGACCGGCAGGCCGTACTGCCCGGCCCAGAGCCTGAGCGCCGCGCAGAAGGTCCGGAGGCCGTCCGGGCCGGGGCGCAGCGTGTCGAGGAGCGGCGCCACCTTCGGCGCCCCGAGGGCCGCGCTGCGGAAGCCCCCGAGCAGCCCCGGGCGCCCCTCCGCCACCGTGAAGGCGGCCCGCGTCTCGACCCCGAGCGCGCCCGCGCGGTCGGGCGGGCTCACGGCGAGCGACAGGGCGAGGGGCTGGTCGGCCAGCACGACGAGCGCGCGGTCGGGCGCCTGCGCGAGGTCGATGCGCACGCGCCGGTAGCCGTTCGGATCGAGGGGCGGCGCGCCCTCCGCGTCCCGCGGACGGGTGTAGAGGAGCCCGATCAGGTCGAGCCACGCCGCCGAACCCGAGACGCGGTCGGGATGGGCCGTGACGCGGAGGAGCTGCGCGCGCTGCGACTCCCGCTCGCCCGCGACGTCCGGGGCCGCGATCCCGTCGGCGAGCGCGGGACGCAGCACCGGCGGCGGTTCCGGCGGGGATGACGGCCGCGCGGGCTCCGGCTCGGGCGGCGGGGCCGTCCGGCAGGGCGCGCAGGTCTCCTTAGGAGAGGTCTCCCGGGGAGCGACGGCGGCGACGGGCTCCGGCTCCGGCCGGGCGCGGTGGGCGAGGACGCCGATGCGCGGGTCGAGGAGCAGGATCAGCACGATCGGGCTCGCCACCGCGGCGAGCGCCGCCACCCCGACCGCGCCCTGAAGGATCCTGTTCAGCACGCCACTCCCCGCCGATCCCGAGCGGATGATGCGCGATCTGGCCTTCGGGCGGGCTCCGCGGCAACGACGCAGGCGCATCGCCCTGGGGATAGCGGGGATGGGCGGCTCGCGGCCGCCCCCCAAAAAATTCCGCCGGACCGGCGGCGAGGCCGCGCGGACCGCGCGGGGAGGGAGCGTGCGGCTTGGCAGGGGACGGGCCGCGGCCGCATACTCGGCCCCGATGCGCCTCGTCCTCGCCGCCCTTCTCCTTCTCGGCTCCGCCGTCGGCGCGCAGGCGGATGCGTGCGCGCGCCTCGCCGGGCGCTTCGTGACGACGACCGGGGCGGCGATCGCCGGGCGCAGCGGCAGCGTGGTGGCGTTCGGGGCGGCGGATGCCGACCTGATGCTCCTCGATTGCGCGGCCCCCCGGCGGGTCATCCTGCGGTCGCGCTTCGCCGAGCCCAACCGCTACACCTTCGTGCTGATCGGTCTTGCGGCCCGGGCGCTCACCGGGGCGCGGGCGGAAGAGGCGGAGGCGCTGGCCCTGCGGCTCCACCGCGCGGTGCGCCTCACCGGCACCGACCGGAGCGGGCAGGCGGGGCGGGCCGAGATCCTGTGCGGGGCGAGGCCCGCGGGCGAGTTCCTGACGAACTGCCTCGTGCGGGCCGCACAGCCCCATGCGCTCAGGCGCCTATCGGGGCTTACGCAAACGCGTTAACCCTCGCCGTCATGTCGAATGCTCGCGCTTGCGCCTCGCGCGCTCCGGCCGGTCGCGCGTGACCGCCTCCACCTCGCCCACGCGGCTCATCCTCGTCCTGGCGGCCGGCGGCTTCGCCTCCACCTTCGCGGGGCGCGTGGCCGAACCCCTCGTCGGCGTGCTCGCCCGCGACTTCGCCACCAGCCCGGCCACCGTGGCGCTGCTCTCCACCGCCTTCGCGCTGCCCTACGCGCTGATCCAGCCCGTGCTCGGCCCGGTCGGCGACGCGCTCGGCAAGGAGCGGGTGGTCGCCACCTGCCTCGGCATCCTGACGCTGGCGCTCCTCCTCTGCCCGGTCACCTCCGACATCCGGGTGCTGTTCGCCCTGCGCATGCTCGCGGGCGCGGCGGCCGGCGGGGTGATCCCGCTCGCGCTCGCCATGATGGGCGATCGCATCCCGATGGACCGGCGCCAGGTCGCGATCGGGCGCTTCCTCGTCGCGGTGATCCTGGGCCAGCTCGCCGGCTCCACCGTGTCGGGCCTGATCGAGGCGCAGATCGGCTGGCGCGGGGTGTTCGTGCTCTCCGCCGCCATCGCGGCGGCGGGCGCGGCCGCGGTGCTCGCCGGCTTCTCGGGCAGCCTGCGGGGCAAGGGGGGCCGTTTCGCGGTCGGGCCGGCCCTCGTCCGCTACCGGGCGATCCTCGGCAATCCCCGCGCACGGGTGCTGTTCGCGGCGGTGTTCGTCGAGGCGATCGCGGTGTTCGGCATCTTCCCCCACCTCGCCCACCTGATCGAGGCGCGCGGCGAGGGGGGTCCGCGGGAGGCGGGCCTGGTGCTCGCCGGCTTCGCGGCCGGCGGCCTGCTCTACTCGCTCAGCGTCGGCCTGCTCCTGCGCTTCCTCGGGCAGACCCGGATGCTGATGGCCGGGGGCGCGGTCTCGGGCGGCGCCCTGATGATGGTCGGCCTCGCGGGGGCGTGGCAGCTCGATGCGCTGGCGCTGGTGGCGCTGGGTCTCGGCTTCTACATGCTCCACAACACCTACCAGGTGCAGGTCACCGAGGTGGCGCCGGAGGCCCGCGCCTCCGCGGTGGCGCTGCACGCCTTCTCGTTCTTCTGCGGGCAGGCGCTGGGGGTCGCGGTGCTCGGCCTCGGGCTGGAGACGCTGGGCCAGTTCGGCGCGCTGGCGCTCTGCGCCGCGGCCATCCTGATCCTCGGCCTCGTCACCGCGCGGCGGCTCGCCCAGCCAGTCCGGCGCGTGCAATTGCCCTAGCGGATCCCGGCCGATGAACGGAGAATGAATGACGATGCGGCCGCCTCCGCTTCTGGAACGATCGCGGCTCGCCCCGGAACTTCCGGCCTCCTCGCCCGTTGACTTGCCTGGATTGATTCACATGCGAGGAGATTTCATGCGCAAGCTCGCGATCCTGTCCGCCGCCGCCGCCCTGTCGCTCGGCACGATGGCGACGATGTCGGCCCCGGCCGAGGCCCGGCCCGGCTATCGCGGCGGCTACGGCCACGGCTACCACGGTGGTCCCTACGCCCGCGGCTACGGCTATCGCGGCGGGTACGGCTATCGCGGCGGCCGGCGCGGCATCTCGACGGGTGCCGCCGTGGGTCTCGGCATCGCGGGCCTCGCGGCCGGCGCCATCGCGGCCGATGCCGCGCGTCGCAACGGCTACGGCTATTACGGCGCGCCGGCCTACCGGCCCGCGCCGGCCTACGGCTACTACGACGACGGCTACTGAGCCGCACGCCACTGCGCGCGTTCCGGCGGCCGGGGCGATCCCCGGCCGCCTTTGTCGTGCCCGTCAGCGGGCGCGGTAGGGGGGCACGCCCTGGTCGGGCAGCCAGAGGGAGGCGGGCGGCGCGCCGGTCTGCCAGAAGACGTCGATCGGGATGCCGCCGCGCGGGTACCAGTAGCCGCCGATGCGCAGGAAGCGGGGCTCCAGCAGCCCCGCGAGCCGCTTGCCGATCGCGACCGTGCAATCCTCGTGGAAGGCGCCGTGATCGCGGAAGCTGTGCAGGTAGAGCTTGAGCGACTTCGATTCCACCAGCCAGCGGTCGGGCAGGTAGTCGATCACCAGGATCGCGAAGTCGGGCTGGCCCGTGACCGGGCACAGCGAGGTGAATTCCGGCGCCGTGAAGCGGGCGAGGTAGTCGGTGTCCGGGTGCGGGTTCGGCACCCGGTCGAGCTGCGCCTCCTCGGGCGAGCGGGGCAGGGCGGCGGAGCGCCCGAGCTGCAGGGTCTCGTCGGTCATGGGCTGGTCGGTCATGGGCCCGATATAGGCGCGCGCAGGCCCTCCGCGCTACGGCACGTTGCCGTCCCCGGCCTGCCCTTGAGCTGGTTGCCCCTGAGCCGGTTGCCCTTGGGGTGCTTGCCGCGCGCGGCGTCTTGGCGGATAAGCCCGGCCTGACGACGGCCGCCTGCCGGAGAGAGCGACCCTCATGACCGCGATCACCAACATCGCCGCCCGCCAGATCCTCGACAGCCGGGGCAACCCGACCGTGGAGGTCGACGTCCTCCTGGAGGACGGATCCTTCGGCCGCGCCGCCGTGCCCTCGGGTGCCTCCACGGGTGCGCACGAGGCGGTGGAGCTGCGCGACGGCGACAAGGCGAAGTTCGGCGGCAAGGGCGTGCTCAAGGCGGTCGCGTCCGTCAACGGCGAGATCCTCGATGCCATCGGCGGCATGGACGCGGAGGATCAGGTCGCGGTCGACGAGGCGATGATCGAGCTCGACGGCACGCCCAACAAGGCCCGCCTCGGCGCCAACGCGATCCTGGGCGTCTCGCTCGCCGTCGCCAAGGCCGCCGCGGAAGCCTCCGGCCTGCCGCTCTACCGCTACGTCGGCGGCACCCAGGCCCGCATCCTGCCGGTGCCGATGATGAACATCATCAACGGCGGCGCGCATGCCGACAACCCGATCGACTTCCAGGAATTCATGATCATGCCGGTGGGCGCCGCCTCGCTCGCCGAGGCGGTGCGCATGGGCGCGGAGGTGTTCCAGACCCTCAAGGGCGCCCTCAAGAAGGCCGGCCACAACACCAATGTCGGCGACGAGGGGGGCTTCGCCCCCAACCTCCCCTCGGCCGAGGCCGCCCTCGACTTCGTGATGGAGTCGGTCCGCGCCGCCGGCTACGAGCCGGGCCGGGACATCGTGCTGGCGCTCGACTGCGCGGCCACCGAGTTCTTCAAGAACGGCGCCTACGTGTACGAGGGCGAGGGCCAGACCCGCGACCCGGCGGCCCAGGCCGCCTACCTCGCCAAGCTGGTCGACGCCTACCCGATCCTCTCGATCGAGGACGGCATGGCCGAGGACGACTGGGACGGCTGGAAGGCGCTGACCGACGCGGTCGGCGGGCGCTGCCAGCTCGTCGGCGACGACCTGTTCGTCACGAACGTGGCGCGGCTCTCGGAGGGCATCGCCAAGGGCACGGCGAACTCGATCCTGGTCAAGGTCAACCAGATCGGCTCGCTCACCGAGACGCTCGCGGCCGTCGACATGGCCCACCGCGCCGGCTACACGGCGGTGATGTCCCACCGCTCCGGCGAGACCGAGGACGCGACCATCGCGGACCTCGCGGTCGCGACGAATTGCGGGCAGATCAAGACCGGTTCGCTCGCCCGCTCCGACCGGCTCGCCAAGTACAACCAGCTCATCCGCATCGAGGAGGGGCTGGGCACGCAGGCGCGCTACGCCGGACGCGCCGCGCTGAAGGCCTGACGGGACGGCCCGGGGGAGGGCGAGGGCGGGCCTTGAGCCTTCCTTAACCATCCCCCCGTAGCCTGCCGGCATGGTCGTCCGTCGCCGCACCCGTGCCATCCTGCTGCCGCTCGGCCTCTACGCCGCCTCGGTGCTGGCGGTCGGCTACTTCCTGAACGAGGCGGAGAACGGCAACCGCGGCCTGGAGGCCAAGCGGGCGCTGAAGATCCAGGCCTACGGCCTGCAGCAGGAACTCGACGCCGCCAGGGCCGACCGGGCCGAGTGGGAGCGGCGCGTCGCCCTGCTGCGCAGCGACCAGATCGACCGCGACCTCCTGGAGGAACGCGCCCGCATCGTGCTCGGGCGCGTCCACCCCAACGACGTCGTCATCATCACGCCCTGACGGCGGCGGTCCGGCGGAGTGTGCAAGGGCTTCCGGCAAGGGCTTCCGGCAGGGGCTTCCGGCAAGAGTTCCCGGCCTTCCGGGCCTCGCCTTCCGGCACCGGCTGCCCTAGAAGCTGTTGGACCAAGGTCGCACAGCCGGGAGGGCGCCGATGGATGCCGCGAACGAGGCCCGTCAGGAGGATAAGGGTGCAGCGGGCAAGGGCGCATCGCCCAAATCCCCGTCACCCAAATCCGCCGCATCCAGACCCTCCAACAAGGCCTCCAACGCACCCCAGTTCACCCGCGAGGAGGATCAGCACGCCTACCGCGAGATGCTGCTCATCCGCCGCTTCGAGGAGAAGGCCGGCCAGCTCTACGGCATGGGCCTGATCGGCGGCTTCTGCCACCTCTACATCGGCCAGGAGGCCGTGGTGATCGGGGTGCAGATGGCCTCGAAGGACGGCGATCAGGTCATCACCGGCTACCGCGACCACGGCCACATGCTGGCCTGCGGCATGGACCCCAAGGGCGTGATGGCGGAGCTCACCGGCCGCCGCGGCGGGTATTCCCGCGGCAAGGGCGGCTCCATGCACATGTTCTCCCGCGAGAAGAACTTCTATGGCGGCCACGGCATCGTCGGTGCCCAGGTCTCGCTCGGCACCGGCATCGGCTTCGCCAACAAGTACCGCGGCGACGGCGCGGTGAGCCTCACCTACATGGGCGACGGCGCGGCCAACCAGGGCCAGGTCTACGAGAGCTTCAACATGGCGCAGCTGTGGAAGCTGCCCGTGGTCTACGTGATCGAGAACAACCGCTACGCCATGGGCACCTCGGTGACCCGGGCCTCGGCCCAGACCGACTTCTCCAAGCGCGGCATCTCCTTCGGCATCCCGGGCGAGCAGGTCGACGGCATGGACGTGCGCGCCGTGCGCGAGGCGGCGGCGCGCGCCATCGCGCATGCCCGCGACGGCGAGGGACCCTACATCCTGGAGATGCAGACCTACCGCTACCGCGGCCACTCGATGTCCGACCCGGCCAAGTACCGCACCAAGGACGAGGTCGCCCGGATGCGCGAGGAATCCGACCCGATCGAGCAGGTGCGCAAGCGCCTGCTCGGCCCCCACAAGGTCCCGGAGGACGAGATCAAGGCGATCGACGCCAAGGTGCGCGAGATCGTCAACGAATCGGCGGAGTTCGCCACCAGCGATCCCGAGCCCGATCCGTCCGAGCTGTGGACCGACGTCCTGCTCGAACCCGCCCGCGCCTGACCCCCATCTCGGATCGACAGAAGCACCCATGGCGACCGACATCCTGATGCCCGCCCTCTCGCCCACCATGGAGCAGGGCAAGCTGGCGAAGTGGCTCAAGAAGGAAGGGGACCCGGTCAAGCCCGGCGACATCCTGGCGGAGATCGAGACCGACAAGGCGACCATGGAGGTCGAGGCGGTCGACGAGGGCGTGCTCGCCAAGATCCTGATCGCCGACGGCACCGACAACGTGGCGGTCAACACGCCGATCGCGGTGCTGGCGGGCGAGGGCGAGGACGTCTCGGCCGCCGCGACGAAGCCGAACGGCGCCGCCAAGCCGGATGGGACCAAGCCGGATGGGGCCAAGGGCGAGGGCCAGCCCGCGCCGGCCCCCGACATGAAGGCGGAGGGGCAGGCCGGGACGCCCGCCCCCGCCGCCAAGACGAGCGAGGACAGGCCGGTCGCCCCCGCGGCGCCCGCGGTGATCACCAATCGCAGCGCCGACCGGGCGATGGCCGAGATCCCGGAGGGCACCGAGATGGTGACCCAGACGGTGCGCGAGGCCCTGCGCGACGCGATGGCCGAGGAGATGCGCCGGGACGAGACCGTCTTCGTGATGGGCGAGGAGGTCGCCGAGTACCAGGGCGCCTACAAGATCACGCAGGGCCTGCTGCAGGAATTCGGCGCGCGCCGCGTCGTCGACACCCCGATCACCGAGCACGGCTTCGCCGGCGTCGGCGTCGGCGCGGCCTTCACGGGCCTGCGCCCCGTCGTCGAGTTCATGACCTTCAACTTCGCCATGCAGGCGATCGACCAGATCATCAACTCGGCGGCCAAGACCCTCTACATGTCGGGCGGGCAGCTCGGCTGCCCGATCGTGTTTCGCGGCCCCAACGGCGCGGCGGCCCGCGTCGCGGCCCAGCACAGCCACGACTACGCGGCGTGGTACTCCAACGTGCCGGGCCTCAAGGTGGTGATGCCCTACACCGCCTCGGACGCGAAGGGCCTGCTCAAGAGCGCCATCCGCGACCCCAACCCCGTGATCTTCCTCGAGAACGAGATCCTGTACGGGCAGTCCTTCCCGGTGCCGAAGGGCGACGGGTTCACGGTGCCGATCGGCAAGGCGAAGGTCCACCGCGAGGGCCGGGACGTCACCCTCGTGTCCTTCGGCATCGGCATGACCTACGCGCTGAAGGCCGCGCACGAACTCGCCGAGGCGGGGATCGACGCCGAGGTGATCGACCTGCGCACCATCCGGCCGATGGATTCCGAGACGATCGTGGACTCGGTGAGGAAGACCGGCCGCTGCGTCACCGTGGAGGAGGGCTTTCCGCAATCGGGCGTGGGGGCCGAGATCGCCGCGCGGCTGATGGTCGACGCCTTCGACTACCTCGACGCGCCGGTCCTGCGCATCACCGGCAAGGACGTGCCGATGCCCTACGCGGCGAACCTGGAGAAGCTCGCTCTTCCGACCGTCGCCGAGGTGATCGAGGCGGCCAAGGCCGTCTGCTACCGGTAGGCCGATGGCGGACGACGGCACGTTCGAGGCCCTCTCGGTCCCCCCCGACGCCCTGGAGCACGGCGGGGTCGAGGTGCTGCGCGCCGCCGTCGTCGACGGGGCGGTGAGCTTTGCGCTGCGCCGCTCCTTCGACGACCCGGCCACCTGGGGCCGCCTGCTGATCGACCTCGCCCGGCAGGCGGCGCGGGTCTATGCCCGGGAGACCGAGATCTCCGAGGAGGAGGCCTTCGCGCGCATCCGCGCCGGGATGGAGGCCGAGAGCCTCGATCCCGAGAGCTTCAACTGACGGGCCGCGCCATGCCCGAGGCCGCGCCGCTCTGGGCCACCTACGCCGACCTCGAGGCGGTGCCGGACCACCTCGTGGCCGAGATCATCGATGGCGTGCTGGAAACGCATCCGCGGCCGCGGATGCAGCACGGCGCAGCCGCCGGCGAGTTGTACGCCGGACTGACCCTGCCGTTCCGACGCGGCCGCGGCGGTCCGGGCGGCTGGATCTTCGTGATCGAGCCGGAACTGCATCTCGGGCGCCACGTGGTCGTGCCGGACCTTGCCGGCTGGCGCCGCGAGCGGCTGCCGGCCGAGCCGGAGACCGCCTTCACCGAGATCGCACCGGACTGGATTTGCGAGATCCCGGCCCCGTCCACCGCCCGGCTCGACCGTGGGCCGAAGCGGCGAATCTACGCCGAAGCCGGTGTCGGCCATCTCTGGCTGCGCGATCCCACGGACGGCGTGCTCGAGGGCTTCGCCCTCACCGGCGGACGCTGGCTGCTGCTGGGCACCGTGGAGCGCGGCGAGGCGGTGGACCTGCCGCCCTTCGACGCCGTCCCGTTCGCGCTCGACGACCTCTTTCCTTCGACGATCCGCCCCTCGACGACCCGGCCGCCCTGGCCCCGCCCGAGACCTGACCCATGCCGATCAACGTGCTGATGCCCGCCCTCTCGCCCACGATGGAGAAGGGCAACCTCGCCAAGTGGCTCAAGAAGGAGGGGGACACGGTCAAGGCCGGCGACGTGCTGGCCGAGATCGAGACCGACAAGGCGACCATGGAGGTCGAGGCCGTCGACGAGGGCGTGCTCGCCCGGATCGTGGTGCCGGAGGGCACCGCGGACGTGCCGGTGAACGACCTGATCGCGCTGATCGCCGGGGAGGGCGAGGACCCGAAGAGCGTCGGTGCCGGGGGCGGGGCCAAGCCCCAATCGTCCAAGGCCGAATCTGCCAAGCCCCAATCATCCAAGCCCGAGGTGGGCACGGACGCCGCGGACCGCACGCCCGGCGGCGGCACCATGGCGTATGCCCGGGTGAACGAGGCGCCGGACGCCGCCAAACCCGACGCCGCCAAACCCGCAGCCACGCCGGAGCCCAGGCCGAACGGCGCCGCGGCCCCGGGCGGGCGGATCTTCGCCTCGCCGCTCGCGCGCCGCATCGCCAAGCAGGAGGGGATCGACCTCTCGGGCGTGACGGGCTCCGGCCCGCACGGCCGGGTGATCGAGCGCGACGTGCGCGCGGCGCTCAAGGAGGGCGGCGCGAAGGCTCCGTCCGCCGCGCAGGATACCTCCGCGCAGACGCCCCCGGCGGCGAGCCCGGACGCCCCGGCGGACAAGGCCGCGCCGGCCAAGCCCGCCGCTGCGGGCGCCGCCCCGCCGCCCGGCCTCAGCGCCAAGCAGGTGATGGGGATGTTCAAGCCGGGCTCCTACGACGAGGTGCCCCTCGACGGCATGCGCAAGACCATCGCCAAGCGCCTCACCGAGGCGATGCAGGTGGCGCCGCATTTCTATCTCACCGTCGATTGCGAGCTCGACGCCCTGATGGCCCTGCGTGAGCAGCTCAATGCCAGCGCCGCCAAGGACAAGGACGGCAAGCCGGCCTTCAAGCTCTCGGTGAACGATTTCGTCATCAAGGCGATGGGGCTGGCGCTGATGCGGGTCCCGGCGGCCAACGCCGTCTGGGCCGAGGACCGGATCCTGCGCTTCGACAACGCCGAGGTGGGCGTCGCCGTGGCGATCGACGGCGGGCTGTTCACGCCCGTCATCCGCCAGGCCGACCGGAAGACGCTCTCGACGATTTCCAACGAGATGAAGGACTTCGCCGCCCGCGCCCGGGCCAAGAAGCTCAAGCCCGAGGAATACCAGGGCGGCGTCACGTCCGTGTCCAATCTCGGCATGTTCGGCATCAAGCACTTCACCGCGGTGATCAACCCGCCGCAATCGACGATCCTGGCGGTCGGCGCGGGCGAGAAGCGCGTCGTCGTGAAGGACGGCGCCCCGGCGGTCGTGCAGATGATGACCTGCACCCTGTCCTGCGACCACCGGGTGCTGGACGGGGCGCTCGGCGCCGAACTGATCTCGGCCTTCAAGGGCCTGATCGAGAGCCCGATGGGGATGCTGGTGTGAGCCGCGGCGCGTCCGGCGCCGCCCTCGTCCGCTCAGTCCCTGTCCTGCCGGCGCTCGCCGCCACGGAGCCCTGACGCATGTCCGACCCCTACGACGTCCTCATCATCGGCGCCGGCCCCGGCGGCTACGTGACGGCGATCCGCGCCGCGCAGCTCGGCTTCAGGACCGCGGTGGTGGACCGCGAGCACCTGGGGGGCATCTGCCTCAACTGGGGCTGCATCCCGACCAAGGCCCTGCTGCGCTCCGCCGAAATCTTCCACTATCTCCAGCACGCCAAGGAGTACGGGCTCTCGGCCGAGGGCGTGAGCTTCGACACGGCCGCCATCGTCAAGCGCTCGCGCGGCGTGTCGGGGCGCCTCAACGGCGGCGTCGGCATGCTGCTCAAGAAGAACAAGGTCGACGTGATCTGGGGCGAGGCGCGGATCGAGGCCGCGCCCAAGGGCACCACGCCGGGCCGCGTCGCGGTGGCGCAGACCACGCGGGCCGAGGCCCCGAAGGGCGCCAAGGGGCCGGGCGCGTACGCGGCCAAGCACATCATCGTGGCGACGGGCGCCCGCCCGCGGGTCATCCCCGGCATCGAGCCCGACAAGCGCCAGATCTGGACCTACTACGAGGCGATGGTGCCGGAGACGATGCCCAAGAGCCTGCTCGTCATGGGCTCGGGCGCCATCGGCATCGAGTTCGCCTCCTTCTACCGCACCATGGGCGCCGAGGTGACGGTGGTGGAGCTGCTGCCGCAGATCCTGCCGGTGGAGGATGCCGAGATCGCCGCCCTCGCCCGCAAGCGGTTCGAGAAGCAGGGCATCCGGATCCTCACCGGCGCCAAGGTCACGACGGTCGCCAAGGGCCAGGACGGGGTGACGGCGACGGTCGAGGCGGACGGCAAGGCGCAGACGATCACCGCCGAGAAGCTGATCTCGGCGGTGGGCGTGGTCGGCAACATCGAGAATCTCGGGCTCGAAGCGCTCGGGGTGACGATCGAGCGCGGCCTCGTGGCGACGGACGGGCTCGGGCGCACCGCGGTGCCGGGGATCTACGCGATCGGCGACGTGGCCGGCCCGCCGATGCTCGCCCACAAGGCCGAGCACGAGGGGGTGCTCTGCATCGAGACCATCAAGGGCCTGCCCACCCACCCGATGGACAAGGGCAAGATCCCGGGCTGCACCTACTGCCAGCCGCAGATCGCCTCGGTGGGGCTCACGGAAGCCAAGGCCAAGGAGCAGGGCTTCGACGTCCGCGTCGGCCGTTTCCCCTTCATGGGCAACGGCAAGGCGATCGCGCTCGGCGAGCCGGACGGCCTGATCAAGACCGTGTTCGACCGCAAGACCGGCCAGCTGCTCGGCGCCCACATGGTCGGGGCCGAGGTGACCGAGCTGATCCAGGGCTACGTGGTGGCGATGCAGCTGGAGACCACCGAGGAGGACCTGATGCACACGGTCTTCCCGCACCCGACCCTGTCCGAGATGATGCACGAGAGCGTGCTCGACGCGTATGGGCGGGTGATCCACGTGTGAGGGGGGGAGGCCCGCAGCCTCCCGCCGGACGAGCCGTCAGCGCCCCGAAGCCAGTCCGGAGCTTGGCCCGGCACGATCGATCCGGCAGACACCAAGCCGATACGGACCGGTCAAACCCGGGACACGTCGGCCGAACATCCTGCGGTGCCCGAAGAGGTGTGCAAGGGAGCACTCGCCATGATCAAACGCCTGATGGCCGGCACCATCCTCGCCGTCGTGACCAGCACCGCCTGCTTGGCCCAGGCCACCGGGGGATCGTCGGACGGCCCGCCCTCAAGCTCAGGGGGCGACAATCCCCGCCCCGACTGGTCTCGTCGCGGCCCGCCCGATGGCGACCGCGAGGGCGGCTGGCGCGGGCGTCCGTTCATGGCCGGTATGAAGGGGGCTCGGCTGCGCTTTCACCGCGGCGAGGTCGGCATGGACCTCAAATGCGCCGCCGATGACAGCACGAAGGCCTGCGTGGATGCGCTCATGCCGCTCGTGGACAAGCTGCTCCAGGGGCGCTGACCGGTCGGACCGGCTGTCGCCCGGGACCGAGAGGCCCGCGAGCGCGAGGCGGGCCGTCCGCAGCGTGGAAGCGGCCCTCCGTCGCTCAGCCCGCTCGCTCGAGCGGCGACCGCAGGACGAAGCGGTTCCGGCGCCGCTCGCAGCAAACCGGTCTAGGTCCAGCTGTGATCGCGGGCGGCGGACGCGTCCTCGGCAAGCGCGGCGGCGTTCCGCAGGCTTGCGGCACATTCGGTCGCCCCGGCGGGCGAGAACTGGAACATCAGCTCCGCACCGCCCAGCACCCGCACGACCAGAACCGGACGGCCCGTCTCGATCGATCGGCCGGTGGCCCACTCCTTCACCGGGAAGTGGCAATTGTCGATGGGCGTGCCCGCGGGGGGAGGTTCGGCGCTGCTGCACACCGTGCTCACCGCCAGCAGGGCACGGCCGAGGTCCCTGGATTGCGCCGGCGTCAGATCGATCGGAATCGTGCGATCGCCGGCGTGCACCTTCAGGACCGGATCGCCGTCGGGGCCGACCTCGACCGTGAATCGGAGTTCGGCCTGCATGCGTGCCTCGGATGGGGTCGGCCGACGCATCCTGTTTCGGGACGCGCCAGCCCGGAGGTCCGGTGTCTCTGTGTGCGGCGACAGATCGAGCCTGACCTGAGCAGGTTGCCTTGTCCAGAGCGGACAGAAGAACTCTTCGGGAGTAAGTCGAGCCCGGATCGCAGGTCACCGAGCGGCGCCGGAATGACTGATCGTTCAAGGTTGCGCGACCCGCCAAGACCGGAGCGGAGCGTCCGAGGACGGCTTCGACGGGGCCAACCCGGGGGCGAGGCTGGTCTGTTTGGACGAGAGGCGGCGTGAGGGCGGCGGCGGCGCGGCGCGGGCCGCATCCCACCGCCCTGGCCCGAGGCGCGGGGACGCACGCACGATCGCCCCCGTGCAAGCAGGGAGACTTGCGCGACGGGCCGAACGCCCGACGCCCTCTGCGTCAGGATTGCCGCATCATTGCGCGACATGATCCATCATCTCGAATCGATCGCAAAGCCGACCGACCAAGTCCGGCGCGGAGTTCCATCGCCGACGAGCAGGGCGGCGGCTCCGGTCGCGGATCCTAACCTTGGCCCGGACGCCGTGGAACCGGCACGGTTCGCCACCGTTACTATGCGGGTGCCATCGACGCATCAAGAACATCTGGAGGAGCGAGATGGATAAGGATCGCGTGGAAGGGTCTGCCACGAATATCGGCGGCAAGATCAAGGAAGGCGCCGGCAAGATGACCGGCGACGAGAAGCTGAAGAGCGAAGGCATCGCCGATCAGGTGAAGGGCAGCATCCAGAACGCCGTCGGCAGCATCAAGGATGCCTTCAAGGGCAAGTGATCAGGGCCAAGTGATTAGGGCCAAGTGATCAGGGCCGCGTGAGTACGGCCGCCTGATCGGGGGCGAGGGACCGTCCCTCCGTCGCCTCCCGCACCGCGGTGCGGGAGGCGCGCCGGCGCGGGCTCAGCCGCACATCCGGCGATAGCGCCGGCAATTGCCGGCGCCCTGCTCGCCCAGCTCCTCCTTGTAGAGGCAGGCTTGACGCAGTTCGCGGCACATCGCCCGGCTCGGGCCGCGCCGCTCCTCGTAATACTCCCGCTGCACCCCATAGGGCCGCCGTCCGTCATCGATCCGGACGCCGCCCGGCCCGATGGAGAAGCCCTGGGCGAAAGCGGTGCCGGGAAGGCCGAGACAGGCCGCAGCCGCGGCCATGCCGAGAACGAGGCGTCGCATGGCGATGAACTCCTTCCGTTGCGTCGCGCCGGGATGTCGCGCAAGCGTGGCCACCTGAACGTCGCCGAGCCTGGAAGAGTTCCAGGAGAAAAGTTCCAACAGAAGAGGTCCAAGAACAGCCCGCCGCGCGGCCCGCGCCGGGAGGTCCGGCAGGCGTTCAGGCGGCCCCGCGGCGGCCATCCTGGTGCGGGGCCTCGGCGATTCCGGTGCGGCCCTGCTCGGCCGCGCGGCCCTGCGCGGCGATGTCCCGCAGCGCTGCCGCCATCCGGTCCGCCTGTCCGTCGAGGTCGACCTCCTCCTCGTGGTGGCCGCGGTGCTGCGCCAGCAGGATGGCGGCGAGCAGGGCCGCCGCGCTGCCGCCGAAGGGCGCCGCGAGGGCGGCCCAGGCCGGGCCGAGAGGGTGCGCGAAGGCGGCCGCCGCCAGGCCGCCGCCCATTGCCGCCGCGATCAGGACAAACACCACGCACCTCCGCCGAGCCGCCCGCACGATGCCACGGCCGCCGCCCGGGGCCGCGGACCGAATGCCCGCATGGTGAAGGCCCGGTGAACGCGCGGTGCTACCAGGGCTGGAAATCCGCCTCATCCCGCTCGCCGCGCAGGAGCGCGCTGCGCGGGCGGGGCTGGCGCAGCAGGGCGTAGGAGCGCGCCAGGGCCGCCGCCGATGCGCGGCGGCACTCCGCGTCGAGACGGTCGGCGGCGCGCGTCTGCGCGAGAAGCCGGCGGGCCCCCGCCAGGGCCGGATCGACCGGCGCCGGAGGCCGGACCGGCGGCCGGCGCGGCCGCCCCCGCACGAGTTCGCCGAGAAGGGACACCTCCAGCAGCACCTCGCCGGCGCCGTTCGCGATCGCAAAACTGCCCCCGGCGGGGTCCCGTCCCTGGCGGACGAGTTCGCCGAGCAGGGCCGGCAATCCGTCGCACAGGTCGAGATACGCCGCGTCCAGGTCGGGGAAGTCCAGCCCCACCTCGTCCGGCTCGACCCCCTCCGCCATCCTCAGGTGGAAGTAGAAGACCGGCACGGCGGCTCCCTCGTTCGCTGTCCGGCCGATCGCTTCGCCGATCGGATCCCGGCGAGGCGGAGTTCGGCCTCGCTCAAGGGTGCGGAGCCGCGGCTCCGCCGCGCGGGCTTGCCATACCGGTTCCGGAGGGACTCGTCCCGAACCGATATCAGACGGGCGCATCCTCCCGGTGGAGATAGGTCGGATCGAACTCGGAGAGCGCCACCAGCCTCTCCCAATCGTGGATCCGCAAGGTGCCGTTCTGCAACGTGATCAGGCCCATGGCGCGCAGGGACTGCAGCACGCGGTTGACGTGGACCGTCGAGAGGCCGAGGGCGTCGCCGAGGTCGCTCTGGGTGATCGGCAGGGGGCACCGGAAGCCGGCGGCCAGCCCGGCCGCCTGCTGCCTCAGGTACATCTCGCACAGGAGGTGCCCCGTATGCTCCAGGGCCGCCCGGCGGCCGAGGCAGACCATCCACTGGCGCACCATCGCGGCGTCGATCAGCGTGCCGCGCCAGAGCACGGCCGCCACGCCGGGATACGACGCGAGCAGCTCCCGCAGCGCCTCGTGCGGGATGGCGGCCACCAGCGCCGGCGTCAGGGTGTCGAGGTTGTGGTCCATGACCGGGAGGTGGAGGCTCTGCAGGTCGGGCATGTCGCCCGCGATGTGCAGCGAATGGATCTGTCGCTTGCCGCTGCCCAGCACGTTGGAGCGGCACAGCCAGCCCTGCAGCACGACGCAGCACTGGCCCGGCCGCTCGCCCTCGCGCACGATGGGACAGCGCGGCGGCAGGGTGCGGATCGCGGCGGGCAGGTCGGCGACCGCCTCCCGCTCGGCGGCGGTGAGCGGGCCGATGCTCTCCAGGCGTCGCACCAGGCCGGCCAGCGCGGGCGCGGCGGCGGTCATCGGCGGCGCGCCCTCCGGAGGCGGAGCGGACGCGGCGGGGGGCTTCGCCGCATGAACGGGGCGAGGGATCGAGAGCGGGACGGGAACGCAAGCTAGAGCGTCCCGCGGGGCGGACCATTAACCCATGATAGCGGATTCGCGATACTTCTGGACTGTATCCGGCAACGCCGGGTTCGCCGCGCCGCCCGCGTCCGCCCGCGGGCCGCGGTTGACGGCCGGCGCGGCCGCGGCTATCGCCGCGGCATGACGACGATGCTCGCCCTCGCCGGGATCTATTCCACGCCGCTTCCCTGAGCGGCAGGATGCATCGTCGTCCCTCGACCGCTGCGTGGCCAGCGGTTGGGTTCCGGCGGGACGGCTCTGGCTCCGCAGCCCATTGCGGAACCTCCGATCATGACACCGGCCCGCGCGCACGCGCCTCGTCCCTTCCTCGGCATCGTCGGATTCGGCGCCTTCGGCCGGCTCGCCGCGCGGCATCTCGCCGGGTCCTTCCGGATCCTGGCCTTCGACCCTGCGCCGGAGGCCCGGAGCGAGCCGGGCGTCGTGCTGGCCGACCTGCCGCGGGTGGCCTCCTGCCCGGTCGTGGTGCTCGCCGTCCCGGTGGGCCGCCTGCGCGAGACGGTCGCGCAGGTCGCGCCCCACCTGCGGCCGGGCGCCCTGGTCCTCGACGTCGGGTCGGTGAAGATGGAGCCGGCGCGCATCATGGCCGAAGGCCTGCCGCCCTTCGTCGACGTCGTCGCCACGCATCCGCTCTTCGGCCCCGGCAGCGCCCGGGACGGCATCGCCGGGCTGAAGATCGCCGTCTGCCCGCTGCGCGGACGCTCCGGCCGGCGCGCCGCGGCCTTCCTGCGGCGGGCGCTCGGGCTCGACGTGATCCTGACCACGCCCGAGGCGCACGACCGCGAGGCGGCCCTGGCGCAGGGGCTGACCCACCTCATCGCCCGGGTGCTCGTCCGGATGGAGCCCCTGCCGCACCGCATCACGACGCGCAGCTTCGAGCTGATCCGGGAGGCGGTCGGACTGGTGCGCCACGACGCCCCGGAGGTGTTCGACGCCATCACGCGCGCCAACCCCTATGCGGCGGAGGTACGCCGCACCTTCTTCGCCCTCGCCGCCGCGCTCGACGCCGAACTCGGGGCCGCCCGGGAGGAGCGGGGTCCCGACGCGCAAGGCCCCCGGATGACGCCGATCCGGTCTTGACCGAACCGGCGGGCTCGTGGCGTGTTCCTGTTTCGTTCTCACTGAGTCGCAACCGAGTTCGGACGGGACAGCCATGACGCGAGCAGACCCACCCCGCAATGCCGCCCCCGCCGGCCCCGTCGAGGCGATCGCCGCCGCCTACCTCCAGATCACCGAGGGCGATGCGGGGCTGGCGCTCAAATGCGCGATCACCGACGCGCTCGCCGATCTCCTGGAGGCCGAGCGGCGCACGCGGCAGCGCAGCCGCCTGATCTCGAAGGGCTACGTGCGGGGCGCCCGCCTGCCGGAGGAGTGAGCCTCATGCGCCGCGGCCCTCGGCGCGGCGGAGGTTCAGGCGGCCCGGCGCGCGGCGCGCCACGCCGCCGCCTCGGCGGCGCCGCGCATCAGCGCGTAGACGAGCGCCGGCCACGCGAACAGCGCCACGGCGAGCGGCAGGGACATCTGCCAGCCCACCACGGCGCCGAGGATGCCGGCGATCGAGCCGACGTAGCGGAGGTAGAAGACCGGGACCGCCAGCAGCAGGGCGGGCAGCCAGTGCAGGCCCAGCCCCTGCGTCAACCCGGCCTGCACGGCGAGCAGGTTGACGACGCCCATGGTGAGGAAAACCCCGAAGGCGATCTTTTGCGGCACCCGTGTCCTCCCGATGCTCCCGGTTCGCGGCGCTCCGGACCGCGCGGCGCAGGCTGCCGTCTGGCCCCGAAATGCGGCAAAATGAGCGAGGGACCCGGGCCGCCGGCGCGCAAGGCCCGGCCGGAAATCCGGGGCCGCCGGACCCGGGGGGCGGAACCTTGACCGCCCCAATTAGGGTTGTGTTGAGGGAAGGGCTGCAGGGTGGCCCGGTTGGAGACTCGGTCATGGCCATCACAGGTCGCTTCAACTTCCGCAGAACCCTGACGGGCAAGCTCGTGCTGCAGGTGGAGGCCGTGCGCAAGCCGTGGTGGGTCTTCGCCCGCGCGGCGGCTCCCGGCCACGTCTGGCGCGACGCGACGCTCAAGGACCTCGCCGCCGTCGAGATGCAGCCGCTCCTCAACCTGCGCGGCAATCCCGGCTACGCGCCGCGCAGCCCCGTGATCTTCATGATGAACCCCGCCAAGCCCGAGGAGGCGCCGAGCGCCGAGGTGGTGCGGCTCGACGCCCACCGCGCACTCGGCGGCCAGGGCGGCTGAGCGCGGGATCGGGGCGCAACGCCGCCGGATCGCCGAGAGGGTGGCCCGCCGCAGCGCCGCCAGCGCGCGCGGCGCCAGGGAGGGAGAGCCGGCATGGCCATGACATCCGTGAACCAAGCCGTGATCGAGACGCTGTCGCGGCAGATCGTCTCCGCCTACTGCGCCGCCTCGGGGCCGGCCGAGGGGACCGCACGGGCGCGGCTCCTCGACGAGGTGATGCACGCCATCGAGGAGCCGGTGGGCCGCCGCAGGCTGGTCGAGCAGGGGCCGGAGCGGGTCAACGCGGCGCTGGCCGACTGGGAGGCGCAGGAGGGGCGCCCCTTCGGCCTGCGGCTGATCGAGATCGATCCCGCCCACTCGACCGTCACGATGGGCTGAGCCGGCCGTCGCGGGGCCGGGCGCGCGCGAGGTCGAGGAGGAGCGCCACGACCGCATCGGGCGCGCTCACCATCGCGTCGTGTCCCGTCTCGATCTCGCGCCAGCCCCAGCCCTCCTGGCGCCGCACCCAGGCCTTCACCCCGTCGAGGGCCGGATAGGCGGGCGCCGCGCAGGCGACGTAGGTGCGCGGCAGGCCGTTGCCGACCGGGCTGGCGAGCGCGAGCGGGCTCTCGTAGGTGCCGAGCGGGTGCGGCGTCAGGCGCCGGGCGAGCCACGCGGCATCCTGCGGATCGAACACCCCGAAGGCCGCGGGCGGCGGCACCGGCAGGCTCACCGACCCGCTCGTCTCCTCGGCCGCCCGGCGGCGGTCCGCCACCACCTCGGGCGGCAGGACGTCGAAGGGCGCGCGGCCGGGCTCCACGAGGAGCGCATCGAGATAGACGAGGTGGCGGATCGCTTCCGGCATCAGGTCGGCCACGCCGCTGATCGCGAGTCCGCCGAAGGAATGCCCGACCAGCACCACGTCGGCGAGTTCCTCCGCCTCGATCACCCCGGCGATGTCGCGCACGAAGGTCGCCAGGGTGATCCCGCGCGCCAGGAGGTGCGCCCGCTCGCCGAGCCCGGTGCAGGTGGGCGCGAACACCCGGTGGCCGCCCGCGCGCAGGCGGTCCGCGACCCTCCGCCAGCACCAGCCCCCGTGCCACGCCCCGTGCACCAGCACGAAGGTGAAGACCTCTCCGGCCGCGCCCCGCTCCGCCATGCATCCCTCCCGCCCATGTCCCAGCTGTCTGTCCCGGCTGCCTTGCGGATACCGAAGCCGCGTTGCCCGGGGCAATCCCGCCGAGGCTCCGTCCCGCCTCGGGCGCCGGACCGGCGGCCGGTTCGGCGCGGGAGGCTCACCGCTCCGGGCCGTCGCGCGGAGCGGTGCGGGCGGCGATCAGGCGCTCCAGGGACTGGAACTCGCGCACGGCCTGGCGGATGCGGCCGGCCGCGCAGGCGGTCTCGGCGGCCCGGGTCCACAGCAGCACCTCGTTGAAGGCGGCCTGGTCCGGGCCCGCGCCCACCCGGGCGCGGCGGGCCGCCTCGGCATCGACCCAGGCGCGCACGAGGCGGCCCGCCGTGAGGCAGCCGTCCGCGGCGGGATCGAGGGCCGCCCGGGAGACCGGCGGCGCGCTCAGCATCAGCGCCCAGAAGGCCAGTGTCGCGAGGCCCAGCGCCGCCCCGGCCGCAGCCGCAAAGGTGCGCACCCGGCTCCGGGCCGGCTCCTCGCAGGCCGGCAGGATCTCGACGCTCTCCGCGCAGCAATGCGTGTAGTGAATCGACCCGTCGTGGTGACGGTGTGGCCACGGATTGTGCATGATACGCCTCTTCGCACGGTGACGCGCGGCGGGCGGCCGCGCCGGTCAGGGCTGGCGTTCGGGGGACGATAGACCCGGCGGCGGGCGGGCGCGGTGTCTTTTCACACATGACCCGTCACACTGGCCCGCCGGAATGACCCGCCGAATGACCCGCCTTGCGCATGCGCGGCCCGCACGGGCGCGGTCCGGCGCCGGGGAGGCCCGCGGCGGCGTGCAACCGTCACCGGCATCTGGTAGTCACCCGGCTCGCAGACCCGCGCCGGCTTGAGCCCCCCATGACCACACCACACGACGATGCGGCCCCGGTCGCGACCGGCGTCCCCGGCCTCGACTACATCCTGAGCGGCGGCTACGCGGCGAACCGCTCCCACCTGATCGAGGGGCGGCCGGGCTCCGGCAAGACCACGCTCGCGCTGCAGTTCCTGCTCGACGGCGCGCGGCTCGGCGAGCGCTGCCTCTACATCACCCTGTCGGAGAGCCGGCGCGAGCTCCTGACCGTGGCCGACCGGCACGGCTGGTCGCTCGACGGCATCGAGGTGTTCGAGCTGGTGCCGCCGGAGCTGAGCCTCGACCCGTCGCAGCAGCAGAGCCTCGTGCATTCCTCCGACCTCGAACTCGGCGAGACGGTGCGGATGGCCATCGCCGAGATCGACCGGATCAAGCCGCAGCGGGTGGTGGTCGACAGCCTCTCGGAGATCCGGCTGCTCTCGCAGGGCTCGCTGCGCTTCCGGCGGCAGGTGCTGGCCCTGCGCAGCTTCCTGCTCATCCACGACGCCACCGCGCTGCTCCTCGACGACCTCACGGTCGAGCACGACGACCTCAACCTGCACAGCCTCTGCCACGCGGTGGTGCGCCTGGAGCAGCTCGCGCCCCTCTACGGCGGCGAGCGGCGGCGCCTGCGGGTGATCAAGATGCGCGGCACCGCCTTCCGGGGCGGCTTCCACGACTTCGTGATCCGGCGGGGCGGCCTGGAGGTCTTCCCCCGGCTGATCGCGGCCGAGCACGGCCATTCCTTCCCGGACGAGAAGCTCGGGAGCGGCATCGTGGGCTTCGACGCGCTGCTCGGCGGGGGCCTCGACCGGGGCACCAGCACGATGCTGCTCGGCCCCTCGGGCGTCGGCAAGTCGTCGAGCGCGCTCGCCTTCGTGATGACGGCGCTGCACCAGGGGGACCGCGCCCTGATCCTGAGCTTCGACGAGACGAGCGGCATCCTGAAGCGCCGGGCCAAGGGCCTCGGCATGGACATCGAGCCCTTCTGCGAGAGCGGGCTGCTGCGGATCGAGCAGATCGATCCGGCCGAGATCTCGCCCGGCGAACTCACCGCGATGGTGCGCGACGCGGTGGAGCGCCAGGACGTCCGCATCGTGGTGATCGATTCCCTCACCGGCTACCACAACGCCATGCCGGAGGAGCAGTATCTCGAGCTTCAGATGCACGAGATCCTGACCTACCTGAACCAGCAGGGCGTGACGACTCTGCTGATTCTCGCCCAGCACGGCCTGATCGGGCAGATGTCGTCCAGCATCGACCTGACCTACCTCAGCGACAGCATCGTGTTGTTCCGGTTCTTCGAGGCGGCGGGAGGCTTGAGGCGGGCGGTCTCGGTGGTCAAGAAGCGGGTCGGCGCGCACGAGGCGGCGATCCGGGAACTTCGGATCGACAGCAGCGGTTTGCGTGTGGGCGACCCGCTCAGTGCGTTCCGGGGAGTTCTCACGGGCGTGCCGACCTACGTGGGGGATGACGGTCAGCTCATGGCCGATCGGGACGGTGATGAGAGAGAGTGATCTGCCGGTCCTGATCCTCGCGCCCGCCGGGCGTGACGCCGCCGTGGCCGGCACGATCCTCGCCGAGGCCCAGATCCGGGCCGAGCCCTGCTCCAGCCTCGCCGACCTCGTCGGGCGGCTCGATGCGGCGGCCTGCGCGGTGGTGACCGAGGAGGCGCTGCGGGCCGCCGACCGGCGCGATCTCGCGGCCTGGATCGCCGGGCAGGAGCCGTGGTCGGATTTCCCGTTCCTGCTCCTGACCCTGCGCGGTACGCCGCCCGACCCGCGCCTGACCGAGTCGCTCGGCAACGTCACGCTCCTGGAGCGGCCCTTCCACCCGGCCACCCTGGTGACGGCGACGCGCTTCGCCGTGCGGGCGCGGCGGCGCCAGCGCGAGGCGGCGGCCTACCTGCACGAGCGCCAGCAGACCGCCGAGCGGCAGGCCCTGCTGATCCGCGAGCTGCACCACCGGGTGAAGAACACGCTCGCCACCGTGCAGGCCCTGCTCGGGGCCTCCGCCCGCTCGGCCACCAGCGTGGACGAATTCTACCACAGCTTCTCGGCCCGGGTGATCTCGCTGGCCAAGACCCACAACCTGCTCACCGACGATTACTGGCAGATGGCCTCGCTGCAGGAGATGCTGGAGAACGAACTCGGCCCCTACAACGACCCCGACGGCCGGCGCATCGCGCTCGACGGCCCGCCCGTGGACCTCACCGCCGACCTCGCGGTGCCGACCGGGATGGCGATCCACGAACTGACCACCAACGCGGCCAAGCACGGGGCGCTCTCGGTGCCGGAGGGGCGCATCGCCGTGCGCTGGCAGATCAGCGCGGCGGAGACCGGCCGGCGGCTGTGCCTCGACTGGACCGAGCGCGGCGGCCCGCCGACCCGCGAGCCGACCCGCAAGGGCTTCGGCTCGACCCTGCTGCAGCGGGTGCTCACCATGCAGTGCGGGGCCGACATCCGATTCGACTTCGCCCCCGCCGGGCTGCACTTCCGCATGGAGGCGCCGCTGGTGGAGAGCCGCACCGTGCCGCATTACTGACGCACACCGGGCTTCCCCTGCGGCATACGCCCGCACGCAACCCCGCCCGGCCTTGGCCGTTACAGGGAGGCGGGGGCCATCAGCATCCGGGCGGCCCGGCGATCCAAGCGAGGGACGATCATGGACGGACATGTGTACGGCGCGCTCGGGCAGCCGGGCGTCGGCTTCCTCATGGCCATCGTCATCGGCGCGCTCGCGGGCTGGCTGGCGGAAAAATTCACCTCCTCCAACATGGGGCTCCTCGCCAACATCGTCCTCGGCATCATCGGGGGCGTGGTCGGCAACTTCCTGGCCGCCCAGTTCCACATCCCGGTCTACGGCTTCTGGCGCAACCTGATCTCAGCGACGATCGGCGCGGTGATCGTGATCACCCTCTACCGGGCGGTGCGCGGCCAGCGCTCGACCTACTGAACGCGGCGGGGCGCCACGTCCCATTTGCGCCACCGCCCATTTGCCCTCGGCCGTCCGAGTCCTTAAGTCAGGGCTTCGGCGCCGCGAGGGGTTCGGGCGCCGACGCTCTCGGACCCGTTCATGGCCGTTGTCCTCGATCTCCTGCACAACGATGCGCGCCCGCGCCACCCGGAGAAGGCGCACCGGCCCGACCAGCCGATCCAGCGCAAGCCCGACTGGATCCGCGTCAAGGCACCGGGCTCGCCGGGCTGGGCGGAGACGCAGCGCATCGTGCGCGAGCACGGCCTCGTCACCGTCTGCGAGGAGGCGGGCTGCCCCAACATCGGCGAGTGCTGGGAGAAGAAGCACGCCACCTTCATGATCATGGGGGACACCTGCACGCGGGCCTGCGCGTTCTGCAACGTGCGCACGGGCCTGCCGCAGGGCCTCGACGGCGAGGAGCCGGCCCGCGTCGCCGACGCGGTGGCGCGGCTCGGCCTCTCCCACGTGGTCATCACCTCGGTCGACCGCGACGACCTTGCGGACGGGGGCGCGGCCCATTTCGCCGCGGTGATCCGGGCGATCCGGGGCTCGAGCCCCGGCACCACGATCGAGGTGCTCACCCCCGACTTCCTGCGCAAGGACGGCGCGCTGGAGGCGGTGGTCGCGGCGCGTCCCGACGTGTTCAACCACAACCTCGAGACCGTGCCGGCGAAGTACCTCAAGGTCCGCCCGGGCGCCCGCTACTTCCACTCGGTGCGGCTGCTGCAGCGGGTCAAGGAACTCGACCCGCAGATGTTCACCAAGTCCGGCATCATGGTGGGCTTGGGCGAGGAGCGGAACGAGGTGCTGCAGCTGATGGACGACCTGCGCTCGGCCGAGGTCGACTTCCTCACCATCGGCCAGTACCTGCAGCCGACGAAGAAGCACCATCCGGTGCTGCGCTTCGTGCCGCCCGAGGAGTTCCGCGCCTACGAGACCACCGCCTACGCCAAGGGCTTCCTGCTCGTCTCGGCCACCCCGCTGACGCGCTCCTCCCACCATGCCGGCGCGGATTTCGCCCGGCTCCAGCAGGCCCGGCGCGACCGCCTGGCGACCGCCTGATCGACGCATGCCGAGCTTCCGCACCACCCGCACCGTCCGCCACAGCCCGGCCGACATGTTCGCCCTCGTGGCCGACGTCGAGCGCTATCCCGAGTTCCTGCCGCTCTGCGAGGGCCTGCGGGTGCTGCGCCGCCAGCCGGGGGAGGGCGACACCGAGGTCTTGGTCGCCGAGATGAGCGTCGGCTACAAGGCGATCTCGGAGCGCTTCACCACCCGGGTCGCCCTCGACCGGCCGAATCTGCGCATCACCGCCGAGTACATCGACGGGCCGTTCCGGCACCTGGAGAACCGCTGGAGCTTCCGCGAGGCCCCCAACGGCGGCTGCACGGTGGAGTTCTACATCACCTACGAGTTCAAGAGCCTCGCGCTGGGGCTCCTGATGGGCAGGATGTTCGACCGCGCCTTCCGCAAGTTCACGGACGCGTTCGAGAGCCGGGCCGATCGGATCTACGCGCGGGCGTGAGGGGCGGGGCAGGCGGCGGCCGGATCGGCCGTCCACCGCTCACGCCTCGCGCGATCCTGCATCCCGACCGGCGGGCTGCCCCGCCCGGGCCAGGGCGTCGAGGCCGATCGCGCGCGACCGTAATCGCGCCGCCCTCGCCCGCCTCGCGGCGCAGGGGGGCAGTGACCGGCATGTCCTCGTCGACGGCCGCCACGCCCCCATCGGGCACGCGACGCAGCACCGGCAGCGCGACCCCTTGATCCATCGTGAATTCTTCTTTCCGGTCATCTTCGACGAGAAATATCGTCATCGTCGAACAGTTATTCAGTGCTTGCGGCGGATCCTCTTTCGCGCTATATTTATTGATAACAGCACAGACCCAGGACACGTCTTGACAATATTTTTTTGTATCTTTCTTATTCGGCTCAGAGGCAGAGAACTCTGGGGGCGGGTGTGGGCGGCATCGTCAAGGGCCAACTCGGTTCTCTGATCGACCGATTCTACGAGGCGGCCGCGCATCAGGCGCTCTGGCGCCCCGTCCTGAGCGAAGCCTCCCGGGTCCTGGGTGCGGAAGGCATCGAGTTCTATCCGGGGCCGAACACCGCCTTCGCGCCGGTCCACTCGGCCTCGCTCGACGAGGCGGTGGCGGCCGGCATCGCGCAAGGGTGGTTCGCGGACAATCCGCGGGTGAAGCGCGGGCTGCCGCTGCTCACGCGGGGCGCCGACCTCATCACCGAATCCAGCATGTTCTCTCCCGAGGAACTGGACCGCCTGCCGTTCAACGTCGAGTTCGCCGGCCGCTTCGGCCTGCGCTGGTTCGCCGCCACCCGTCTCTCGTCGGGGGGATCGCCCAGCATCCTCTTCTCGGTGGAGCGGCGGGCGAACCAGGAGCCGTTCTCCGGCCGCGAGCAGGGCCTGCTCCGGCAGATCCTGCCTCACCTGCGGCGCAGCGCGCAGCTCGCCGTGTCGCTCGCGGACGGGCAGGCGCTCGGCCAGCTGGAGGCGATTGACGCCATGCGCTGCGGCGGGCTGCTCGTCGACGTGCGCGGACGCGTCGTGCAGCTGAACAGCCGGGCCGAGCGCAGCCTCGGCGACGGCCTGACCCTGCGGCAGGGGCGCCTCACCGCCAGGCAGGCGCCGGTCGATGCGGCACTCCAGGCTCTCGTCGCGGCGGCGACGCAGCGGGGTTCGGCCCATGAGGCCCCGGCCCTGTGCCCGGTCGGGATCCCGCGGCGGTCCGGCACGCCGCTCATCGTCCACGCGGCGCCGATCGTCGGCACGGCGCAGGACATCTTCCGAAAAGCCTGTGCCCTCGTGATGATCGTCGATCCGGACGCCCGGCGCGACCTCGATGCCGGCCTCCTTCGCCAGCTGTTCGACCTGACCGCGGCCGAGGCGCGCGTCGCCCTGGCCCTGGCGGGTGGGCAGACCATCAAGGAGGCCGCGGCCGCGTCCGGCACCACCGAGAACACGATCCGGGTCCAGCTCCGCTCCATCTTCGCCAAGACCGGAACGAACCGGCAGGTCGAACTCGTCGCCCTGCTGACGCGGCTCGGCGGGCTGTAAGATCGACCCGTCTTTCGGTTGACTCCGCGATGTCCACCCCGGGGCCTACGCATCCTTGAGCAAGCCATTGAGCTCGATGACCGCGAAATCATCCCCGATGGCTCCCGCCCTCACACCTCCGTCAGCGCCGCCTCCAGCAGCCCCAGCGCGTCCTCCACCGCCTTGCGCCGCACCTCGGCCCGGCCGAGGTCGCCGTAGCGGCGCTCCAGGTGGCGCGTGGTGCGGCCCGCGGTGACGAGGCCGAAATGCACGAGGCCCACGGGCTTCGTCGCGGTGGCGCCCGTGGGGCCGGCGATGCCCGTGATGGCGAGCGCGACATCGGCGCGGGATTGCGCCAGCGCGCCGTCCGCCATCGCGCGGGCCACCGGCTCGCTCACCGCGCCGTGCTCCGAGATGATGCCGAAATCGACGCCGAGCACCTCGGCCTTGGCCTCGTTCGAGTAGGTGACGAAGCCCCGCTCCAGGACGGCCGAGGAGCCGGCCACCTCGGTCAGGAGCGCGGCGAGGAGGCCGCCGGTGCAGGATTCCGCCGTGACGACGCGGCGCTGGCGCTCGCGGTAGGCGGCGATGAGCACGCCCGCGCGGGCGATGAGGGCGGGATCGTCGATCATCGCGCCTCCTCCGGCAGCCGCAGGGTCGCGGCGGCCTGCGCGGCCAGCCCCTCGGCCCGGCCGACGAAGCCGAGTTTCTCCGTCGTGGTCGCCTTGATCGATACTGCCGAGATCGGGATCCCGGCCACCGCGGCGATGCGGGCGCGGATCGCCTCGCGGTGGGCGCCGATGCGGGGGGCCTCGGCCAGGACCGTGATGTCGAGATGGTCGATCACGCCGCCGCGCTCGGCCACGCGCCGCACCGCATCGGCGAGGAAGCGGTCGGAGGAGGCGCCGCGCCACTGGGGATCGCTCGGCGGGAAGTGCACGCCGATGTCGCCGTCCGCGAGCGCCCCCAGGATCGCGTCGGTGAGCGCGTGCAGCACCACGTCGCCGTCCGAATGGGCCAGCACCCCGCGGTCGGCGGGGATGCGCACGCCGCCGAGCCAGACGTGGTCGCCCTCCGTGAAGGCGTGCACGTCGAAGCCGGTGCCGAGACGGGTGACGAGGGTCATGCGGGCTCCCGAGAAGGCGCGGTCGGCCTCGTCGAGGTCGGCCGCCTGCGTGATCTTGCGGTTGCGCGGGTCGCCGGGGAAGACCGCTACGCGCAACCCTGCCCATTCGGCGAGCGCACCGTCGTCCGTGAAGGCGGCGAGGCCCTGCGCGGCGGCGCGGCGGTGGGCGTCGAGGAGGGGCGCGAAGGCGAAGGCCTGGGGGGTTTGCACCGCGCGCAGCGCCTCCCGCGGCGGGGTCTCGCGCACCCGCTCCGCGCCGTCCACGAGCTTGATCGTGTCGGTGACGGGCACGCCCGGCACCGCGGCCCGGTGGGCGCGCGCCGCCGCGATCGCCCGGTCTATCAGGGCCTCGTCCACGAAGGGGCGGGCGGCGTCGTGGACGAGGACCAGGGCCGGGGCGCCCGCGCGCTCCAGCGCCTCCAGCCCCGCCCGGACCGAATCCTGGCGCGTGGCCCCGCCCTCGACCGCGGGCTGGAGCTTGGCCGCCGCGGCGGGATCGAGGTCGGCGAGGCAGTCCGCGTAGAAGGCGGCGGCGTCCGGGGCGATCACCGCCTGGACGCGCCCGATCCCCGGATGGGCGGCGAGCGCCGCCAGCGTCCGCGTCAGCACCGCCTTGCCGCCGACACGGCGGTATTGTTTGGGGGTGCCGCCGCCCACACGGATGCCGCGGCCTGCGGCGACGACAACCGCGGCAGTCTCGGACATGAACCGGTTCCTCAACCCTGGCGGAGAAGCCGCTCTCCTAGGCGGGGTGCGGCGCAAAATCAAATCGGTGCGCGGCCCGGCTTCGGCGCTTGCGTACGGCCCGGTTTTGGCTATTTGTTGTGCAGAATGACGATTGACCATTATTTGAGCGCATCGACGGCGGGGATCGGAACGGCAGCGCTGCCGGCGGCGGGCGCGCCGGAGCCCGGCGCCCTGCTGGCGCCACTCTCCGGCGTCACCGACCTCGCGCTGCGCCGCATCGCGCGCCGCCTGGGTGCCACCGCGGTGGTGTCCGAGATGGTGGCCGCCGAGGACTTCGCCCGCGGCACCGCCGAGGCGCGGCTGCGGGCGGAGGGCGAGGGCGTGCTGCCGCACGTGGTCCAGCTCGCCGGCTGCGACCCGCGCTGGATGGCCGAGGGCGCGCGGCTCGCGGAAGCGAGCGGCGCCGACGCGATCGACGTGAACATGGGCTGCCCGGCCAAGAAGGTGACGGGGGGCGAGGCGGGCTCGGCGCTGATGCGCGACCTCGACCACGCGGCCCGCCTGCTGGCGGCCGTGCGCGGGGCGGTGTCGGTGCCGGTCACCGTGAAGATGCGCCTGGGCTGGGACGATGCCTCCCGCAACGCGCCGGACCTCGCGCGGCGGGCGCAGGATCTCGGCCTGTCCGCCGTCACGGTGCACGGGCGCACCCGGCAGCAATTCTACACCGGCCGGGCCGACTGGGCGGCGATCCGCGCGGTCACCGAGGCGGTGACGGTCCCGGTGGTCGCGAACGGCGATGTCGGAAGCCTGGAGGAGGCGCGGGCCTGCCTCGCGGCGAGCGGCGCGCGGGCCGTGATGATCGGCCGGGCGGCGGTCGGCCGGCCCTGGCTCGTGGGCGCGGTGGCGGCGGGCCTGCGCGGCGCCGCGGCGCCGCGCCTGACGGCCTGCCAGAAGGCGGACCTCGCGGCCGAGCATTACGAGGGCCTGCTCGCCCTCTACGGGACCGGCATGGGGGTGCGCCACGCCCGCAAGCACCTCGCGGCCTATGCCGACCATGCGGGCGGCCTGTCCGCGCCCGAGCGGATGCGGCTCGTCACAACCACCGATCCGGCCGAAGCGCTGGCGCTCCTGCGGCGGGCCTTCGCGCAGGCGCCGGCCGAGGCCGCACCGGCTGCCAAGCAGGCGGCACCGGCTGCCAAGCAGGCGGCATGAGAAAGGTCTCCGCCGATGCCCCGGGCACCCCACCCGACCGGACCCCGCGCCCGCCGCGCGGGTCCGGCGCCGGAGGATCGCAGGCCGGGGGAGCGGTCCCGATGAGCGCGCCGACGAGCGACCTCATCATCAACGCGCTGCCCCTGCCGGTCCTGACCATCGGGCCGGACGAGCGCATCCTCCAGGTCAACATGGCGGCGGAGCACTTCTTCGACTATTCCCGCCGCCTGATGCAGCGCCAGCGCCTGCGCGACATCATCCCGTTCTCCTCGCCGATCATCGCCCTCGTCAACGAGGTGCGCCGCCGCCATTCCAGCGTCAGCGAGTACCGGGTGGAGCTGGGCTCGCCGCGCTCGGGCGCCGAGCGCAGCGTCGACGTGTTCGCGACCTGCCTCGACGACGAGGTGGTGGTGCTGATGCTCCAGGAGCGCACCATCGCCGACAAGATGAACCGCCAGCTCACCCACCGGGGGGCGGCGCGCTCGATGGTGGCGCTCGGCGCCATGCTGGCCCACGAGATCAAGAACCCGCTCGCGGGCATCCGCGGCGCGGCCCAGCTCCTCGAACAATCGGCGGCGGAGGACGACCGCCTGCTCACGCGCCTGATCTGCGACGAGGCCGACCGCATCGTGCGGCTCGTCGAGCGCATGGAGCTGTTCGGGGACGAGCGCCCGGTGGAGCGCGGGCCGGTGAACGTCCACGGCGTCCTCGACCAGGTGAAGCGCTCGGCCCAGTCGGGCTTCGCCCGCCACATCCGCTTCGTCGAGAACTACGACCCCTCGCTGCCGCCCGTCCTCGGCAACCGCGACCAGCTCGTCCAGGTGATCCTCAACCTCGTCAAGAACGCCGCCGAGGCGATCGGGGCGGACGCGGTCGACGGCGAGATCATCCTCTCGACCGCCTTCCGCACCGGGCTTCGCCTGCAGGTGCCGGGCTCGCGCGAGCGGGTGAGCCTGCCGATCGAGGTCGCGGTGCGCGACAACGGCCCGGGCGTCTCGGCCGAACTGCTGCCGGACCTGTTCGATCCCTTCGTGACCACCAAGGCGCAGGGGTCTGGCCTCGGTCTTGCCCTCGTCGCCAAGATCGTCGGCGACCACGGCGGCATCGTCGAGTGCGATCCAGCCCCCCGCCGCACCACCTTCCGCGTCCTGCTGCCGATGTCCCATGCCCGCGACGGCCGGGAATCGGGGCCGGATTCCGAGTAGCCCTGCGAGTGGCCCCATGCCGAACGGACACATCATCGTCGCCGACGACGACGCCGCCATCCGCACCGTCCTCAACCAGGCGCTCTCGCGCGCCGGCTACGAGGTGCGCTCGACCGGCAACGCCGCCACGCTCTGGCGCTGGGTGGCGCAGGGGGAAGGGGATCTCGTCATCACCGACGTGGTGATGCCCGACGAGAACGCCTTCGACCTTCTGCCGCGCATCAAGCGGGTGCGGCCGGAGCTGCCGATCATCGTCATGAGCGCGCAGAACACCTTCATGACGGCGATCCGGGCCTCGGAGCGCGGGGCCTACGAGTACCTCCCAAAACCCTTCGACCTGAAGGAGCTGACCGCCATCGTCGGGCGGGCGCTCTCGCGCCCGCGCGGCAGCGCCGCCCCGGGCGCCGCCCCGGAGAACGAGGACATCCCGCTCGTCGGCCGCTCGCCGGCGATGCAGGAGATCTACCGCTCGCTCGCCCGGCTGATGCCCACCGACCTCACGGTGATGATCACGGGCGAGTCGGGCACCGGCAAGGAACTGGTCGCGCGCGCCCTGCACGATTATGGCCGGCGCCGCGCCGGGCCGTTCGTGCCCGTCAACATGGCGGCGATCCCGCGCGACCTCATCGAATCCGAGCTGTTCGGCCACGAGAAGGGGGCCTTCACGGGCGCCACCGCCCGCTCGGCGGGCCGCTTCGAGCAGGCGGAGGGCGGCACCCTCTTCCTCGACGAGATCGGCGACATGCCGATGGAGGCCCAGACCCGGCTCCTGCGCGTGCTGCAGCAGGGCGAGTACACCACCGTCGGCGGGCGCGTGCCGATCAAGACCAACGTCCGCATCATCGCGGCGACCAACAAGGACCTGCGGGTCTCGATCCAGCAGGGCATCTTCCGCGAGGACCTGTTCTTCCGCCTCAACGTCGTGCCGCTGCGCCTGCCGGCGCTGCGCGAGCGCACCGAGGACGTGCCGGACCTCGTGCGCCACTTCTTCGGCATCGTCGAGCGCGAGGGATTGAGCCGCAAGCAGCTCGACAACGACGCGATGGAGCGGCTCAAGCGCTACCGCTGGCCCGGCAACGTGCGCGAACTCGAAAACCTCGTGCGGCGCCTCGCGGCCCTCTACCCCCAGGAGACGATCACCGGGCCGGTGATCGAGGCGGAACTCGACACGCTGCCGCTCGCGGCGCCCGCGCAAGGGGCCGCCCGCAAGGGAGGCGCCGAGGCGGAGGGGCTCTCGGCCGCCGTCGAGCGCCACCTCGCCGACTACTTCGCGGGCTTCCGGGATACGCTGCCGCCGCCCGGCCTCTACCACCGCGTGTTGCGCGAGATCGAAGGACCCCTGATCGGCGCGGCGCTCGCGGCCACCCGCGGCAACCAGATCCGGGCCGCGGAGCTGCTCGGCGTCAATCGCAACACCCTGCGCAAGAAGGTGCGGGACCTCGACCTGCAGGTCTTCCGCACGCCTCGCTAGCGGATCGGCCAGCGCGGGACGACATGCCGGCCTGCAGAATCCGCGGCCGAGCTGACGCACGACTTGCATCGCGCCGGCGGGCGGGCGGTTCGACCCTGCGCGGGTGGCGGGAACACCGGGAGCGGTCGATGCAGACCTGCGAGGCATTTCGTCGCGGGCTGAACGGTCCGGCCCGGAGGAGGGGACCTCCGCACCCTCGGGCCACGCGAGCCGCACAGGCCCGCATACAACTTTATGTTGTCGTCGGCGGGCGCTCCGTCGGCCATGGTGCTGGCCCGACCTCGCATCCGCCACGCCCGCCCACCGGCCCTGCCGCCAAGTTGAAGACCCGACCTTGTCACCCCGAGCGGCGCCGATCGTCTTGTCGCGATCGTCGTGCCGATCATCCTGTTGCTTCGACATTTCCGCCGTTCGATTTATCCCGGCGATCCGCACGCAGATGCAATCGACCTCATCTTGCGCATAACGGCATCCCTCCGGGCCGATACTTGCGGCGGCCCGCGTGTCGCGAAGAGCCCGTGCGCCGCACGGCGACCGGAGGCAAGGCCCGGCATTGTTTCGCATTTTCCGCGTCCGGGGCGACGGCGGCACCCCGGGCGCAGCGAAGATCCGGGACAACCTGAGGGCGCCGCGGCCCAGATCGCCGCCGGGCTCGGGCAGGCCACACCATCCCGTTCAAGGACAAGAGTTTTTCGCCGCCGGTGGCAGGCCGCCCGCCGGCCGTGCGGACCCGCGGGATGACGTTACGAAATCTTGAGATACCAAAGCATATCCAGGTCTTTTGACGGTCGATGGAGCTTGAAGTTGACGCCACGCCGCGTAACATTCCGGGCATCCGAGGGGGAGTGGCACCTTCGCGAGGTTCTTGATGAGTTCCGAGATCCAGAACGACACCTCACAATCGATCGAGCTCGTGTCCGACATCGTGTCGGCCTACGTGTCGAACAATTCCGTGCCGATCGGTGAACTGGCCGGCCTGATCCGCAGCGTGCACGAGGCCGTGTCCCATCTTGGGTCAGCTGCGGCGCCTCAGCCGGAGAAGCTGGTACCGCCGGTGCCGATCAGGAAGACCGTCACCCCGGACTTCCTGATCAGCCTCGAGGACGGCCGGCGCTACCGGACCCTGAAGCGCCATCTCGCCGGGCGCGGCCTCACCCCCGAGCAGTACCGGGCGAAATGGGGGCTGCCGCCGGACTACCCGATGGTGGCGGCCAACTACGCCGCCCAGCGCTCCGAGCTCGCCAAGAGCATCGGGCTGGGTCAGAAGCCGGTGGACCGGAGCCGCCGCTCCAGCCAAGCCGCCTGAGCGGCGCGGCGACGGATGCTCTCCGCGGCCGCCGCTCCCGCACGGGAGCGGCGGCCGCGCGGCGTTCCGGGGCTGCGGACAGGGCGGATCCGGTCCGAAACACGCCGGAGGCGGCGCGGAACAGGCCGGACACGGCTCAGCCGTATTAATTTCGCCACACTGTAGTGGCCACGCATCATGGATGCAGTTTTTCCGTCGCGTTCGTGATTCGGGATCGCCCGGCACCGGCCAGTCCCCGGAGGCCGCTCCCCGCGGTCCCGGCCTGTTCGGCGCCCTGGTGGTCGGGGTGGCGCTGGCGCTCGCCCTCGCGACCTTCCTGATCCTCGTCGGCGCGACCCCGATCGCCCCGGTCCATCAGGTCGTGGTGGCGCTGCTTCTGGGCAACGTCGCCCTGGTGGTCGGGCTGATCGTGGTGATCGTCTGGGAGGCGCGGGTCTTCCTGCGGGCCCGGCGGGCCAATGCCCGGGTGGCCCGGCTGCACACCCGCATCGTCGGCCTGTTCAGCCTCATCGCCACGCTGCCGACCATCCTGCTCGCGGTGGTCGCCTCGATCACGCTGGAGCGCGGCCTCTCGCCCTGGTTCTCGGACCGGATGCGCAACGTCGTGCTGATGTCGGTCGACGTGGCGGACGCCTACCTCACCAACCAGTGCCAGAGCCTCGCGCGCGAGGTCCGCATCCTCTCCGACGACCTGACGCGGGCGCGGCCCGCCTTCGAGGTCGAGCGGGCGTGGTTCGAGAGCTTCCTCACGGCGCGCGCCACCTCGCTCGGCCTGCCGATCGCCCGGATCATGCGCTCGGCCGACGAGACCGTGGCGCGGGCCAACATCGACATCATCAAGAACCCGCCGCTGCCCTCGGTCGCGGATTTTGAGGAGGCGGCGAAGTCGAGCGACCCGACCTGCCTCCTGCCGCGCGAGGGGCGCGTCTTCGGCGCGCTCCTGAAGATGCCGGCCTACGACGACGCCTTCCTGCTCATCGAGCGGGAGGTGTCGCAGCTCGCGGTGGAGTTCCCGGGGGTGTCGCGGGCCGCCGCGGCCGAGTTCCTCACCATCGATGCCGGCCGGCGCAGCGTGCAGATCGCCTTCGCCAGCATGTTCGCGCTGATCGCCCTGATCGCGCTGCTCTCGGCGGTGTGGTTCGGGCTCAACTTCGCCAACCGCTTCGTCGCGCCGATCCGCCGCCTCATCAACGCCGCCGATCAGGTGGCCTCGGGCAACTTCCTGGTCCAGGTGCCGTTCCGCAAGACGGAAGGCGACCTTCAGCACCTCGGCGAGAGCTTCAACAAGATGACCCAGGAGCTGCGCCGCCAGCGCGACGGGCTCATCGAGGCGCGCGACCAGATCGAGCACCGCCGCCGCTTCACCGAGGCGGTGCTGGCCGGGGTGCCGGCGGGCGTGCTCGGGGTCGATCCGGCGGGCGTCATCACCATCGCCAATCCCTCGGCCGAGCGGGTGCTCGGGCGCAGTGCGAGCGAACTCGTCGGCACGCCGCTCGCCCTCGCGCTGCCCGAACTCGAAGCGCTGTTCGGCGAGCCGCGGCTGCGCCCGATGCAGCAGCAGGTCCAGATCACCCGCAACGGGCGCGAGCGCACCATCGACGTGCGCGTGACGAGCGAGCAGGCGCAGGGGGGCCGGGGCTACGTCATCACCCTCGACGACATCACCGACCTCGTCACCGCCCAGCGCACCTCCGCCTGGGCGGATGTGGCGCGGCGCATCGCCCACGAGATCAAGAACCCGCTCACCCCGATCCAGCTCTCGGCCGAACGCATCCGGCGCAAGTACGGGAAGGTCATCACCACCGACAAGGAGGTGTTCGAGCAGTGCACCGCCACGATCGTGCGCCAAGTCGACGACATCAAGCGGATGGTCGACGAGTTCTCGTCGTTCGCCCGGATGCCCAAGCCGGCCATCGCCCGCAACGACCTGACCGAGATCGTGAAGCAGAACCTGTTCATGATGCGGGTGGCGCATCCGGACGTGGATTTCGCGATGGAGGGCGAGGGCGCCCGGGTCAGCGCCGCCTTCGACACCCGCCTGCTGTCGCAGGCGGTGACCAACATCCTCAAGAACGCCGTCGAGGCGATCCAGGCGGTGCCGGAGGAGGAGCGCGGGCGCGGGCGCATCGCGGTGCGGCTCGCCGAGGAGGGGGACGGCGTGGTGATCGAGATCACCGACAACGGCAAAGGCTTCCCGGTCGAAGGGCGCCAGCGGCTGCTCGAACCCTATATGACGACCCGCGAAGGGGGCACCGGCCTCGGATTGGCGATCGTGAGCAAGGTCTTGGAAGAGCACGGCGGCGGCATCGAGCTGAACGACAACCCGCAGGGGCGGGGCGGACAGGTGCGCATGCGCCTCCTCCGGGAGGTCCGGCGCGAGGAGGGGAACCGGGCGGCCGGGACGCCGGGCGGCTCGGGCCCGCCAGGCACTGCGCTGCCGGGCGCCGCCCCGGCGCCGCTGGGCGCCGCGCCGTGATGCGCCCGGCAGACGTCCGCCGCGGCGGATCCCGGACCAGCAAGCCAGAGAAGACGAATGCAGGGTGCGGGCCGGACGGCCGGGCGCCCGCCGCGCGGGGAGGCCGTGACCGATGAGTGCCGACATCCTGATCGTCGATGACGAGGCCGATATCCGCGAACTGGTGGCGGGGATCCTGGACGACGAGGGCCACCGCACCCGCACGGCCGGCTCCTCCGACGAGGCGCTGGCCGCCATTGAGCAGCGCCGCCCGCACCTCGTCTTCCTCGACATCTGGCTGCAGGGCTCGCGCCTCGACGGGCTGCAGGTGCTCGACGTCGTCAAGGCGCAGGCCCCGGACCTGCCGGTGGTGATGATCTCCGGCCACGGCAACATCGAGACCGCGGTCTCGGCCATCAAGGCGGGCGCCTACGACTTCATCGAGAAGCCGTTCAAGGCCGACCGCCTGATCCTGGTGGCCGAGCGGGCGCTCGAAGCCTCGCGGCTCAAGCGCGAGGTGCGCGACCTCAAGACCCGCTCGGGGCAGGCAAGCCGCATCGTCGGCGCCTCGGTGGCGGCCAACCAGCTGCGCCAGACCATCGAGCGGGTGGCCCCCACCAACGCCCGGGTGATGATCTCGGGGGCGCCGGGCTCCGGCAAGGAACTCTCGGCCCGCACCCTGCACGCGGCCTCCGCGCGCGCGAGCGGCCCCTTCGTGGTGATCAACGCCGCCACGATCACGCCCGAGACCATGGAGGCCGAGCTGTTCGGCATCGAGGCCGCGGACGGGCGTCCGCGCCGCGTCGGCGCGCTGGAGGAGGCCCACGGCGGCAGCCTCTACATCGACGAGGTCGCGGACATGCCCCGCGAGACCCAGAACCGCATCCTGCGGGTGCTCGTCGACCAGAACTTCCAGCGCGTGGGCGGCACCACCCGCGTGCACGTGGACGTGCGGATCATCTCCTCCTCCTCGCGCGACCTCGCCGAGGAGATCGCGGGCGGCCGCTTCCGCGAGGACCTGTTCCACCGCCTCTCCGTGGTGCCGATCCGGGTGCCGCCGCTCGCCGAGCGGCGCGAGGACGTGCCCGAACTGATCACCTTCTTCATGGAGCAGATCTCGCTCGCCACCGGCCTGCCGCGGCGGCGGATCGCCTCCGACGCGATGGCGGTGCTCCAGTCGCACGACTGGCCCGGCAACGTGCGCCAGCTGCGCAACAACGTCGAGCGTCTGATGATCCTGACGCAGGGCGACCCCGAGACCGAGGTGACGACCGAGATGCTGCCGAGCGAGGTGGGCGCGCTGGTGCCCACCACGCCGAGCGGGGCGGGGGGCGAGAAGCTGATGAGCCTCGCGCTGCGCGAGGCGCGCGAGATCTTCGAGCGCGAGTACCTCGTCGCCCAGATCGCCCGCTTCTCCGGCAACATCTCCCGCACCGCCGAGTTCATCGGCATGGAGCGCTCGGCCCTGCACCGCAAGCTGAAGTCCCTCGGCATCGGGGCCTAATCCAGCCGGCGGCCGCATTTGAGAATGCGGCCTCGCCCGGAGCTTGCTAAGGTTCGGCTTCGTCCGATCGCGGCCGAGCCTGCTTGCGCGCGGCGACACGTCACTTGCGCGCGAGGGAGCTTCGCCGTGTAATGGGGCGGGGTCCGGGGCCGCACGCGGCCTGCACAAAACCAACGAAGCGGCCCGCCACCGGACCGGCGGCGGGTTCAAAAGGACAAGAAGAATGGCGGGCGAGCGCGCTCAGAATCTGCAGGACACTTTCCTCAATCACGTCCGCAAGAACAAGATCCCCCTCACGATCTTCCTGGTCAACGGTGTCAAGCTGCAGGGCGTCGTGACTTGGTTCGACAATTTCTGTGTGCTGCTCCGGCGCGACGGACACTCGCAACTGGTCTACAAGCACGCGATCTCGACGATCATGCCGGGCCACCCGGTGCAGCTGTTCGAGCAGGGCGAGGAGGGCGCCGAGAAGGCGTGAGCGAATCGCGCCGGCCCATCCCCGGGCCGGTTCGCGGATTCGCGGGCCCGCCCGCTTGATTGCGGCGGGCGGACATCCAACCTGTTCCCGATCGCAAGCGGGTGCGCGCACGAGGTCGGGCGTCGATGGAAACACAGGTCCCGGGCCAGGCCCGGCTGCAGCATCAGGCGGAACCGGAAGGCGCGGTCGCCGCCGACACCCGCACCCTGGTGATCGGGCCCTATCCGGTCCGCCGCGGCGCGGAGCTGCCGCGGCCCGCGCAGGCGCGCCTGGACGAGGCGGTGGGGCTCGCCGCCGCGATCGACCTCGACGTCGTCGACCGGCTGCTGCTCGGGGTCCAGGCCATCCGGCCCTCCACCTATCTCGGCAAGGGGCGCGTCGAGGAGATCGCCGGGCGGATCGCCGCCGAGGCGGTGCGCCTCGTCGTCATGGATTGCGCCCTCTCGCCGGTGCAGCAGCGCAACCTCGAGAAGGCCTGGGGCGTCAAGGTCATCGACCGCACCGGGCTGATCCTGGAGATCTTCGGGCGGCGCGCCTCCACCCGCGAGGGCACCCTGCAGGTGGAGCACGCGCATCTCGCCTACCAGCGCAGCCGGCTCGTGCGCTCCTGGACCCATCTGGAGCGCCAGCGCGGCGGCTTCGGCTTCCTCGGCGGCCCCGGCGAGACCCAGATCGAGGCCGACCGGCGCCTGATCCAGGAGCGCATGACCCGCATCGAGCGGGAACTGGAGACCGTGACCCGGACCCGCGGCCTGCATCGGCAGAGCCGGCGGCGGGTGCCCTATCCGGTCGTGGCGCTGGTCGGCTACACGAACGCCGGCAAGTCGACCCTGTTCAACCGCCTGACCGCCGCGGAGGTGCGGGCGGAGGACATGCTGTTCGCCACCCTCGACCCGACCGCGCGCGCCATCAAGCTGCCGCATGGGGAGACCGCGATCCTGTCCGACACGGTGGGTTTCATCTCCGACCTGCCGACCATGCTGATCGCCGCCTTCCGGGCGACGCTGGAGGACGTGATCGAGGCCGACATCCTGCTCCACGTGCGCGACATCGCCCACGAGGACACCGAGGCGCAGGGGCAGGACGTGCACACGGTGCTGGCCGAGCTCGGCATCGAGCCGGGGGCCGGCCGGATCATCGAGGTCTGGAACAAGGCCGACCTCCTCGATCCGCCCGAGCGCGAGCGCCTGCTCAACCTCAGCCGCACCGGCCCGTCCGGGGAGGCCGCCGCCAGGCCGGTGCTGCTGTCGGCGCTCACCGGCGAGGGCGTGGACCGGCTGCTCGCGCGGATCGAGGCGCGCATCGCCGAGAGCCGGGCGAGCTTCGCCCTCGTGCTCGACCCCGCCGAGGGGGCGGGCCTGCACTGGCTCTACGAGAACGCCGAGGTGCTCGACCGCCGCGAGGATGCGGGCGGCCAGGTCCATCTCGTGGTCCGCCTGGCCCCCGAGAAGGAGCCGCGCTTCCTCAACCGCTTCGGCGCCGCCCGGCGGCTGCGGGCGGCGGGCGGCTGAGCGAAGCTCACATCCGCCATCCCGAAGGGATCAAGCGGATGTGGCATGAGATCGGGGGCCGTCACTCCGCCGCCGCGAGCGGCCGGGCCACGTCCTCGAGCGAGCGCCGCTCCGCCGCCACGCCCCAGATCCCCGCCACCACCCCCGCGGCGATCATCAGGACCGAGGCGAGGAGGTAGCCGCCCAGCACCGCCTCGCGCGACTTCTCCTCGATCAGCACCCCGAACAGGGCCGGCCCCACCGCCCCGACCCCGGTGCCGACCGCGTAGAACAGCGCGATGGCGAAGGCGCGGATCTCCAGCGGAAACACCTCGCTCACCGTGAGGTAGGCCGAACTCGCCGCCGCCGAGGCGAAGAAGAACACCGCCATCCAGCACAGGGTGAGGGTGGTGGCGTCGAGCAGGTCCTGCTGGAACAGGACCCCGCTTACGGCCAGCAGCAGGCCGGAGATGCCGTAGGTGCCGGCGATCATCGGCCGGCGGCCGACCGTGTCGAAGAAGCGCCCGAGCAGCACCGGGCCGAGGAAGTTGCCGGCCGCGAAGGGCAGGATGTACCAGCCGATCCCGCCGGACGGCACCCCGTAGAAGTCGATCAGGATCAGCCCGTAGGTGAAGAAGATCGCGTTGTAGAAGAACGCCTGGGCGGACATCAGGGCGAGGCCGACGAGGGCGCGGCTGCGGTAGCGGGCGAGCGTCCCGAACACCTCCCGCAGGGGCGTGTGGCGGCGCTGGCGCAGGCGCACGGTGGGGAAGGGGCCGGGCGCGAGGGCGTGCCCCTCCCGCCGGAACCGCGCCTCGATCCCCGCCACGATGCGCTCGGCCTCCGCGGCCCGGCCGTGGGTGATGAGCCAGCGCGGGCTCTCGGGGATCCAGCTGCGCAGGGCGAGGATCACGAGGCCGAGGGCGGCCCCGAGCAGGAACGCGACCCGCCAGCCCCAGTCGGGGCCGAACAGAGCGGGGTCGAGCACCACCAGCGAGGTGCCCGCGCCCAGCACCGCGCCGAGCCAGAACGAGCCGTTGATGACGAGGTCGGTCCAGCCGCGGGCGCGGGCCGGGATCAGCTCCTGGATGGTGGAGTTGATCGCCGTGTACTCGCCCCCGATGCCCGCCCCGGTGAGGAACCGAAAGAGGCAGAAGCTCCACAGATTCCACGAGAAGCCCGTGGCGGCGGTGGCCGCGAGGTAGACCGCGAGCGTGATGAAGAACAGCCTCTTGCGCCCGAGCCGGTCGGTGAGCCAGCCGAAGCCGATCGCCCCGATCACCGCGCCCGCGAGGTAGCTCGACGTCGCGAGCCCGATATCGGTGTTGGAGAACTGCAGCACCGGGCTCGCCCGCAGGGCGCCCGCCAGCGCGCCGGCGAGCGTCACCTCCAGCCCGTCGAGCACCCAGGTGATGCCGAGCGCCAGCACGACGAGGGTGTGGAACCGGCCCCAGGGCAGGCGGTCGAGGCGGGCCGAGACGTCGGTCTCGACGAGGCCGCCATCGGCAGCGACGGAGGGCGGAGCGGGCGTCGTCATCGGCACCTGCGGCGGAGGACCTGCCGGGCATATAGGGCGGGGCCGCACGCGGGAGCGCGTTCGCGGCGATCCGGCCCCCGCCAGTTCGCGGCGGACTTCCCCGCCGCCCCTCGGCCGGCTTATCTTGGGAATCCCCTCCCTGTCGCTGCGCCATCCCGCAGCGGCCACACGTTATCGCAGCCGCTGTCCTTCGCTTCGTCCCCGACCGCGGAGATCCGCCATGCCTGCCTCCCGCATCGCCGCGCCACCCGCTCGCCCGGGGCGGAGCGCCGGTTCCGCATCCGGGGTCGCGCCGTGGCGCTAGACGACGGCCTCCACGACCTCATCCTGCGCATTCACCGGACCGCGGCCGAGGGCGGCTCGTTCGCGCCGGTGGCGCAGGCGGCGGCCGAGCGCCTCGGCGCCTACGGGGTCACGACCGTCCTCCACCGGACCGACCGGCCCGAGATCCTGGCCTCCGCGATGGCGGGCTACCGCGACCTGCCCTTCGACGGGATCCTGCAGGACTACGCGGCGCATTTCCACGCGCACAACCCCCAGGCGCTGTTCGAGCGCGCGCGGCCGGACGCGCTGTACTACCTCGACGGGGAGGATCCGCGCTTCAGCCCCGAGGCCTACCCGGAATTCAGCCGCTGGGAGGCGGACCGCATCGGCATCCGGCACCATGCCACGGGCTATTGCCGGCCCGTCCCCGCGCTCACCTACGCCTTCGCCTTCTCGGGCTCGGCTGCGACCGGGCCGCTCTCCGGCGAGCGGCTCGCCCTGTTCCACGTGCTGATGGCGCATCTGCGGGAGGCGGTGGCGACCGCGCACCGGCTCGGCACCCTGGGCCGTCCGACGCCGCCCGACCGGACCCTGGAGACGCTCCTCGCCGGCCTGCCCACGGCCGCGGCCACGCTCGACGCGACGGGCCGGGTCGTCTTCGCCAACGCCGCCCTGTCGGCGCTGGCGCAGGAGCGGGACGGCCTGCTCCTCGCCGGCGAGACGATCCGCGCGATGAAGCCCGCCGAGAACGACCGGCTGCGCGCCCTCTGCGCGGCGGCGGCGGACCTGTGGCGAGGTCCGGACCGGGGCGGCGTGCTGGCGGTGTCGCGGCCCTCCGGGCAGCGGCCCTACGCGGTGCGGGTGAGCCCGCTCCCGCCGCTTCCGGGCCGCGGCGCCGCCGCGGTGCTGGTCACCGCGACGGACCTCGCCAAGCCGCCCCGGCTGCGGCCCGACCGCCTCGCGACCCTGCTCGGCCTCACGCCCGCCGAGGCGCGCGTCGCCGCCGGGCTCTTCGCCGCGGGCCGGCTGGAGACGGTCGCCGAGGGGTGCGGCGTCACCATGGCCACGCTGCGCACGCAGCTCAAGCACATCTACGCCAAGACCGCGACCGCCGGGCAGGCCGAGCTGGTGGCCCTGCTCGCGCGGCTGCCGCAGGATCCGTTCGGTTCTTGAGCGGGCCGGGGCACCGACGCGGGAGACGCCGAGACGATCACGAGGGCTGCGCCTGCGGGGAGGGCACGGCCTGAAGCGGCCCGGCCTCCGCCGCAGCGTCCCCGGCGTCGTAGACCAGCCGCTTGATCCCCCAGAGCAGGCCCGCCGCCCCCGCCACCAGGCCCCCGTAGGCGAGCAGGAAGACCTCGGCCCCGGCCAGGACGTTCAGCTCGCGCACCGCGCCCATCACCAGGGCCGCGTACCAGCCGGCCGCCGAGACCGCGGCGACGAGGAGGAGCCGGGCCGCCTGGCCCTGCGAGAGCCCGTCGAACAGCCGCCGCCCCACGTTGCGGGCCAGCGCGCCGAAGGCGTGGCGCTCGACCGCGACGCCGTTGAGGGTCAGGACCGCGACGATCGCCACCTTGGCATGCAGCTTCGGGTTGGCAAGCAGGTCGGACCCGTTCAGGTGGCCGAGCACGAGGAAGCCGAGGCCGGAGATCCAGAGCAGGACGAGCCCGGCGCGCACCAGGGGTTTCAGGAACGCGGCGAAGCCGAGATCCTCGGGCGCGATGCGGCCGCCGCACAGAAGCCTGACGAGCCGAAGGTCGAGGGCAAGAACACTCCCGACCGACAGGGCCAGGCCGACGAGGTGCAGGACGAGAAGGGGCGATTTGGACATCCGATTCCTCCTCGCTCCATGAAATCTTCCTCTTGGTCGGACCTCTTCTCCCATTTGGGGTATGCGGCACCCGGCCGGGCCGCCGGGCCGCCGGGCCGGCGCGGCCGCCGCTTGCGCGATGCGCGCGCCCGCGCTTCACTGCCCGGCATGTCGCTCCACCCCGCTCTCGCCCGCGCGCACGGCTTCTGCGAGCGCTACGGGCTCACCCGCCCGATCCTGCTCGCGCCGATGGCCGGCGCCTGCCCGCCCGCGCTCTCGGTGGCGGTGGCGCGGGCCGGAGGCCTCGGGGCCTGCGGGGCGCTGCTGATGAGCCCGTCCGCGATCCTCGCCTGGGCCGAGGCGGTGCGGCCGGCGGGGCCGTTCCAGCTCAATCTCTGGATCCCCGATCCCGCGCCGGCGCGCGATCCGGCCCGGGAAGCGGAGCTGCGCGCCTTCCTGGCCCGCTTCGGGCCGGCGGTGCCGCCAGAGGCGGGCGACGGCCGGCCGCCGGATTTCGCGGCGCAGACCCGGGCGCTCCTCGACGCCGCGCCGCCGATCGTCTCCTCGGTGATGGGGCTCTACCCGCCCGCCTTCGTGGCCGAGCTGAAGGCGCGGGGCATCGCGTGGTGGGCCAACGTCTCGACGGTGGCGGAGGCGCTGGCCGCCGAGGCGGCGGGCGCCGACGCGGTGGTGGCGCAGGGGGCGGAGGCGGGCGGCCATCGCGGCTGCTTCGACGCGGCGCAGGCCGAGCGCGGGATGGTCGGCACCCTGGCGCTGGTGCCGGCAATCGTCGACGCGGTGCGCATCCCGGTCGTGGCGACGGGCGGCATCGCCGAGGCCCGCGGGGCGGCCGCCGCCCTTCTGCTCGGCGCCAGCGCCGTCCAGATCGGCACCGGCTTCCTGCGCTGCCCCGAGGCGGGGATCGCCCCCGCCTGGGCCGCGGCGCTCGGCCGGGCACGGCCCGAGGACACCCGGGTCTCGCGCGCCTTCAGCGGCCGGGCCGGGCGCAGCCTCGCCACCGCCTACGTGGAGGCCGCCACCGCCCCCGACGCGCCCCCGCCCGCCCCCTATCCGGTGCAGCGCGGCCTCACGCAAGGCCTGCGGGACGAGGCCGTCCGCGCGGGCGATCTCGACCGGATGCAGGCCTGGGCCGGCCAGGCGGCCGGCTTCGCCCGGGCCGCGCCCGCCGGCGAGGTGGTGGGCGACCTCTGGGAGGGGATGCGGGGGCTGCTGCGCTGAGGGTCGAGGCGCCGGCGTCAGGGTTCGCCCACCGCGGGGTCTGTGCGCGCCCGGAGAAGCCGGGAGGCATGATCGATGTTCCTCTGGACCACTTCGGCATAGGCCGGCGCGCGGTCGGCGGTGAGTTCCTCCTGTGCGGCGCGGTAGGCCGCGACCGCCTCTTCCAGACGCTCGGCTCCACTCTCGCGCTCGCCGAGCCCGGTGAGCGCGATCCCAAGCTGATGCTGCAGGGCTGCCCGCTCGGAGCCCGCGAGGGACTCAGCCGGTGCGAGTGCATCTCGGTGCGCGGCTTCAGCCATCTGAGCGGCGGCGTTCGGGCCGGTCCGTGCCGTTTGCGGCAAGGACATCGAAAGCCGGTTCTCCGGCCTGCCCGAGCCGGCGCGGCTGGCGAGCAGCCGAAGGTTATTCGACCGCCCGCCCGAGCGGCTCGGCCGCCGGGCTGCGCTGGCCGAATTCCAGGGCAGCCCCTGCCGCCGCCTTCAGGAGTTCCACCGTTGCTCCGGCCGCGCGGCCGACCCGGGCGAGCGCCTGATCGGCCAGGGCGTAGGCCTCCGCGTCCTTCCCGGCGAGACGGAGCGCGCGGATCCGCTCGACCTCCGTGGTGTCCGCCTCAGCGTCCGCAAGGCGCTCGCGCAGGAGAGCGTGCCACGCCCGGTCGATCTCGGCGCGGATATCCGCGTTGGGACCGCGATAGGCGTCGAGGTCGGCGATGAGGCCGCCCTTGCGCGAGGTGGCGAGGAAGGCCTGCGCCTTCGGGCTCAGGGTCTTGGGGCCGGGGGAGTGCTGCACCCAGAGGAGGTTCTTGTCGCGGTAGACCGCGGCGGCCTGGACCAGGAGGTCCATGACGCCGTCCTCGCGCCCGCCGTAGCCGACCACCACGAAGGTGGTGGCGTGCTGCAGGAGCTTCTGCACCGCCGCCGCGGCCTGCGGATTGTGCCAGACGTCCCTCACATCCTCCGGCCGGTTGCGCAGCAGGTAAGGGTGCGGCGAGCCGTGCAGCTCCACGAGCTGCGGGCGACGCGGCGCGCCCGCGATGCGGTTGAGGGATTCGACGCCGTCGCAGGCGGGCGCCGGACCATCTCGTCGTAGACCCGGTACCAGTCGATCCCGCCCGCCGGGCCCTCGGCCGGGGACAGGAACTCGTCGCGCACCAGCGCCCGGTAGGCCGTCTCCGCATCGTCCTCCGGCCTGCCGCGGCCGAGGCGCCGCGCGACCTCGCGGGTCATCCGCCGGCCGATCTCGACCGCGCCCGGCACGCCCGCCGAGATCGAGCAGCCGGCCCCGATCAGGAAGATGACCTTCCCGGGTTCGCGGTCGTCCTCCCGGGCAAAGAGGATCTTTTCCGCCACGTCCCGGGCGGAGCGGTCGATGCGCGGTGCGATGACGTCGGCCATGACGCGTGGAGGATCCCCGTCCGGATGCACCGCCTGCTTACCTTGCGCTTCCGTGCGCCGCATCCCGTCGCGGGCGCCGCTGCGGCGTCATCGTCCGGAGCGCAGGGGATGTCGGCAAGACGTGTCTCCGGTTCTGCCCGCACGGCACGGCGCGTCGTGCCGGACAGGACCGTGCCGGGCCGCACTCATCCCGCGGCGCCGCATGCTAGGCTGTGGCCCATCTTTGGACAGGGCCGCCCGGGGAGGGCGCTTCATGACTCAGATCACCGGGTTCGACGTGGCGGTCATCGGGCTGGGGCTGCTCGTCGTGCTCACCATCGCGCTCGGCGTGCGCATCGTGCCCCAGGGCCACGTCCACACGGTGGAGCGGTTCGGGCGCTACCAGCGCACGCTGGCGGCGGGCCTCGGGCTGATCATTCCTTACGTCGAGCGGATCGGCCGGCGGGTGAACGTGATGGAGCAGGTGCTCGACGTGCCGAGCCAGGAGGCCTTCACCCGCGACAATGCCGGCGTGCGCATCGATGCGGTCGCCTTCTATCAGGTGCTCGACCCGGCCCGCGCCTCCTACGAGGTCTCGAACCTCGAACACGCGCTGCTCACCCTCACCATGACCAACATCCGCACGGTGGTGGGCTCGATGGACCTCGACCAGCTTCTGTCCCACCGCGACGAGATCAACGAGCGGCTGCTGCGGGTGATGGACGCCGCCGCCTCGCCCTGGGGCGTCAAGGTCACGCGCATCGAGATCAAGGACATCCTGCCGCCGGCCGACCTCGCCGGGGCGATGGCCCGGCAGATGAAGGCCGAGCGCGAGAAGCGCGCCTCGGTGCTGGAGGCGGAAGGGCAGCGGCAGGCCGAGATCCTGCGGGCGGAGGGGCGCAAGGCCTCGGTGATCCTGGACGCGGAGGGGCGGCGCGAGGCTGCCTTCCGGGACGCCGAGGCGCGCGAGCGGCAGGCCGAGGCCGAGGCGCGCGCGACCGCGATGATCAGCGAGGCCATCGCCCGCGGCGACCTCGCGGCCGCGAACTTCCTGGTCGCCGAGAAATACGTCGAGGCGGTGCGCGCGCTCGCCACCGCGCCCAACCAGCGGGTGGTGGTGGTGCCGCTGGAGGCGGCCTCGCTCGCCGGCACGCTCGGGGGCATCGCCGAGATCACCCGGGCGGTGTTCGGGGAGGGGGCGCCGGCCAACCGCTCCGGCCGCCCGCCCGCGGCGGGCACGCCGCCGCCGCGGAGCTGACGCCGTGCTGGCGGATCTCCTCGCGGCCATCGGCCCCGCTTGGGCCTGGATCCTGCTCGGCCTCGCGCTGGCGGCCGGCGAACTCGCGCTGCCGGGCGTCTTCCTGATCTGGCTCGGGCTCGGCGCGCTCTGCACCGGGCTCGCCACCGCGGCCCTGGGGCTGCCCTGGCAGGGGCAGGTGCTCGCCTTCGCGGCCCTCTCGGCCGCCGCCTCCCTCGCCGGCCAGCGCCTGTCGCGCCGCAGCCCCGAGCTGCTGCACCGGCGCGGGCACGATCTCGTCGGGACCGTGGTGGTGCTGGACGCGCCGATCAGCGACGGCATCGGGCGCATCCGGGTGGGGGATTCGGTCTGGCGCGTGACCGGCCCCGACCTGCCGGCGGGAACGCGGGTGCGCGTGACCGGGCTCGACGGCGCCACCCTGACGGTGGCGGCGGACTGAGCGGAACGGACGGAATTATTCCTCGCAAGTACCAGGAATAGCGCATTTATTCCGCACCCTGCGGGCGCCGCATTCCCGACGGATGTCCGGCACGTCGCGCCGGTCTCAGCCCTCCCGGCACTTCACTTGCAGCCATGCCTCCTCCATGGCGGCGAGGCCGGCCGCGGCGAGGCTCTGCCCGCCCGCCGTCACCTCGGCCTCCATCGCGGCGAAGCGGCGGCGGAATTTCTCGTTGGCCCGCCGCAGGGCCTCCTCGGGATCGACGCGGGCGTGCCGGGCGAGGTTGGCCACCGAGAACAGGAGGTCGCCGATCTCCTCGGCCACCGCCTCCGCATCGCCCGCCGCCAGGGCCTCCTCCACCTCGCCGGTCTCCTCGCGCACCTTGGCCACCACCTGGGCGGCATCCGGCCAGTCGAAGCCGACCGCGGCGGCCTTGCGCGAGATCTTCTCCGCCCGGGTCAGGGCGGGCAGGGCGAGGGGCACCCCCGCGAGCGCGCCCTGCGCCTCCGGACGGCCGGCCTTCTCGCGCGCCTTGATCGCCTCCCACTGCGCCCTGACCGCCTCCGGATCGAGGTCGCGCACCGCTCCGAAGATGTGGGGATGGCGGCGCACCATCTTGTCGGCGATGGCGGTGGCGACGTCGTCGAACCGGAAGGCGCCCGCCTCCTCGGCGATCCGGGCCTGGAAGACCACCTGGAACAGCAGGTCCCCGAGTTCGTCGCGCAGATCGTCGAGGTCGCCCCGGTCCACCGCATCCGCGACCTCGTAGGCCTCCTCGATCGTGTAGGGGACGATCGTCGCGAAGCTCTGCTGCAGGTCCCAGGGGCAGCCCGTCTCCGGGTCGCGCAGGCGCGCCATGATGGCGAGGAGCCGCTCGATCGGGGTGCTGCTCATGCGGGGAAACTCACCGGTTCGCGCGCCGGACGCGTGCGGCGCGACCCCGCTCTTAACCCGTCCGCGGCGGCGTGCGGAAGGACGCGGCGCCGGGGCGCCGCGCCATGCTGTTGTGAATGATATAATATTCCGTCGTCATTGCCCGGAGACCCGCGCTGTCGCCTGTCCATGCGCTGATCACATGCCTTTGTTCTTCAAAACGAACGATCTCTCGGACCTATACGAAGCCCTATCGGGCTCTGACTCTCAGAGAGTCGAATCTGTGAATTATATGGAGGGGCGGATTTCGCCGATCCGCCAAGGAGATGCGGCCTGATCCGGCATGCGACTCTGCGCGGATCGGCACAGGACTCTGCGTGGGTGCGTATGGGATTCTGCGGGGATCGCGGGGATCCGCGCATGGGATTCTGCGCGGATCCGCATCGGATTCGGCGTGAGGCCGCCGCCAAGCCGCTCGGAATCCGGCCGATTCCGAAACCCCCGGGCGTATCGAACTCTGCGCGGCGGGGGCGCGGCGAAGGCCGCCCGCATCGAACTCTGCGGGCGGCACCCAACAGGGGGCGCACAGGCCTCCCACACGCCCCGCACAGGCTGCCGCACCGCCCGTCCCCATCCCGGTCCGCATCCCGGTCCCCTGCCGGTCCACACGGCCGCCCACAGCCCCGCCGGCGCGGCGCCGGGGCCGGCGGAGCCCGCGCGGGCGAGGGGGCCGGCGGGATGGCGGGCGGGATTGCGGGCGGGATTACGGGGATGAGTTGCGGGAATCGTGGGATAACCCGGCTCGGCCTTGAGATTCCCGGGAGCCGAATCGGGCATGACGGGCTTGGTCGATGCGGCGGGCCTGCGCCCCCGCCCGAGAACGTCTGCAGATCGTATGGGCATCGAGGCCAGAATCGCGGCGATCCACGACGAGGACCTCAAGGCGGAACTGGAAGCCGCCCGGGGCGGGTTCCTGTTCGCGGTCATCGTCGAGCATATCGCCCACCGGCAGGCCCTGCGCGACGCCGAGCGGGCGGAGGCGGCCCGGGAGGCGGAGGCCCGCGCCGGCATGGGCCGCGACCAGCGCCGCCGCGACGCCGTGCGGGCGGTGATCGAGGCCGAGCCCCTGGTGCCGGAGAACATCCAGCACATCCATTCCGTGCTGGCCCTGTGCGGGCTGCCCTACCGCGATCCCGGCGAGACCCGGGAATTCTTCCGGGAATACGGCCGCAACACGCTGAGCATCCTGGCCGGGCGCATCAAGAATCCCGTCACCGGGCAGATGGACCTGCAGGGCCTGCCCTACGGCCCCAAGGCGCGGCTGGTGCTCCTGCACCTCTGCACCGAGGCCGTGCGCCAGCGCAGCCCCACCGTGGAGGTGGCCGACAGCCTCTCGGGCTTCATGCGCGAGATGGGCTTCGCGGTCACGGGCGGCGAGCGCGGCACCATCCGGCAGTTCAAGGAGCAGCTCAACCGCCTGGCCGCCTGCACCCTGCAGCTCGGCCTCTGGGACGGTCAGTCGCGCTCCTCCACCCTGACGATGCCGCCCTTCCGCAAGCTCGACCTCTGGCGGGCGGAGGGCGAGGGCGGGCTCGCGTGGTCGAAGACCGTGCAGTTCCACCAGGATTTCTACGACAACCTGATCAAGCACGCCCTGCCGGTGGACATCCGGGCCGCCCGCGCCTTCTCCGGCTCGGCGCGCAAGCTCGACCTGCTGTTCTGGATCGGCTACCGCCTGCGCGCCCTGCACCGCCCGCTGCGGCTCTCCTGGGACAACCTCCACAAGCAGTTCGGCGCCGACAACGGCTCCCTGCGCAGCTTCCGGCAGGCCTTCAAGGCCGACGTGGCGCATGTGCGCGAGGTGTTTCCCAAGCTCCCGATCAGCCTCGACGAGGCCGGCATGCAGCTCCTGCCGGCCGATCCGGGCGCGCTCATGGTGCCGCCCAAGCCCGCGCGCAAGAAGGCCGCCGGCTGAAGGAGGCCCCGGCTTGCGGCAGGGGCGCCCCCGTGGAAGGGAGGCGGAATCATTCCGCAGGACCTCCGGCATGTTCGACCGCCGCATCTCGCTGATCACGCTCGGCGTCGCCGACGTGGCGCGCGCCACCGCCTTCTACGAGGGGCTCGGCTGGGCGCGCTCGCCCGCCTCCACCCCGGAGATCACCTTCATCGGGCTCAAGGGGGTCGTCCTGGCGCTGTTCGGGCGCGCCGCGCTCGCCGCCGATGCGGGCCTCGCGGAGGAGGGCGCAGCCCCGCCGGCCTTCGCGGGCGTGACGCTCGCCCACAACCTCGCCAGCGAGGCGGAGGTCGATGCCGCCTTCGCCTTCGCGGTGGCGCGGGGGGCCCGTGCGGTGAAGCCGCCGCAGCGGGCCGTCTGGGGCGGCTATTCCGGCACTCTCGCCGACCCCGACGGCCACCTCTGGGAACTGGCCTTCAACCCGATGGCGCCGCTCGACGTGGACGGGCACATGACCCTGCCGGGCTGAGGCGCACAACGACGGGGATCGCGCGGGGCCCCGGCTTGCGGAGCGCGGGGGCGGGCGGCAATATTCCTTGACCGCGCGCGGCGGAAGCCGTGCCGTGTGGAATATTCCGAGAGGGCGGCCATGTTCCTGTCCGAGGCGGAGGCGGAGGCGCGGCTGGAGGAGCTGCGGCGGCAGCGCGCCGCCCTCGACCGCGCCATCGCCGAGCACGAACTCTACCTCGATCTGGGCCGCCGCCTGCGTCCGGCGGCGCCCGCGGCCTCGCCCGCCCCGGCGGCCGTGCCGCCGGCTGCCTCTGCCTCTGCCCCTGTCTCCGCCTCTTCGCCCGAGGCCGCCGGCCGCCCGGACGGGCGCCGGGTGATCGAGACCGCCTTCGAGGTCCTGGCCGCCGCCGGCCGGCCGATGCATGCGGCCGAGATCTGGGAGGCGATGGCCGCCCGGGGCCTGACCCTGCCCGGCCACGATCCGGTCGCCGCCCTCAACACCCGCCTGTGGAAGCGCGCGCAAGGGCGCACCGCCCTGCGCCGCCTCGGCGACGGGGTCTACGCCCTCGACGGCACCGCCCGGACCCCGTGAGCGGGCGCGGCGGCGCGCGGCGCATCCTTTGGCCCGCCCCCGCATTGACTTCGCACCCGCACAACGCCATATCGGTTGTGCAGCGTCAGCGGCCGTACGGCCCGCCTGAGGGGGCTGCGTGACGGATTGGCCGCCCTCCGGCGGCAGGCCCGGCTCCCCTCGATCGATCGCTTGACCCTCCGGGGCGGCCCCATCACGCGGGCTGTCCTCCCAAATCCCGGATCGCGATCCGCGGTGCCCCGCACCCGTCCCGGCGATCCCGCTGCCTCCTGAAAGTTCGACCTTGACCCAATTCGTTGATTTCGGCCTCGCGGCGCCGATCCTGAAGGCGCTCGCCGAGACCGGCTACGTCACGCCCACCCCGATCCAGGCGCAGGCGATCCCGCCCGCGATGGAAGGCCGCGACCTCTGCGGCATCGCCCAGACCGGCACCGGCAAGACCGCCGCCTTCGCGCTGCCGATCCTGCACCGGCTCGTCAGCGAGGCCACGCCCCGGCGCGCCCCGCGCGGCGGCTGCCGCGTCCTCGTGCTCTCGCCCACCCGCGAACTCGCCAGCCAGATCGCCGACAGCTTTCGCGATTACGGCAAGTTCCTGAAGCTCTCGACCACCGTGGTGTTCGGCGGCGTCACCATCGGCCGCCAGGAGCGGGCGCTCGCCAACGGCGTCGACGTGCTCGTCGCCACGCCGGGCCGGCTCCTCGACCTGATCGACCGCCGCGCGCTGACGCTCCAGGCGGTCGAGTACCTCGTCCTCGACGAGGCCGACCAGATGCTCGACCTCGGCTTCATCCATGCGCTGAAGCGCATCGTCACCCTGCTGCCGAAGGCGCGCCAGAGCCTGTTCTTCTCGGCCACCATGCCGAAGAACATCGCGGGCCTCGCCGCCCAGTACCTGCGCGATCCCGTGCAGGTGGCGGTGACGCCCGTCGCCACCACGGCCGAGCGCGTGGAACAGCGCGTCGTCCACGTGCCCACGGGCTCCAAGCAGGCGCTGCTCGGCACCATCCTGCGCGACGACGCGATCGACCGGGTGCTGGTCTTCACCCGCACCAAGCACGGCGCCGACCGCGTCGTGCGCGGCCTGGAGAAGGCCGGCATCGGCTCGGCGGCGATCCACGGCAACAAGTCCCAGCCCCAGCGCGAGCGCGCGCTCGCCGCCTTCCGGGCCGGCACCTGCCGGGTGCTCGTGGCCACCGACATCGCGGCCCGCGGCATCGACGTCGAGGGCGTCAGCCACGTGGTGAACTTCGACCTGCCGAACGTGCCGGAGGCCTATGTCCACCGCATCGGCCGCACGGCGCGCGCGGGCGCGGACGGGCTGGCGATCTCGTTCTGCAACGACGAGGAGCGCGCCTACCTGCGCGACATCGAGCGCCTGACCCGCCAGAAGGTGCCCGAGATGGCGATGCCCGCGGGCTTCGTGGCGCCGAGCCGCCAGGAGGCCGCCCTGGCCGAGGCCGAGGCCGAGCGCGACCGGCGCCAGCCCGGCCCGCGCGGCCAGCGGCCCGGCGCCCGGCCCCAGGGCCAGCGCCCGCACGGGCATGGCGGCCGCCCGCACGAGGGCCGGCAGGCCGGCCCGGGACGGCCGCGCCAGGACGGGCGCCCGCAGGAGGCGCGTCCCGGCCGTCAGGACGGACGTCCGGCGCCGCACCGGGCCGAGGGCCATGGCCGGCCGCAGGGCCAGGGTCAGCGCCGGGACCGGGCGCCGGCGCCCGGCGGCCAGGACGGCCGCGCCATCGGCTGGCTCGACCGCGCGCCGCGGTAAGGACCCGGCAGGCCTCGTCGAGGCCGCCCGACCGGATCGCCGGTCGCCCGCCGGAGGCTCGATCCGGCGGGCAGGCACTCAAAAGCGCACCGACGGCCCGCTGCCTCGGCGGCTCGGGCCGTCGGTGCGTGACGAACAGAGGATATCGGTCTCTGTGATCCCGGCGACGGCCTCGTCGGAGTCGAGGTCCGCGGCGGGGTCGCAGGCTCTCGTCTCCGTCATCGCATCGCCTCAGGGCCGTCGCGGCGCGATCGAGGGCGGCCCTGGGTTCAGCGCGAGGTGATGCGCCGGCGGATCGTGACGCTCGCCGTGAAGTCCGCGGATGCGGGCGGGATGATCTCGACGAAGCGCAAGGAGAACGGCATGTCGGCGAAGCCGTCCGGCGGCAGGGCATCCCCGTCCGTGATCTCGGTGATCTCGACCAGCGTCAGATCGGCCGCTTCGGCGTAGATCCGGGCCTGCTCGCGGGCATCGAGCACCGCCGCACGGCGCGCCTCGTTCAGCGCCCGACGATCCGCCTCCACCGAGAACCTGACCTTCCGGATCTCGAACAGCCCGCTCCCTGCGAGCCGGTTGACCGCCGGGTTGACGGCCTCGATCGACGCGGCCCTCAGGGTCAGGCTGGTCTGCGCGGTGAAGGGCATCTCGGCGCGCTGGGGGGGCGGATTGTCGGGCGTCCGATACGGATGCTGATCCTCCGTGAGCCTGTAGGTGCTCTTCTCGACGACGACACGATCGGCTGCGAGCGCCTGCAGAATCGCGTGGGCTCGGGCCGCCCGCTCCCGATGCGTTTCCGCGGCTCCGTCGAGGGTTCGTCCCTTCGTCGTGACGCCGACTTCGATCTGCGCGACATCGGGCTTCTGGACATGGCGCCCGTTGCCGTGGCGAGGAATGTCGGGCTGATATCCTGCGCCGAGGCGGGTCCCGCCGCGACGATCAGCAGAGCAAGACAGCAGGCGCGCATCGGGATTCGGCTCCGCCGGGGGGCAGGGTGAGTCGGGCCGCCCGTCTGCTCCGTCTCGTGCGCCGCCAGCGCGGCATTTCGATGACGCTGGGTCATGTCCGCCGGGGACGAAACCTCCTCGCGTTGCCCTGCCGCCCCGCCGCCCCATCTCTCCGGAGGCGACGACCGGGAGGCCGCGATGCGCTTCGAATTGTTTCGCGATGCCGGCGGCCATTGGCGCTGGCGGCTGCGGGCCGCGAACGGCGAGGTGATCGCCGATTCGGCGGAGGGCTACCTGCAGCGCGAGGATTGCGAGCACGGCATCGCGCTCGTGAAGGGAGCCGGGCAGGCGCCCATCGTCGACATGACGCTGCGGATCGCCTGAGGCCGCGATCGGGCTTGCGGATGGCGGTGCCGGCCGGGCGCCCGGCACGCAACGGTTTGCCCTCCCGGCGCGTTACCGGCGTCCGCGCTCCATCCGGAGCCGCCTCTCAGGGAGTTCCTCCACGTGCTGAAGACCGTGATCCTGGCCGCCGGCCTGATGCTGGGCGGGGCCGCCCTGGCGCCGCAGACCGCGACCGCCGCTCCGGCCCCCGGGGCCAGCGAGGCGCAGGCGCCCACCGCCTGGGCGCAGTACGGCTACCATCGTCACCGCCATTTCGGGCATCGCCCCTACGGCTACCGTCCCTACGGCTACCGCCGTTTCGGACCGCCCTACGGCCGCGCCTACGGGTTCCGCCGCCACCACCACGGCTTCTACGGCCGGCCCTACCGGCCCGGCTACTACCGCTTCTGATGCCAACGGCCCCGGATGCCGAGGCATCGATCTCGATCCCGTGCAAGCCCGGGACCGACGGGGCCGTTGCGACATCTCGATTGTTCGACGTCAAATCAGAGATTTGGCGAAGAATCGAGAACCACGCCGGCGGTCATGTCCTGTGACCGCAGGCACGAGTGCGCGGCGGGGGAAGGGGCCGGGGGAAGGATCCTCGGCCCTTCGCCCGCCCCATTCATGGCCGCCATCGGGCGGCCCGCCGCATTCCCGCCCCATAGATGACCATGCTGGGCCAAGCTGAGCCGTTCCGGCGGCTCGGCTGATTCATGTCGGGAGCCACGTCCACCGTCTCCCGGCCCGGCTTTCGATTTTTCCACCAAATCGTTGATTTGACGCTGAAAAATCGAATTCTTCAACACCCCGAGGCTCAACCGCCCGGGGCCGTTGGCATCACAAGGGGAAACCGGAATGCCGCATCGCATCGCCGAACGCCGCCGCCGCGTCGAAGCCCAGCTTCAGGACTACGAGCGGTCGCTCGCCGAGATCCGCACCGGCCGCGGGGCCAGCAGCCGCGCCCTCCAGCTCCATCACGCCCGCCTGATCTCCCAGGCGCGCACCGAACTGGCGTCCCTCGACGCCGCCCAGGCCCGCCTCTGAGCCTGCGTCACCGCCGTGGTCGCCGCCGTGTCGGCGGCCACACCGATGAAGGCCGCAGGCCGTCCGGCGCCGCGGGAGGATCTCGCGGGGCCGGCCGACGCGGTCAGTGGTACGGGTCGGCCGCGTCGCGCAGGCCGTCGCCGAGGAAGTTGAAGGCCAGGACCACGACCACCACCGGCAGGATCGGGGCGAGCAGCCAGGGATGGAGCTGCACCGCCGCGAGGTTCTGGGCCTCGTTGAGCAGCACGCCCCAGCTCGTCACCGGCGGGCGCAGGCCCAGGCCGAGGAACGACAGCGCCGTCTCGCCGAGGATCATCGAGGGGATCGACAGGGTCGCCGAGGCGATCAGGTGGCTCATGAAGTTCGGGATCAGGTGGCGCCCGATGATCCGCGCCTTCGAGGCGCCCATCAGCTCGGCGGCGCGCACGTAATCCTCCTCGCGCAGCGCCAGGAGCTTCGAGCGCACCGCGCGCGCGAGCCCCGGCCAGTCGAGCAGCCCGAGGATCAGCGTGATGCCGAAGAACACCAGAACCGGGCTCCAGTTCGGCGGCAGCGCCGCCGAGAGGGCGAGCCAGAGCGGCAGTTCCGGCAGCGAGCGCAGGATCTCGATCATCCGCTGCACCACGTGGTCGACCCAGCCGCCGAGATAGCCCGCGAGCCCGCCGAAGAAGAGCCCGAGCGCGAAGGACACCGCGATGCCGACGAGCCCGACCGTGAGCGAGATCCGCGCCCCCGCGACGATGCGGGAGAAGAGGTCGCGCCCGAGCCGGTCGGTGCCCGCGAGAAACAGCGTGCCGCCCTCCGGCGGGCAGACGAGGTGGACATCCGCCCGCCACAGGCCCCAGAACTCGTAGGCCTCGCCCCGGCAGAGGAAGCGCAGGGGCTGCACCCTGGTGCGGTCCACCGTGTACTCGCGGTGGAAGGTCTCGAGGTTGAAGGTGAACGAGTAGGGGTGGGTGTAGGGCCCGACGAACCGCCCCTCGTGGAACAGGCGCACGGCTTGCGGCGGCGCGTACAGGAAGTCCCCGTGGCGCTTGGCCGGATTGTAGGGGGCCAGCACCTCCACGAAGGGGATCAGGCCGTAGAAGACGAGCAGGATCAGCCCGGCCGCCACCGCCACCTTGTGCTTGCGGAACTTCCACCACGTCAGCCGCCAGGAGGAGGCGCGGTCGAAGGCCTCGCTCTCCGCCCCCATCGGCTCGGCGCGGCCGGGATCGAAGGGGGCGGGATCGACGAAATGGCCCGGGCGCATCTCGACGCTCATCGGGCGGAGCCTCCGAGCCGGATGCGCGGGTCGAGCCAGGCCAGCAGCAGGTCCGAGACCAGCATGCCGACCACCGTGAGCAGCGCCACGAACATCAGGATGAAGCCCGCCAGGAACTGGTCCTGGCTCTTCAGCGCCGCGAGCAGGATCGGCCCGACGGTGGGCAGGCTCAGCACCAGCGAGACCAGCACCGAGCCCGAGACGAGGTGCGGCAGCAGGTTGCCGATGTCGGCGATGAAGGGGTTCAGCGACATCCGGAACGGATATTTCAGCAGCGCCCGGGTCGGCGGCAGCCCCTTGGCCCGGGCGGTGACGACGTATTGCTTGGCCAGTTCGTCGAGGAGGTTCGCGCGCATGCGCCGGATCATGGCGGCGGTGCCCCCGAGCCCGATCACCAGGGTCGGCACGACGAGGTGGGCGAGCAGCGACTTCACCTTGTCCCAGGACCAGGGCTGGCCCGCATAGGCGCTGTCGTAGAGCCCGCCGATCGAGACCTCGAACCAGCGGTTGGCGTAGAACAGCATCACCAGCGCCAGCAGGAACGAGGGGGTGGCAAGCCCGATATAGCCGATGAAGGTCGCGATGTAGTCGCCGAGCGAGTACTGGCGCGTGGCCGAGTAGATCGCGATCGGGATCGACACCACGTGGACGAAGATCACCACCGCGAGGTTGACCACGAGGGTGAGCCAGAGGGCGTCGCCCACCACCTCGCGCACCGGCCGGTCGTACTCGAAGGACCAGCCCCAATTGCCCTGGAGGAGGCCGTTGAAGGCGCCGTCCGGGTTCGGCCACAGGCCGATCCAGCGCAGGTACTGCTCCCAGACCGGGCGGTCGAGTCCGTATTGCTGCATCAGGAACTGCGCCTTGGCGACGGAGGCCGCCTCGCCCTGCGAGCGCAGTTCGGCGATCTGGTTGGTCAGGAAGTCGCCGGGCGGCAGCTTGATGATGAAGAAGATCAAGGCCGAGATGACGAGGAGCGTCACCGCCATGGTGAGCGTGCGCCGCGCGAGGTAGCGGATCACCGGAGCCTGTCCTCCATCACGGGAGCCTGTCCTTCGTCACCGGAGCGGCTCCCTGGTGGCCGCCTCCCGCTTGCGCTCGGGCGTCCAGAAGAACTCGTCCATCCGGTAGATCCCGATCATCGCGGTGGGCTTCCAGGAATAGATCGCCTTGTCGGGCAGGTTCGTGAGCCCGGCCTTGCCGACGATCGGCTGCAGCGCGCCCGCCACGGTGCCGATCACCCACTGGTTCTCGGCGCGGTTCCTCAGCATCTCGCCCCAGATCCGCGCCTGCTCGCCCGCATCCGCCGTGGCCATCCACTGCGCGTTGAGATCGATGAGGGCGCGCGCCTCGGGGATGTCGCAGGGCTCGCCCTCCTTGCCCTTCGTCTCGGCGTACTGGCCCCATTTGGGCCACGCGTAGGTGTCCTGGTGGACCGGGGCGAGTTCGTCCGGCGGCATCTCGGCGGTCGGCATCGCGAGGTCGAGCCCCTGGGCCGCCACCATCACGGTGAGCCCCGCATAGGCCCGGTTGCGCAGCACCGTGCGGTCCTGCGGCTTGACGAACAGCTTGACGCCGACCTCGCGCCAGAACTCGGCGATCAGGGTCAGGCCGTCGGTGAGGAGGTTGCTCTCGCCGTCGGTCTCGACCACGATCTCCAGCTCGCGCCCGTCCGGCAAGAGCCGGATGCCGGCGCCGTTGCGCTTGGTCAGCCCCACCGCGTCGAGGAGGCGGGAGGCCTCGTCGGGGTCGTAGGCCGCGTTGAGCGTCCGGTACTCGGGCCGGAACAGGGGGCTGCTCTCCACCACCGTGTCGTTGCCCTCGGTGCCGAGCCCGAACAGCAGCGCGTTGTTGAGGGTGCGCCGGTCGATGGCGAGCGAGAGCGCCCGGCGGTAGCGCGGATCGCGGTTCAGCGCCCGCCAGACCGGATCCGCGGCGGTGAGGTTGGGGTAGAGCGCGATCTCCGAGCCCCGCGCGGTCGGCCACAGGCGGGTGCGGTAGCCCTTGGCCCGCTCGCCCTCGCGCAGGATCGGGATGTCCTCCATGGTCAGGCCGCGGAACAGCAGGTCGGCCTCGCCCGCATTGGCCTTGGCGGCGAAGAGGCCCGCCGCCGCGATGTCCATCAGCACCCGGTCGACGTAGGGAAGCTGCTGCCCCTGCGCGTCGACCCGGTGGTAGTGGGGATTGCGCACGAAGACGAAGCGCGCCGCGGGCGCCGTGTTGGTGACGCGCCAGGGCTGCAGGGTCGGCAGGTCGGGATTCGTCTGCTCGAACATCGCGTCGAGCCGGTTGTGCAGGGCCGCCCAGCCCTTGACCTTCTGCGCCTTCACGGCGGCGTCGAGTTCCGGCTTCGGGGCGTGGCGGGCGTGGAAGCGCTTCAGGTAATGCGCCGGCCGGTAGATGAAGGGGTCGCGCGGGGAGGCGAGTTCGGGCAGGAAGCGCGGGTTCGGCCGCTCCCAGGTGAAGCGCACGCGCCGGGGATCCAGCACCTCGAAGCGCGGCAGCTGGCCGGCGGCCATCATGAATTCGGGCGGGCCGGAGGGGCTCAGCTCCTTGTTGAGGGCGACGTCTTCCCACCAGTAGCGGAAATCCTCCGCCGTGAAGGGCTGCCCGTCGGACCAGCGGTGCCCGGCCCGGAGCGTGAAGGTGTAGACCCGGTCGTCCTCGTTCTCGACCCGCAGCAGCAGGTCGGGCTTGAGGGCGAGGTGCGCGTCGTAGCCGACGAGGCGGGTATAGGCGTAGGTCGAGATGTAGCGGATGTCCCGCGGCTTGGCGACGAGGGTGACGATCTCGCCGCCCGGCTTGCCGATCTGCCGCCCGTCCGCCGCGAGGTCGACGACCAGGGGCTCGGCCGGCAGGCGGGGGGCGGGGTCCTCGGCCGCCCGGGCGAGGGCGGGGGCCGCCAGCAGGAGGGCGAGCGCCAGCGGGCGAACCCTCCACCGGGAGAACGGGGTCCCTCTCATGTCGCCTCTCCCGGATCCCGCAGGGTCACGTAGGTGATGCGGGCCGGCGAGTAGCCGGTCGCCGCGTGCAGGTCGTCGAAGGGATGCGCGCGGGCGATCAGGGCGCGGGCCGCACGGGCCTCCGGGCCGTCGGGCCGGTAGACGAACTCGCGCCCGTTGCGGGTCCAGCGCACCGGCTCCGGGCCGTGCGCGGCATCCATCAGCATGGCGATGGTGGGGAAGGCGGGACCGCCATGGGCGTGGAGCCGGTGGGCCGCCGCGTCGTCGTCGAAGATCAGCCGGTCGAGGCCCCGCGCGCGCGCCTCCAGCACCCGGCGCGCCTGGCTGATATGGTCGTCGAAGAACCCGACCGCGCGCTCCAGCGGCAGGCCGCCGAGGTCGCAGGCCGACCAGTCGCGGGCGTGGTAGCGCGCCCGGGGGTCGCGGTAGCGCAGGCCCGAGAGGTCCGGGTCGAAGCAGAGGATCTCGGCCTCCGGGCAGGCCTGCCGGGTGATCCAGGTGGTGAGGCCCCGAAACACCCCCGATTCGATCACCAGGGCGGGCCTGAGCGCCCGCATCAGCACGTAGAGCTGCAGCGCGCCGTTGAAGCCGTTGCCGCCACGGCGCTGCGCCACGGGGGCGCCGCCGATCAGGTCCCAGAACGCCGCGACGGCGGCGGGTGCGCCCTCGGGCAGCGTCAGGCCGCAGGCGGACAGGTCGTGGTCGAGGCACGCGGCCGCCGCCGCGATCAGGGCCTCGGTCTCGCGGGCCGAGAGCGGGCGGTGGGTCCAGTCGGGGACGGCCGGGACGAGGTCGTAGCCGAGCCGGTCGAAGAGCGGCCCGAGCAGGCGGCGGCGCAGGCGCTCCAGCAGCCAGTGGGGGCGGGGCAGCGCGCCGACCGGCATGTCAGGCCGCCTGCCGCAGGCTGGAGCCGGAGACGCGCACGCAATGGCCGGGGGAGATCTCCTGCATGGTGCCGGTCTCGGCGCCGACGAGCCGGAACGGCTCGGGCCAGGAGGCGGGGTCGGAGAAGCGGTCGCTCATCAGGAGCTTGAGGTCGAGGGGGTGGTCGAGGTCGGGCTCCGGGACGGCGGCGAGCAGCGCCCGGGTGTAGGGATGGGCCGGGTTGCGGAACAGGGCCGCCTTCGGGGCCTCCTCGACGATCCGGCCCCGGCACATCACCGCGATCGTGTCGGCGATGTAGTCCACCACCGCGAGGTTGTGGGAGACGAACAGGTAAGAGATGCCGAGGCTTGCCTGCAGGTCCTTGAGCAGGTTGAGCACCTGCGCCTGCACCGAGACGTCCAGCGCCGAGACCGGCTCGTCGCACAGCAGCACCCGCGGCTTGAGGGCGAGCGCCCGGGCGATGCCGAGGCGCTGGCGCTGGCCGCCCGAGAAGGCGTGCGGGTAGCGGCGCAGGGAACGGGTGTCGAGCCCGACCATGTCGAGGAGTTCCTTGGCCCGCTCGTAGCGCTCGTCCGGCGTGCCGACGCCGTGGATGCGCAGGGGCTCGGTCAGGATCTCGTAGACCGTCATGCGCGGGTTGAGGGACGAGAACGGGTCCTGGAACACGAACTGCACCGCGCGCCGGAAATCCTTCAGCTCGCGGTCCTTGAGGGCGAAGACGTCGCGCGGCCCCGCCCCGCCGCCGTCGTCGAAGGTGACGCTGCCGGCATCGGGCCGGATCGCCCGCATCACGATCTTCGACAGGGTGGTCTTGCCGCAGCCCGATTCCCCCACGAGGCCGAGCGTGCGGTTCGGCCACAGTTCCAGGCTGACGCCCTTGACCGCGTCGATGCGCCGGACCGTGCCGCTGAACCAGCCCGCCCGCAGGGTGTAGGACTTGGCGATGTCGCGGACCGCCAGGAGCGGCCCCGGCGGGTCGGGCCGGTGCGGCTCGCCGGCCTTGCGCGCGAGCACCGCGCTCCTGACCTCGCGGATGGGGGTGAGGCGCTCGCCCTCCTGCATGTGGAAGCGCGGCACCGCCCGCATCAGGGCCTTGAGGTAGGGGTGGCCGGGGCGGCGGAAGACGTCCTCGCGCGAGCCCGCCTCCATCAGCCGGCCGCGGTAGAGCACCGCCACCGAATCGGCCACGTTGGCGACCACCCCGAGGTCGTGGGTGATGAGGAGCATCGCCATGCCGGTCTCGGCCTGGAGGTCGCGCAGCAGGTCGAGGATCTGGGCCTGCGTGGTGACGTCGAGCGCCGTGGTCGGCTCGTCGGCGACGAGGAGGTCGGGCTTGGTGATGAGCGCCATCGCGATCATCGCGCGCTGGCGCAGCCCCCCCGAGAGTTCGAACGGGTAGGTGACGAGCGCCCGCTTCGGGTCCGGGAAGCCGACCCGCTCGAACACCGCCACCGCCTGCCGCCGCGCCTCCTCGCGCGAGACGGCGGCGTGGAGGAGCAGCGCCTCGGTCACCTGATCGCCCACCGTGTGCAGCGGCGAGAGCGAGGTCATCGGCTCCTGGAAGATCATCGCGATGCGCCCGCCGCGCAGGGCGCGCATCTCCGACGATTCCGCGGCGAGCCGCGCGATGTCGACGCTGCGGCCGCGGCGCGGATCCGTGAACAGGATGCGCCCGCCGCCGATCCGGGCCGCCTTCGGCAGGATGCGCAGGATGGCCTGTGCGGTGACGGATTTGCCCGAGCCCGACTCGCCCACGAGCGCCACCGTGCGGCCGGCCGGCACGTCGAGGGACAATCCGTCCACCGCCCGGAAGTCCCCGGTATCGGCCGAGAAGTCGACCGTGAGATCGCGGATCGACAGGAGCGGAGCCGTCATTCTGGTCCGATTCGTCCCTGCAGGCGCTACGCTGGGGGAACCCTAGCGCCGGTTTGTGACACGGGCGATGCCTCGGGCGCAAACAATCCGTCGGCGCGGGCGACGCGCACCGCCGGGTGCGCCCGCAGGCGCTCCAGCAGCGCCGCGCAGAAGGCCCAGGTGCGCGCGTCCTGCACGAGGTGGTGGGTGAGAAGGCCGAGGGGCGCCTCGCCCCGCCCCACCGTGTCGGCCGCCCGGGCGAGGAGCGCGCGCGGTTCGGCGAGCCCCCGGCCCGTGCGCCACGCCACCGGGTCGAGATGGGTGTTGAGCTGCACGAGGCCCGGGATCGCGGACCCGCGCGGGCCGAAGGTCGAGAGGCCGCGAAAGCCCAGCCGCGGCAGCGCGGCGGCGAGGTCCGGCGCGATCCGGTTCCAGGGCGGCACCAGCACGGGCAGGACCCCGAGCAGGCCCCCGAGGCGCGCGCGGGCGAGCGCGAGGCCCTGCGCGGCCTCCCTCTCCAGGGCGGCGGCGGGCCGGTGGGCGAGTTCCGCCTTCTTCTCGCCGGGCGGCGCGTGGTTCGCGTGCGCGAGGCCGTGCACGAGGAGGTCGATCTCGGCCTCGCCCGCGAGCCGCGCGGCGAGCGAGGGCTCGGCCCCGGCCGGGATCGCCGCCAGCGCCAGCGGCCAGCCGGTCTCCCGCCGCAGCGCGAGGAGCCGGTCGAGGGCGGGGGTGTGGGCGGTCGCGTCGTCGTCGCGCCACCAGACCGCGACGGCGCCGTGCCGCTGGGCGCGGCGGTCCAGCGCGGCCGCGAGGAGGGCCCAGTCGGCGGCCGGGAGCGCCGGGCGCGAGACGGCGGGCGCCCGCGCGAGCAGGCCCTCCACGATCGCCACGCTGCGCGGCCCGCCGTCGAGGGCGATCGGCGGGAGGCCGCCGCGGGACCCGGCGGCCGGGGCGAGGGCCGCCGCCACCGCCTCCGCGAGGCGCCCGGCCGACAGCTCCGCCTCCGGCAGCACGCGCGCGAGGCCGCGCGCCGCCAGCGTGTCGGCGCGCAGGCGCTGCTCGGTCTCGCGGCCCGCCTCGAAGGGCACCAGCACGGCCGGGCAGCCGCTGCGCAGGAGATCGAGCACGGTGTTGTAGCCGGCCTGGCTGACCGAGACCGCCGCGCCCGCGAGCAGCGCCCGGAAGTCCGGCCGCGCCCGCTCGACGGCGGCGTTCGGCGGGGCAGAGGCCCGCAGCGCCGCGAAGGCGGCCTCCGGCACCCCCCGGCCGACCAGCACGCGCCAGGACTCCTCCGGCCGCAGCCGGGCGGCCCCGAGCGCGGCCTCCTGCAGCGGCAGGCCGGCGGCGCTCGACCCGCCCGAGACCACGACGCCGCGGCGGGGACCCGGGGCGGGGGCGGGCGCACCCGGCGCCTCGTCGACGTAGCCGGTGTAGTGCAGGAGCGGCGCGATGGCCGCATCGACCGGCCAGGAGCGGTCGAGCGGCAGCAGATCCGCGTCGCCGTGCACCAGCACGGCGTCGTAGGCGGACAGCCGCGCGTGGGCGGCGGCGATGCGCTCCGGCTTGCCCGGCCGCGCCAGCACGTCGCGCACCGAGGCGAGGAGGCGGGGGCGGGGCACCGCGGCGCCGGCCGCCTCCACCAGCGCGTCGAACTCCGCCGCCAGCACCCGGCGGCCGAACGGGTGGAGTTCGGTGATCACCGCCTCGGGGCGGCTGTCCACGAAGGCGTCGAGCAGCGCCGCCCGGCGGGCCGCGAGCCGGGCGGGCGTCACCGGCTCGCCCTCCGGGTCGAGGAGCGCCGTGAAGGCGGTGCCGGTGATGCGCACCGGCGGCAGCTGCACGAACCGCACCCCCGCCGGCAGGGCGAGCGCCGCCGGCATGCCGCCGGAGACCAGCGTCACCGCGTGGCCCGCCCCCGCGAAGGCGCGCGCCAGCGCCGCCGCCCGGGTGAGGTGGCCGGCGCCGAGCAGGTGCGTGACGGCGATCAGGATCCGGCTCACGCGAGGCAGGCTCCCAGGGTATCGCGCAGGGTGTCGCGCAGATGCGCGGCGGCGCGCGCGAGGCTGCGCTCCTCGCGCGCGAAGACCAGCGCCGCCGCCGCCATCGCGGCGCGCGCGGCGGGATCGGCGGCCAGCTCCCGGATCGCGCCGGCCAGCGCATCCGCATCGCCCGGCGCGGTGACGCGGCCGGTGAGCCCGTCCCGCACCACGTCCGGCACGCCGCCGTAGCCGCCGGCCACCACCGGGCAGCCCTGCGCCTGCGCCTCCAGCAGCGCCATGCCGTAGGCCTCGTTGACCGCCGGCCAGACCAGGAGGTCGGCCTGCGCGTAGAGGCCCGCGAGCGCCGCCGCCCCGAGGGCGCCGTGGCGGCGCACCCGCGCGCCGAACGGCGCGAGCGCCGCCGCGACCGCCGCCGCCGCCGGCCCGTCGCCCGCGACGTCGAGGCTCCAGGCGAGAGGGCCGAGCCGCCTGAGGGCGTCCGCCAGGAGCCGGTAGGAGGCGAGCTTGTCGCCCGGCCGCATCATCGCCACGGTGAGGAGCCGCAGGGGCCCGGCCGGCCGGTCGCGGGGCGGCGCCGGCGGCCAGTCCGCCGGGTCGAGGAAGGGCGGCAGGTCGGCGAGGATCTGGGCCTGCGGGCGCGCCGCCTCCAGCGCCGGGCGGTCGCGGCGATTCATCACCAGGATGAGCGCGGCCGCGTCGAGCGCCGCCTCGGCGCCCGCGTGCCCCAGCGCGTGCGGGCCCTGCGCGCGCTTGCCCGCCCGCGAGCCCTCCGCCACCACGTACGGGATGCCCAGCGCCGCCGCGACGAGGGGGCCGGTCCAGTCCGGGGCCTTGTAGTAGACGTGGTAGGTGAACCACAGCCGGGGCGGATCGGCCCGCCACAGGGCGGTGAGCCGCGCCGCCTCCGCCCGGCCCGCCTCGCGCAGGGCCGCGTGCCGCGCGCCGTCCGGGTCGCGGGTGCGCAAGGAGCACGCCGTCTCCGGCGCGAGGCCCGCCGCCGCCAGCGCCCGCAGCAGCAGCCGGGCCATCGTCCGCTCGCCCGAGGGGACCGGATGGTCGGGGCTCTTCAGGGGGGCGTAGAACGCGACCCGCGGGAGGCCGGTCGGGCTCCGCCCGAACCCGCCGGGGCTCCGCCCCGGACCCGCCGGGGTCATCGACCCCGGACCCCCGAGAGCAGGGCCGCGATCCGCTCGAACCCCGCCTCGGCCCCGAAGGCCTCGCGCAGCCGCGCCAGCGCCGCCGCGCCCAGGCGCGCCCGCTCGGCCGGGTCGCGGGCGAGCAGGTTGAGGGCGTTCGACAGCATCGCCCAGTCGCCCGGAGGCACGAGGCGCCCCTCGACGCCCTCGCGCAGGAATTCCGGGATGCCCGCGAAGTCGGTGGCCACCACCGCCAGCCCCTGCGAGGCCGCCTCCATGAGGACGTTCGGCAGCCCGTCGCGGTCGCCCGACGGGGCGCGCTTGGCCGGGAGCACGAACAGGTCCGCCTCGCGCAGCAGCGCCACCACGTCGGGCTGGGGCTTGGGGCCGAGGAAGATCACCCGGCCGCCGAGGCCGAGCGCGGCGGCCTTGGCCTTCAGGCCGGCCAGCGCCTCGCCCCCGCCCACATGCGCCAGCCGCCAGTGCAGGCCGGGGGGCAGGCCGGCGAGCGCGTCGAGGAGGTCGTCGAAGCCCTTCTTGGCCACGGCGCGCCCCACCGTCACGAACCGCACCGGGTCGGCCGGGTCGCTGCCGTCCCGGGCCGGGCGCGCCGCGGGCGGCGGCGGAAAGCGCCGCAGGTCGAGGCCGTGATAGACGAGCGAGATCCGCGCCGGGTCCGCCGCCAGCGCCCGCAGGCGCGCCGCGCCCGCCGCCGTGCAGGTAACCGCGAAGGCGAGGCGCGGGTCGTCGAGCTTCTCGGCGAGCTCCCAGTCCGGCGTCGTCCAGATGTCCTTGGCGTGGGCCGAGGCGCTCCACGATCGGCCCGTGAGCAGCGCGGCGTAGCGCGCCACCGAGGCCGGGGTGTGCAGGTAGTGCACGTGGATGTGGGCGATGTCGGCGGGCAGCTCGCGGGCGAGCACCAGCGCTTGGCCGAGCCGCCGGCCGCGGTTCGGGGTCGGGTCGCGCCGCAGATCCCGCCAGACGAGGGCGAGCAGCGGCCGCAGGCCGGGGGCGGCAAGCGCCGCGAGCGCGCCGCGCAGCACCCGCAGCGGCGCCTGGTAGAGGTATTCGGGCAGGTAGGCGACCGGCGCGCGGACCTGCCCGTGCATCGGGTGCAGCACCCGGTCGTGCGGCCGGCGCAGGGACCACAGGGCGAGGCTGAGCCCGCGCTCCTCCAGGCCGAGGAGTTCCTGGGCGATGAAGGTCTCGGACAGGCGCGGGTAGCCCTTGACCAGGACGGCGATGCGGGCGGGCATGCGCGCGGGCTCTACTCCGCCGCCACGCAGGGCAGGCCGCTGCCGGACGCCTGGGTGAGGCGCCGGATCGCCGGCAGCCCGTCCAGGAGGCCGGGGATCGGCTGGGCGGAGGGGCGCGGGCGCCCCGGCAGCGCGGACAGCGCCGCCGCCATCCGCTCGGGCGCGTCCTCGCCCGGCGCCAGGGTCTCGACGAGGCCGAGGCGCGCGGCCGCCTGGGCGCGGATCAGCTGCTCGCGGCGCGGGCGCACCCGCGGCAGGATCAGGGCCGGGCGGTCGAAGGACAGGATCTCGCAGAAGGTGTTGTAGCCGCCCATCGCCACCACGCCCGCGGCGCGGCGCATCAGCCGCTCCAGGCGCACGTCGAAATCGAGGGCCGAGAGGCGCGGATGGCGGGCGATGCGCGCGCTGAGCTCCGCTCGTGCCTCGCCCGGGAAGAACGGCCCGAACACCACCAGCGCCGGGTGGGGCACGGGGTGGGCTTCGTAGGCCCGCACCACCGCCTCGACGAGGTCGACCCCGTCGCCGCCGCCGCCCGGGGTGACGAGCAGGAAGGCATCGCCCCCGGGCTCCGTCTCCGGCGGCGCCTCGCGCCGGAGATAGCCCGTGTAGGTCAGGCGCTCGGCCACGCCCGCCGGCAGCGCGAGCCCGGCGAGCGGCGCGTAGATCTCCCGCAAGCCGTAGATCCAGGCCGCGTCGTAGAGGGGCAGCACCTCGAGCGCGCCCTTGCGCTCCCATTCGGGGGCCAGCAGCGCCGGATCGTCGAGCACGTCGCGCAGACCGAGCACGAGGCGGCAGCCGCGGGCCTTGAGGGGGGCCAGCACCGGCAGCACCTCGCCGTGGAAGCCCGCCGGCTCCTTGTCGACGAGGAAGAGATCCGGGGCGAAGCGCCGGGCGACGTGGCGGATCAGGGCGGCGCGCGTCGCCACCACGGCGTCGAGGTCGTGGCCCGGCCCGTGGCTGCGGTAGGCGCCGCTCTCGAGCTTGATGACGCCCGGCAGCCGGCGGCAGGCGACCCCGGGCGCGAACCGGAAGGCGTGGCTCACGGGTGAGCCGGACAGGATCAGCACCCGCCGGCCCGGCGCATCGGCCACGAGCGCGTGCGCGATTGCGCGCGCCCGGCGCAGGTGCCCGAGCCCGAACGTGTCGTGCGAGTAGATCAGCACCCGCTGCGGCGAGAGGGCCTGCATCGGCCTCACCGGGGGCGGCTCTCGGACAACGGCATCCTGCGACGACCCTTCCGGTGCGGTGCGCCGCGCTCTTCCTAGCGCATCCGCCCCCCGGAGGGCTACCCGGCCCCGCTCAGGAGGGCGGGACGACGTCGATCTGGATCGAGCTGTAGTAGGCCGCGAGGTCGGCGATGTCGGAATCCGTGAGGTCCTTGGCGGCCACCGACATCACCTCGTTCCTGCGGGTGCCGTCGCGGAACTCGCCGAGCGCCTTCACGAGGTAGGGCTCGACCTGGCCCGAGAGGTTCGGCGCGTCGGGCAGCTTCGAGACGCCGTCGAGGCCGTGGCAGGCTTGGCAGGCCACGGCCTTCTTGCGCCCGGCGGCCGCGTCGCCGGCCTCGGCGCCGGTGCCGGCCAGGAGGAGGGCGGCGAGGAGGGCAGGGCGAAGGAGCATGGCGGGCCTTCAGGCTGTCGCGCCGCCCTCGCGCCGGGCGGGACGGCCCGTGAGGAGCGGCGCGGGGCAGCCCTCTCGGGGAGAGGGCTGCCCGCGTTGCATGCGCGACCGTTCGGTCCGCACGAGGGATGTGAGCCGGTGCCTACTTCTCGTAGGAGATCCGGTAGATCGCCCCGACCGTGTCGTCCGAGACGAGCATCGAGCCGTCGGGCAGCGTCGCGAGGTCGACCGGGCGGCCGAGATACTCGCCGCCCTCGGTGAGCCAGCCCTCCGCGAAGGGCTCGGGCTTGCCCGCGCTGCCGTCCTTGTTCACCGGCACGAACATCACCCGGGCGCCGATCGGGGTGGTGCGGTTCCACGAGCCGTGCTCGGCGGTGAAGACCCCGGCCCGGTACTTCTCGGGGAACATCCGGCCCCGGTAGACGAGCAGGCCGAGATCGGCGGCATGCGGGGGCAGCTCGGCCTTCGGCGGCACCACGTCCTGCGGGATCGGGTCGTTCTTGTACTCGACGGTGCGCACCGCGCCGCCGCCGTACCACGGGAAGCCGAAGTTCTGGCCGGGCTTCGTCGCCTGGTTCAGCTCGCCCGGCGGCTGGTCGTCGCCCATGCCGTCCACTTGGTTGTCGGTGAACCACAGGGTCTTGTCGGGCGCAAAGTCGATGCCGACGGAGTTGCGGATGCCGGTGGCGAACACCTCGCGGTTCTTGCCGTCCGCGTCCATCCGGATGATGCCGCCGATGCCGGTCCTGGCGTAGAGGTCGGCCTTCTCCTTCGGCGGCACGTTGTAGGGCTGGCCGAGCGAGACGTAGAGCTTGCCGTCCGGCCCGATGCGGCAGACGCGGGCGGTGTGGTTGTAGCTCTCCTCCGAGACCGGGATCAGCTCGCCCTGCTTGACCACCACGGCGGCGGCCACGTCCGGCCCTTCGTAGAAGAACTCGGCGGCCGGGAACGCCAGCACCCGGTTCTGCTCCACGATGGTCAGCACGCCGTCGCGCGAGAAGCAGACGCCGTTCGGGATCTTGAAGTCGATGCCGGGGGCGAAGACCTTCACCTCGTCGGCAACCCGGTCCTTGTCGCGGTCGGTGACCGTGTAGACCTTGGACTTGCGGGTGCCGACGAAGACCACGCCGGCATTGGGGCCGACCGCGAGCGCGCGGGCGTCGGGCACGAGCGCGTAGAGCTCGATCTTGAAGCCGTCGGGCAGCTTGATCTTCTGCAGCGTCCGGTTGACCGCGTCGGCGCGCCGGCCGGTCTGCGGGATCGGTGCCGGCTCGGCCGCACCGGTGTGCTTGAAGCCCTGCAGCTTCTCCAGGTTGTCGACCTTGGCCTTGGTGTCGCCCGCGGCCGCGTCCTGCGCCGCCGCGACGCCGATCCAGGACACGCTGATCCAGGACACGCTGGCGGCGAGCGCCGCGATCAGTACGGATCTCATCAGGTCCTCCCGTGATCGCCGGCCGATCTGTCGGCCGCGCTTGATTGCCGCGCAATGTATGACGCCCGGGCGCGGCCGCAAGCGGATTTGCGCGCCGGATCGGGGCCGCGCGGACCGTCCGGGACCGGACATTCGCCCCAACACCAGGGATTTGCTGGATTTTCCCGGGGCGACGGCACGCGCGCGGGCGCGCCGCTCACGCCTGTGTGATGAGCGGGGGCAAATCCCGGTCGAAGCCCGTGGCGGCCTCGAAGGCGGCCGCGATGGCGAGGAGGTCGGCCTCGCCGTGGTTGGGGGCCATGAGCTGCAGGCCCATCGGCAGCCCGGCCGGATCGCGGCCCAACGGCAGGCTGATCGCCGGGCAGCCCGCCATCGTCACCGGGATCGCGACCTCCATCCAGCGGTGGTAGGTGTCCATCGGCCGCCCCGCGATCGCGCGCGGCCAGGGCTCCGCGATCGGGAAGGGGAAGACCTGGGCGGAGGGCAGCGCCAGCACGTCGGCCCGCTCGAACAGCCGCAGCACCTGCGCGTACCACGCGCTGCGCACGACGCTCGCGGCGTGGACCGCGTAGGCGTCGAGCCTCAGGCCCTGCTCGACCTCCCACACCGCCTCGGGCTTGAGCTGCCGGCGCGTTTCCGGGTCGCGCCAGTGGGGCGCCAGCGCCGCCCCGGCGAGCCAGGCCCGCAGCACCGTCCAGGCCCGCCAGATCGCCTCCGGGTCGAAGCCCGGCGCCAGCGGCTCGACCCGGGCGCCGAGACCCGCGAAGGTGCGCAGGCCCTGCTCGCACAGGGCGAGGACGCCCGGCTCCATCGGCAGGTGGCCGCCGAGATCGCCGAGCCAGCCGATGCGCAGGCCCGCGAGGTCGCGCGGGCGCGGCGCCGCGAAGGCCTCGGGGTCCTGCCGGATCGCGTGGGGGATGCGCGGGTCGGGGCCGGCCAGCACCGAGAGCAGCAGGCCGAGATCGGCGGTGGTGCGCGCCATCGGGCCGGCCACCGTCAGGTCGGGCAGGAACACCTCGTCGGTGCGCATCGGCACGCGCCCGATCGAGGGGCGCAGGCCCAGCACGCCGTTCCAGGCCGCGGGGTTGCGCAGGGAGCCGGCATGGTCGCTGCCGTCCGCGAGCGGCAGCATGCGCAAGGCCAGCGCCACCCCGGCCCCGCCGCTCGAACCGCCCGCGCTGCGGTCGGGCGCGTAGGCGTTGCGGGTCGCCCCGAAGACCGGATTGACGGTGTGCGAGCCCAGGCCGAATTCCGGCACGTTGGTCTTGCCGATCAGGATCGCGCCGGCCGCGCGCAGGCGGGCGACGTGGGGGGCGTCCTCGGCCGGCACCCGGCCGCGAAACAGCGGCGAGCCCTGCGCCCAGACGAGGCCGGCGGCGGCGGCCGTGTCCTTGACGGCATGCGGCAGGCCGTGGAGCGGCCCGCGCAGGCGGCCGGCCGCGAGATCCCGGTCGGCCGCGTCCGCCTCCGCCAGCAGGGCGTCGGGATCGCGCAGCGACACCACCGCGTTCGCCGCCGGGTTGAGACGGGCGATCTGGTCGAGATGCGCCCGCATCACCTCCCGGGCCGAGACCGCGCGGCTGCGGATCATCCGCGCAAGGTCGGTGGCGGGCCGCAGCACGAGGTCGGGGGTCGGGCTCATCGGGGGCTCCTGGATGTCGCGCCACCGGAGCACGTCCCGATCCGCCCCCGCAAGGCGGCGACGGCATGGCTGTGGCTCCCTGGCTGCACGGCGCGCCGCGATGCTGTAGACTCGCTCCGGGACGGCCGCCCGCCAGAGGCGCCGCCCGCGAGGAAACGCCGGCCCGCCCCGGGCCACCCGGAGGTGCCCCACATGACCCCCGTCTCCCCTCTTGCCCGCGAGACCGCCTCGCCGGCGCCCGCCCTGTGGGAGAGCGTGCCGCTCGAGTGCCTCGCCGCGGCGCTGTTCATCATCGCGGCGGCGGCCCTGCAGCTCGCCGGCATCCTGCCCTGACGTTTCCCCGATCCCGCCCCGAAAAAGTCCCGGGGCGGAGGCGATCCTGCCGAAACGGAATCGCAACCGCTCCGCGGCACGATCCGTGCCTCGGACCTGCGACCCGTGTCGACGCAGGAGGACGAACCGATGCTGATGGCCCTCTTCGGCCGCGCGGCGGAGGCATTCCGCAGCCTCGCCGCATCCCTGACCGATCCTTACCGCCCGGAGCTCCACTACATGCGCGGCCCCGGCCCCCGCTACCGCCAGCGGCACGGGCAATCCTGACTGCACCGCCGCGGTCCCGTCACGGGCGCAGGTCCTCCGGCGCGCAGGCGCCGCGCCAGCGGCCGGTCTGCACCTCGGTGAGCGTCATGTTCTTGCCGCCGAGCCGCATGGACACGCGGCCCTCGAAAGCCTCGGGCGCGAGCCGGTAGACGGCCTTCGCCGAGGGCTGGTTGCGGCCCTCGCAGGCGATCGTGAAGCCGAGGGACTCGCCCTCCTGGCGCAGGTCCGAGACCGGGCAGCCGGCCAGCGGCGTGTTGTCGCTGAGCACCGGCAGGCCCCGAACCGGCACGCCGTCGAGGCACAGGCGCACCCGCTTGCGACTCCCCGTCCCGTCGAGATGCGGCAGGTTGAGGCGCACCTCGACCTCGTAGGCGCCGGGCCGCAGGCGCACCGGCTCCGCGGCCGCGCTCCCCGCCGCCAGCGCCAGCCCCAGAACGGCCGCCCCCTTCGCCATCGCTCGTCTCCTCGCCTCCGGGCCCGCGCCCGGGCATGATCGCGCGCGGGGCGCCGCCCGCGCCTCCCGCTTCTTGCGCCCGAACCCCGGGGGATTCGAGCGCAAGCACCGGGATGCGGGCCGGCCGGGCGCCGCGCCAGAGTGCGGCATCGGCGGCCGGACCCGCCCCCAGGAGATCCGTGATGCGTCTTCTCGATTCCGACACGCTGTCCGACGCTTCGCCAGGCGCTCGGCCCGATGCTTGGCCCGGCACCTCGCCCGATCCCGCGGCGGTCGACGCGGCGCGCTGGGCGGCGCTCGCCCGCCGCGACGCGCGCGCGGACGGCCGTTTCGTCTACTCGGTGCGCACCACCGGCGTGTATTGCCGGCCGAGCTGCCCCGCCCGGGCGGCCAAGCCGGAGCACGTCGCCTTCCACCCGACCTGCGCCGACGCGGAGGCCGCGGGCTTCCGGCCCTGCCGCCGCTGCCGGCCGAACGAGCCGGGGCTCGCCGCGCGCCAGGCCGAGGCCGTCGCCCGGGCCTGCCGGCTGATCGAGGCGGCCGAGACGCCGCCCGCCCTCGACGCGCTGGCCCGCGCGGCCGGGATGAGCCTCTACCACTTCCACCGCGTCTTCCGGCGGATCACCGGCGTCACCCCCCGGGCCTATGCGGGCGCCCGGCGGGCGGCCCGCCTCGCCGCCGGCCTGCAGGAGGCCGGGACCGTGACCGAGGCCATCTTCGAGGCCGGCTTCAACGCGTCGAGCCGCTTCTACGCCTCCGCCTCTGCGCGGCTCGGCATGACCCCCACCGCCTACCGCCGGGGCGGGGCGGGGGCGCGGATCCGCTTCGCCCTCGGCCAGTGCTCGCTCGGCGCCATCCTGGTCGCGGCCACGGAGGCGGGCGTGTGCGCGATCCTGCTCGGGGACGACCCCGAGGCCCTGCTGCGCGACCTGCAGGACCGCTTCCCCCGGGCCGAGCTGAGCGGGGGCGAGCCGGATTTCGACGCCACGGTGGCGCGGGTCGTCGGCCTCGTCGAGGCGCCGCACCGGGCGCGCCTCGACCTGCCGCTCGACATCAACGGCACCGCCTTCCAGCAGCGGGTCTGGCAGGCCCTGCGGGCGATCCCGCCCGGCCGCACCGCGACCTATACGGAGATCGCCCGGGCGATCGGCGAGCCGAAGGCCGTGCGGGCGGTGGCCCAGGCCTGCGGCGCCAACCCGCTCGCCGTCGCCATTCCCTGCCACCGGGTCGTGCGCCACGACGGCGCGCTCTCGGGCTACCGCTGGGGCGTGGCGCGCAAGCGCGCCCTGCTCGCCCGGGAAGGCGCCCGGCAAGGTGCCCAGGAAGGCGCCCAGCTGGAACCGGAGCTGCCCCTGGAGGCGTCCCGGTGAGCGCCGTGCCCGTCGAGGCCCTCGACTGGACCCGGATCGGGGCGGATCTCGAGGCCCATGGCTGCGCCGCCACGGGGCCGCTCCTCGACACGGACGCCTGCGCGCGGCTGCGGGCGCTCTACCCGCAGGACGCGCCCTTCCGCAGCCGCATCGTCATGGCCCGGCACGGCTTCGGGCGGGGCGAATACAAGTACTACGCCTATCCGCTGCCCGCGCCGCTCGAGGACCTGCGCAGCGCGCTCTATGCGCGGCTCGCCCCGCTCGCCGACCGCTGGAACGCCGCGATGGGCCTGCCCGTGCGCTACCCGGCGGCGCATGCGGATTTTCTCGCCCGCTGCCGGCAGGCGGGCCAGACCCGGCCGACGCCGCTCCTGCTGCGCTACGGCGAGGGGGACTACAACTGCCTGCATCAGGACGTGTACGGCGAGCACGTCTTCCCGCTGCAGGTGGCGATCCTGCTCTCGGCGCCGGGGCGCGACTTCACGGGCGGCGAGTTCGTGCTCACCGAGCAGCGCCCGCGGATGCAGTCGCGGGCCGAGGTGGTGCCGCTGGGGCAGGGGGAGGGCGTGATCTTCGCGGTCCGCCACCGGCCGGTGCAGGGCACGCGCGGCACCTACCGGGTCGCCCTGCGCCACGGGGTCAGCCGCGTGCGCTCGGGCGAGCGCTACACGACCGGCCTGATCTTCCACGACGCCGCCTGAGGCCCGCGTGGCCTCAGCGCCGCTTCGGGGCGGGTCCGGGCGGCGGGGGCGGCTCTTCTCCGCCGCCGCCCACCGCGCTCTTGATGGCGAAGGCGACGAGGGGGCCGGCCACGTCGACGATCTCGGCCCGCGCGAAGCCCGCCTTCGGGTCGAGGCTGCCCACCAGCATCACCACCTTGCCCTCGGTCTTGGCAAGGTCCGCCGAGCCGTCCGTGATCGCGACCGGCCTGCCGGAGATCTCCTCGCCCTTGGGATCGTTGGTGAAGAGCACGACGAGCTTGCCCTCGCGGGCCACGCCCACGTAGCAGACCTCCTTGTCGCTGCGGCAGGGGAAGAGGGCGCCCGCGGTGGCGTCCGGCGGCGGCGCCTCCTTGGGCGGGGGCGGGGCCTTGGGGGCGGGGCGCTGCTGGGCGGCGGCCGGGGCGGCGAGGGCGGCAAGCGCCGCGGCGGCGAGGAACGGTCGCATCGTCGTCAAAAGTCTGTCTCCTCCGCGAGCCCCCGAGACTGGCGGGAAACCGCGTCCCGTCAAGGTGCGCGCGAGCCGGATCGCCCCCCGGGCGGGCGCGGAACGGATGGCCGAGCTTGGCGTTGTAGGCGGATTCCGTCCCCGTCCTCCGGAGGTGCCCGTGCGCATCCGCCCCCTGATGCTGGCCCTCTGCCTCCTCGTCGGCCTTTGCGGCTGGGCCGCAGCCTCGCCGCTGCTGCCGCGCGCCGCCGCGACCGTCGCCCTCGACCAGCCCTCCGGCGTCGAGACGGCGCGCTGGCGCCGCCACCGCCACTGGCGGCACCGCCGGCACTGGCGCCGCCATCACCATTACCGGCGCCACTGGCACCATCGCCGGCACTGGCACCGGCGCTACCACCACCGCCGCCACTGGCATCGCCGCCACACCCATCGGCTGCACGCTCCCCGGACCCTGCGCTTCAGCCGCCCGGCGGCGATGCGCACCTGGATCGAGCCCCGCCCGGCGGCCGGGCGCTGATCCGGCATGGCCGGCCCGCAGCCGCCTTCCGACGCGCCCGGACCCCGCCGCGACTGGCTCGACCTCGGCGGGGCGGGCGAGGCGCGCCCGCAGCCCGCGCCGGCCCCCGGGCTCGCGGCGCGGCTCTCCGGGCAGGGCCGGCGCGCCTGGAGCGGCGCACGGGCCGGGGCGGCCGCCGCCGGGGCCGGGCTGCGCCGCCTCGGCGCGCACCCGGCGGCCCGCCGCGCGGCCGCCGCCGGGGCGGCCGCCTGGGCGCCGGTGCGGGCGCTCGGCGCGCGCGTGCCGTGGCGGCGTGTGCCCTGGGGGCGCGCCGCCGCGTTCTCGGTCGCGGCCGTGATCGGCCTCTGCCTCCTCACTCTCGTCCACGCCCTCGCGACCCTGCCGGTGAACGGCGGCCTCGTCGTCGAGCCCACCGCCTCCGCGCTGGTGCTGCGGGCGGAGGGAGGGCAGGCCTTCGCCACGCGCGGCGTCATCAAGGGCGCCAAGCTCGGCCCCCGCGAGGTGCCGAAGGTGCTGGCGCAGGCCATCGTCGCCATCGAAGACCGGCGCTTCTACGAGCATGACGGCATCGACCTGCGCGGCCTGATGCGGGCGGCGTTCCGCAACCTCGCGGCGGGCGGCACCCGCGAGGGCGGCAGCACGCTGACCCAGCAGCTCGTGCGGATGAACTACCTCTCGCAGGACCGCACCCTGAAGCGGAAGGTGCAGGAGGCGGTGCTGGCCCTGTGGCTCGAATCGCAGCTGCCCAAGGACGAGATCCTCACCCGCTACCTCAACACCGCGTATTTCGGGGCGGGCGTCTACGGCGCCGACGCGGCGGCGCAGCGCTATTTCGGCAAGCCCGCCCGGGACCTCGCCCTGAGCGAGGCCGCGATGCTGGCCGGGCTGGTGCGCGCGCCCTCGCAGCTCGCCCCCCACCGCAACCTCGACGGGGCCCGCGGCCGGGCCGCCCAGGTGCTCGACGCGATGGCGGAGACCGGCGCGATCACCGCGGCGGAGGCGGAGGCGGCCCGCAAGAATCCCGCCGCCGTGCAGGTGCCCACCGAGACCCCGGTGGGCACCAACTACTTCGTCGACCTCGCGGCCGAGCAGGCCAAGGCGCTGATCGGCGCCGGGCCGGCGGACGCCACGCTGCGCACCACCCTCGACCTGACGCTCCAGAACATCGCCGAGAGCGTGCTCGCCCGCCGCCTCGACCAGGACGGCGAGCGCCGCAGGATCTCGCAGGGCGCGCTCGTGGCGATGGCGCCGGACGGGGCGATCCTCGCGCTGGTGGGCGGGCGCGACTACGCCGAGAGCCAGTTCAACCGGGTGACGCAGGCGCGCCGCCAGCCGGGCTCGCTGTTCAAGCTGTTCGTCTACCTGACCGCCTTGCGCAACGGCTACCAGCCCGATTCGGTGATGGTCGACCGCCCGACCCAGGTCGGCGAGTGGGAGCCCGAGAATTACGGCGGGCGCTACCGCGGGGCCGTCAGCCTGCGCACCGCCTTCGCGCAGTCGATCAACACCGTGGCGGTGCAGCTCGCCGAGGCGGTGGGCATCCCGGCCGTGATCGCCACCGCCAAGGGCCTCGGCATCCAGGCCGAGCTGCCGAACCTGCCGAGCCTCGCGCTCGGCTCCGCCGAGACGACGCTCCTCGACCTCACCCGCGCCTACGCGGCAGTGGCGGCCGGCGCCGAGAGCGTCGAGCCCTACGCGATCCGCCAGATCGCCGCCCGCGACCAGACGCTCTACACGCGGCCCGCCACCGCGCTCAGCCCCATGCGCGACCCGGCCGCCCGGGCCGGGATGGTCGACCTCCTCGCCGCCGTGGTGCGCGAGGGCACCGGCAAGGGCGCCCGGGTGGCGGTGCCCTCCGGGGGCAAGACCGGCACCACCCAGGACAACCGCGACGCGTGGTTCATCGGCTTCACGGCCGATCTCGTGGTCGGGGTCTGGCTCGGCAACGACGACAATGCGCCGATGGAGGGCGTCACCGGCGGCGACCTGCCGGCGGCGATCTGGCGGGACTTCGTCACCCAGGCCCTGGCGGTGCGGGCGAAGGCGAAGCCCGACCGCCCGGGCGCGCGCCGGCAGGAGGCTCGCCAGGAGGTCCCTCAAGAGACCCGTCCGGAGCCCCCGCGCGAGGTGTCGGCCGAGGCCGAGGACCCGCGGGCGGGGCGGGGGGTGCGCGGCACGCCGACGGTGATCGACACCGGCACGCTCGATTTCGACGGGCTGACCGTGCGGCTGCAGGGCGTCGAGGGCTTGGGCGGGCGCAACGCCCGCGAACTCGGCCGGTACCTGCGCCGCCGCGACGTCGCCTGCCAGCCCGCCGCCGAGGGCGCCTATCGCTGCAGCCTCGACGGCCACGACCTCTCGGAGCTGATCCTGTTCAACGGCGGCGGGCGCGCCAGCGCCGAGGCCACCCCGGACCTGCGCGCCGCCGAGGAGCAGGCCCGCTCGAACCGGATCGGGATCTGGCGGCGTTAGGGGCGGGGCCCGATCCCCGTCGCCGGTCCCGGGACGGACCGCTCGCCGTCGCGGGCGGCGAGGGGAAGCGCCCGACGCCGCGGGACCACACAGGGCCGTGCGACCGATGACTCTCCGCTCCCGCTACGAGCAGGCCGTGCGCGACCTGCAGGCGCGCGTCGCCGAGATGCGGCGGGACGGCCTGTCCAGCGAGGCCATCGCCCGGAGCGTGCATGCGGAGCGCAGGCGCTTGGCCGTGCTCTTCAAGAGGCTCACGCCGGAGCCGTACCGGACCCGCATCTACGCGCGGACGCTCGCCGTCTACGGAAGCGAGGACGGCCCCTCGATCGCGTTCCTGAGAGCGCAGGGCAAGTCGTGGGAGGCCATCATCGAGAGCGCGACCCGTCCGGGCCCGATGATCGGATCGGGGGGCGAACGGGCGGACGACTGACGGCCTGCCGGCGGACGGGTGCGGCCTCCGTCAGCGCCCCTCCGTCAGCGCCCGTCCGCCAGCAGGCCCGCCGCGAGGCACCTGAAGGCCTCGATCGCCTTGGCGAGGACGGCGCGGGGCTCGTCGGACGCCGCGACCCAGAGGGCGGCGTTGAGCGCCGCCCCGTTGATCAGCCGGGCGGCGGCCTCGGCGTCCACCGGCCGCACCGTGCCCGCATCGATCAGCGACTGGATCGTCTCGGTGGTCGTGCGCAGGCAGGCGGTCTGGCCCGGCCACTGCGAGGGATCGCCGAGCACCGCCGGCCCGTCCAGCAGCACGATCCGCTGGATCTCCGGCTCCAGCGCCAGCTCGATATAGGCCACCCCTTCCTCCAGGAAGCCGAGCCAGGGCGTGGCCGCCCGGGACCGGGCGGCCCGCGCCGCGGCCACCATCTCGGCGTCGAGCGCGTCGATCACGGCCCGCAACAGGCCCTTCTTGTCGCCGAAATGGTGGTAGAGCGCCCCCCGCGTCAGCCCGGCCGCGGCGGTCAGGTCGTCCATCGAGGCCGCCGCGTAGCCCTTCTCCGCGAAGGCCGCCCGTGCCGCCCGGACCAGCTTGGCCCGGGTCTCCTCCATGCGTGCGCGCCGTCCCGCCGCCATCCCCGCCTCGATTCTCTCGCATACGCCGCGTATGCGGGTTGACATACGCCTCGTATGCAGCGATCTCACCGCATACGAGGCGTATATGAACCGTGCCTCGCCGCCGGAAAAGGCTTGCCGGCTCACGCGACAGGAGACGGACCATGACGAAGCGCGACGCGATCGTCCCGCCCGGCCGGCAGCACCTCTACGAGAAGCACCGCTACTCCGCGGCGATCCGCTCGGGCGACCTGCTCTTCGTCTCCGGGCAGGTCGGCAGCCGCGAGGACGGATCTCCCGAGCCGGACTACGAAAAACAGGTCCGGCTGGCCTTCCACCGGCTGAATGCGGTGCTGGAGGCGGCCGGCTGCACCTTCGACGACGTGGTGGACGTGACCACCTTCCACACCGACCCGGAGACGCAGTTCGAGACGATGATGAGGGTCCGCGACGGCGTGATCGGCGCGCCGCCCTATCCCAACTGGACCGCCGTGGGCGTGACGTGGCTCGCGGGCTTCGACTTCGAGATCAAGGTCATCGCCCGCATCCCCCGGCCGGCCTGACGACGTCGTGCTGCTCTCGCTGCTGCCGACCCTCGTCGTGCTCGTCGGCACCATGGTGATGCTGGGCCTGACCTGGCCGGCGCTGGGCGCGCTCGAGGGCGCGACGACGGCGCTGTACGTCGTCACGGCCGGCCTGCTGGCGACCCGGGTGATCGAGCCGGCGGCCGCGCTCGCGAACGCCCTCGACACCCGGCTCGGCGGGGTGCTGAGCGACGCGACCGGCACCAACGCCGTGGTCAAGGCCTTCGGCGCGGAGGCCCGCGAGGACGAGCGGCTGGCCCGTATCCTGGCCAAGTGGCGCCAGCGCACGCACCGGACCTCCCGGCCGGGCGCCGGGTGGGCCTCGTCGGGCGCTTCGGCTCCGGCAAGACCACCTTCGTCAAGCTGATCCAGCGGCTCCACGATGTCGCGGGTGGGCGCATCCTCATCGACGGGCAGGACGTGGCGCGGGCGACGCAGGGGTCGCTGCGCGCGCAGATCGCCATCGTGCCGCAGGAGCCGGTGCTGTTCCACCGCACGCTCGCCGAGACCATCGCCTACGGCCGCCCCGGCGCCACGGCGGAGGAGATCGAGCGGGCGGCCCGGCTGGCCAACGCGCACGACTTCATCGCGCGGCTGCCGAAGGGCTATGCGACGCTGGCCGGCGAGCGCGGGGTGAAGCTGTCGGGCGGCGAGCGCCAGCGGGTCGCGCTCGCGCGCCGTCCTGGCGGACGCGCCGATCCTGATCCTCGACGAGGCGACCTCCAGCCTGGACTCGGAATCGGAGGCGCTGATCCAGGAGGCGATGGAGCGGCTGATGCGGGGGCGCACCGCGATCGTGATCGCGCACCGGCTCTCGACGGTCCGCGCCCTCGACCGCATCCTGGTGTTCGACCGCGGCCGCATCGTCGAGGACGGCCCGCACGCGGCGCTGATGCGCCGCCCGCACGGCGCCTCCCGGGCGCTGTTCGAGCGGCAGGCGGCGCAGGCCGAGAGCGCCTGAGCGCGCCGCCCGCAGGAACCCATACCCCTAGGGAGCATTGGACCTTCGCCCGCGAGGGCCGGTCCAGCAGATCTCCCCGGAGGAGGGCACGTCATGGCGCAGCAGATCCCGGTCTCCCCCGAGGCGCGGGCCGACGGGCCGGCGGGTCCGGACGGCACCCACGCGCTGGGGCCCGACATCGCCTATCTGCGGCACGCCATCGTCAACGTGGTGTTCGTGGGCCGGCCGGGGGCGGGGGACCGGGGCTGGGTGCTGGTCGATGCCGGCATCCCGGGCGCCCGCCGGGCGATCGAGAAGGCCGCCGCCGCCCGCTTCGGCGAGGGGGCGCGGCCCGCCGCGATCCTGCTCACCCACGGCCATTTCGACCATGTCGGCACGGTGGAGGACCTGGCGATGGCCTGGGACGCGCCGGTCTACGCGCACCGGCTGGAACAGCCCTACCTCGACGGCAGCGCCGCCTATCCGGCGCCGGACCCGAGCGTGGGCGGGGGGCTGTTCGCGCTGATCTCGCCGCTCTTCCCGACCAAGCCCGTCGATCTCGGCGAGCGCCTGCGCCGTCTGCCGGAGGACGGCAGCGTGCCGCCGCTGCCGGGCTGGCGCTGGCTGCACACGCCCGGCCACTCCCCCGGCCACGTCTCGTTCTGGCGGTCCGAGGACCGGCTGCTGGTGGCGGGCGACGCCTTCGTCACCACCGCGCAGGAATCCGTCTACGCGGTCGCCGTGCAGGAGACCGAGCTGCACGGGCCGCCGAAATACCTCACCGTCGACTGGGAGGCCGCCCGAAGCTCGGTCGAGGCGCTGGCGCGCCTCGGCCCCGAGACCGCCGTCACCGGCCACGGCCGGCCCCTGCGCGGGCCGGACCTGCGCGAGGGGCTCGACCGGCTCGCCCGCGACTTCGCCCTCGTGGCCGTGCCCCGCGACGGACGCTACGTCGAGAGGCCCGCCCGGCCCGAGGACGGCACGGCCTACCGGCGGCCGTGACGGCCGCCAGCACCAGCGCCGCGGTCGCGCGGGCCGCCTCAGGCGACGGTGTAGCCGCCGTCGATCACCAGCACCTGGCCGGTGTGGTAGGCCGAGGCCCCGCTCATCAGGTACACGGCGATGCCCGCGAAATCCTCCGGCCGGCCGAAGCGGCGGGCGGGGATGCGCGGCAGGTTGAGGGCCACGAACTTCTCGTTGGCCATCAGGCCCGCGGTCATGTCGCTCTCGATCCAGCCCGGCAGGATCGCGTTGGCGGTGACGCCGTAGCGGGCGAGTTCCACCGCGAGCGCCCGCACCATGGCGTTGAGCGCCCCCTTGGTGGCGCCGTAATGCTCGTTGCGGGCCGCGCCCAGCAGCGAGGCCACGCTCGACGTGGCGACGAGCCGCCCGAAGGCGTCGCCCGCCGCCGCCCGTTCCGCCATGTGGCGGGCCGCCGCCTGGAAGGCGTGCACCACGCCGTCGAGGTTGATCGCGAAGGTGTGCCGCCACTCCTCGGGCTCGCGCTCCAGGAAGGAGCGGCGCCCGCCCCCCGCCACGCCCGCATTGGCGAACAGCCCGTCGACCCGCCCGAACCGGGCCAGCACCGCGTCGAAGGCGGCCTGCACCGCCGCCGCGTCCGCCACGTCGCAGACCCGGGTGTCCACCGCGGCGCCGGTCCCGGCGAGGCGGGCCGCCGCGGCGGCGTTCTTGTCCGGATCGCGCCCCCAGAGCGAGACCGCGCAGCCCGCCCGCGCCAGCCCCTCCGCCATCCCCAGCCCGATGCCGCCGTTGCCGCCCGTCACCACCGCGACCCGGCCGCTGAGATCGAACGCCTGCGCCATGCTGCCTCCCCGGGGCGCCCGTTCCCCCTCGTGCCGGGCGGGCGCGCGGCCACCCTCGGCCAAAGCCGCACGGGCCACAAGGGGACCGCGTTCGACGGTCCGGAATGGTCTTTGCGCCGGGGCCGAGGCGCGTCGGTCGAGCATCGGGTACGGCCTTGGAGCGTCGACGCGCGCCGTGCGCGCATGCCACACATGGCACCCGCGCGCTTGCACCGCGGCGCCCGCGACCGGATCTATGCACGCACAGGGGGAGCACCCGACCGCATCCAGGAGTCCCGGCCATGCCGCCACTCTCCGTCCTCGACCTCGCGCCCGTTCCGCAGGGGGCGACGCCCGGCGACGCGTTGCGCAACGCGCTCGACCTCGCGCAACACGCCGACCGCTGGGGCTTCACCCGCTACTGGGTGGCCGAGCACCACAACATGGTGGGCATCGCCAGCGCCGCGACCGCCGTGGTGATCGGCTACATCGCGGGCGGCACGCACCGCATCGGGGTGGGGGCGGGCGGCATCATGCTGCCGAACCATGCGCCGCTGGTGATCGCCGAGCAGTTCGGCACGCTGGCCTCGCTCTATCCCGGCCGCATCGACCTCGGCCTCGGGCGCGCGCCCGGCACCGACCAGCGCACCCTGCGGGCCCTGCGCCGCGATCCCGCCGCCGCCGACACCTTCCCGCAGGACGTGCTCGAACTGCAGACCCTGCTCGGTCCGCTGGAGCCCGGCCGCACCGTGCAGGCGGTGCCCGGCACCGGCACCGCGGTGCCGCTCTGGATCCTCGGCTCCAGCCTGTTCGGGGCGCAGCTCGCCGCGGTGCTGGGATTGCCCTACGCCTTCGCGTCGCACTTCGCGCCCGACGCCCTGATGCAGGCCCTGGAGGTCTACCGCGCGCGCTTCCAGCCCTCGGCGCAGTGCCCGCGGCCTTACGCGATGATCGGCGCCAACGTGATCGCGGCCGAGACGGAGACGGAGGCGCGGCGCCTGTTCACCTCGGCCCAGCAGAGCTTCACCAACATCTTCCGCGGTACCCGCGGGCTGCTCCCGCCCCCCATCGACGACATCGAGACCTACTGGTCGGGCCACGAGAAGGTGCAGGCGTCCGCCATGCTGGCCTGCTCGGTGGTGGGCTCCCCCGAGACCGTGCGCCAGGGCCTCGCCGCGCTTGCCGCCCGCACCCAGGCCGACGAGATCATGGTCGCGGCGGCGATCCACGACCACCGCGCGCGCCTGCGCTCCTACGAGATCCTGGCGGAGATCCAGCGGGCGCAGGCGCCGCGCGAGCCCGTCCCGGCCTGACGCCCGCGCGTTGACCCGGCTTTGCGCGCCCCATAGGGTGCGCGCCTCGTTCTCCTCAAGCCAGGACAGCCGCGCGCCCCGCGCGCCCCGCCGCGTTCATGCCCGCACTCCGCACCGACCCCACCCTCCTCGACGCCGCCGCGACCTCCGCGGCGTGGCCCTTCGAGGAGGCGCGCAAGATCGTCGCCCGGCTGGAGCGGAGCCCGAAACCCGAGGTGCTGTTCGAGACCGGCTACGGGCCGTCGGGCCTGCCGCATATCGGCACCTTCGGGGAGGTGGCGCGCACCTCGATGGTGCGCCACGCCTTCCGGGTGCTCACGGACGACGCGGTGCCGACCCGGCTCATCGCCTTCTCGGACGACATGGACGGCCTGCGCAAGGTGCCGGACAACGTGCCGAACCGCGAGAGGCTGGCCCGCGCCCTCAACCTGCCGCTGACCCGGGTGCCGGACCCGTTCGGCACCCACGACAGCTTCGGGGCGCACAACAACGCGGAGCTGCGCCGCTTCCTCGATTCCTTCGGCTTCGACTACGAGTTCCGCTCGGCGACCGAGTGCTACCGCGCCGGGCTGTTCGACGCGACGCTCCTGCGGGTGCTGGAGCGCTACGACGCCGTGATGGCGGTGATGCTGCCCTCGCTGCGGGCGGAGCGCTCGGCCTCCTACTCGCCGTTCCTGCCGCTCCACCCGGTCACCGGCCACGTCATGCAGGTGCCGATCGACGAGGTGAAGGTGGCCTCCGGCACGATCGTCTGGCGCGATCCCGCCACGGGCGAGCGCTACGAGACGCCGGTCACGGGCGGCCACGCCAAGCTGCAGTGGAAGCCCGACTGGGCGATGCGCTGGGTGGCGCTCGGCGTCGATTACGAGATGGCCGGCAAGGACCTGATCGATTCGGTCAAGCTCTCGGGGCAGATCGCCCGCGTGCTCGGGGCCGAGCCGCCGGAGGGCTTCAACTACGAGCTCTTCCTCGACGAGAAGGGCCAGAAGATCTCGAAGTCGAAGGGCAACGGGCTCACCATCGACGAGTGGCTGGCCTACGGCACGCCCGAGAGCCTCGCGCTGTTCATGTACACCAAGCCGCGCGAGGCCAAGCGCCTGCACTTCGACGTGATCCCCCGCCACGTGGACGACTACCTGTCGTTCCTGGAGAAGTTTCCCGGCCAGGAGCCGAAGCTGCAGCTCGGCAACCCGGTCTGGCACATCCATGCGGGCGCGCCGCCCGCGCCGGAGCGCGCGGCGGGCGGGGGGGCGATCACCTTCGGGATGCTGCTCAACCTCGTGGCGGTGGCCAATACCGAGGATCCGGACGTGCTCTGGGGCTTCATCCGCCGCTACGCGCCGGAGGCCTCGCCGCAGACGCAGCCGCGCCTCGACCGGCTGGTGCACCACGCCGTGCGCTACTTCCGCGACTTCGTGCGCCCGGCCAAGACCTACCAGGCCCCGGACGCGGCCGCCGCCGCGGCGCTGGCGGACCTCTCCGACACCCTCGCCCCCGTCGAGGGCTCGACGGACCCGGAGGCGCTGCAGGCCGTCGTCTACGAGGTCGGCCGGCGGCACTACCCGGACCTGTCCGGCAAGGCCAAGAGCCCGGACGGGCGCCCCGGCGTGGCGCAGACGTGGTTCACGACCCTCTACGCCACCCTGCTCGGCGAGGCCCGCGGCCCCCGCTTCGGCTCCTTCGTGGCGCTCTACGGCGTGGCCGAGACCCGGGCGCTGATCGCCCGGGCGCTCTCGGGCGCGCTCGCCCAGGAGCACGCCGCCTTCCTGGCCGGCCGCGAGCGGAGCGCGGCCGAGTAGGGGCGGCGCGCCGGCGCCGTCAGGCGGCCTTGCGGCGCGCGGCGAGCTTGGCGAGGTCGCGCAGGATCGCGGTCGTCTCCTTCAGCCGCTCGGCCACCGTGTCGAGGGCGCGGATGAACACCACGCTCATGTCCGGGCGCACCTTGGCGAAGGAGCGCTGCTCGGCGATGTAGGCGGCGAGCTTGCCCGGGTTGGCGAAGGCGCGGTCGCGGAAGTGCAGCACGATGCCCTTCGGCCCGGCCTCGACCTTCTCGACGTTGGTCTCCCGGCACAGGATCTTGATCGTCACGATCTTGAGGAGCTGCTCCACCTCCGGCGGCAGCGGACCGAAGCGGTCGATCAGCTCCGCCCCGAAGCTCTCCAGCTCCGCGTCGCTGTCGAGGGTGGCCAGCCGCCGGTAGAGGCCGAGCCGCACCGAGAGGTCGGAGACGTAGGCCTCCGGCATGGTCACGGGAGCGCCGAGCGCGATGGTGGGCGACCATTGCTCGTCGGCCGGCACCTCCTGGCCCGCCTTGAGGGCGGCGACCGCGTCCTCCAGCATCTGCTGGTAGAGTTCGTACCCGACCTCCCTGATGTGGCCGGACTGCTCCTCGCCGAGCAGGTTGCCGGCGCCGCGGATGTCGAGGTCGTGGCTGGCGAGCTGGAAGCCGGCGCCCAGCGTGTCGAGGGATTGCAGCACCTTGAGGCGCCGCTCCGCCTGGACCGTGAGGGTCTTGTTCTCCGGCGTCGTGAACAGCGCGTAGGCGCGGGCCTTGGAGCGGCCGACGCGCCCGCGCAGCTGGTAGAGCTGGGCGAGCCCGAACATGTCGGCCCGGTGCACGATCAGGGTGTTGGCGGTGGGGATGTCGAGGCCCGATTCCACGATCGTCGTCGAGAGCAGGATGTCGAACTTGCCCTCGTAGAAGGCCGTCATCACGTCCTCGAGCTGGCCCGCCGCCATCTGGCCGTGGGCGATGCCGACCTTGGCCTCCGGCATCTCGCGGTCGAGGAAGCGCTTGACCTCGTCGAGATGCTCGATGCGGGGCACGACGTAGAAGGCCTGTCCGCCGCGGTAGCGCTCGCGCAGCAGCGCCTCGCGGATCAGCAGCGGATCGAACGGGGTCACGAAGGTGCGCACCGCCAGCCGGTCCACCGGGGGCGTGGCGATGATCGAGAGTTCGCGCACCCCCGTCATGGCGAGCTGCAGGGTTCGCGGGATCGGCGTCGCCGAGAGGGTGAGCACGTGCACCTCCGCGCGCAGCGCCTTCAGGCGCTCCTTGTGGGCGACGCCGAAATGCTGCTCCTCGTCGATGATGATGAGGCCGAGATCCTTGAAGGAGATGGCTTTCGCCAGCAGCGCGTGCGTGCCGACCACGATGTCGATCGTGCCGTGGCTAAGCCCCTCGCGCACCTTCTTCAGGTCGGCGTTCGAGACGAAGCGGCTCGCCTGCGCGACGTTGACGGGCAGCCCTTTGAAGCGCTCGGCGAAGGTGCGGTAGTGCTGGCGGGCCAGCAGCGTGGTGGGCACCACCACCGCCACCTGCCGCCCCGAGATCGCCGTCACGAAGGCGGCGCGCAGCGCCACCTCGGTCTTGCCGAAGCCGACGTCGCCGCAGATCAGCCGGTCCATCGGCCGCCCGGCCGTGAGGTCGCCCAGCGTCGCCGCGATGGCCGCCTCCTGGTCCTCCGTCTCCTCGTAGGGGAAGCGGGCCGCGAACTCGCCGTAGGTGCCCTCCGGCGGCTCCATCCGGGGGGCGGCCCTGAGGAAGCGCTCGGCCGCGACCTTGATGAGGGCGCCCGCCATCTCGAGGATGCGCCGCTTGAGCTTCGCCTTGCGGGCCTGCCACGCCCCGCCGCCGAGCTTGTCGAGGGGGACCTCGGCATCCTCCGAGCCGTAGCGGGTGAGGAGTTCGATGTTCTCCACCGGCAGCAGGAGCAGGCCGCCGGCGTACTGGATCTCCAGGCAATCGTGCGGGGCGCCCGCCGCCGTCACGGTCTTGAGGCCGAGGAAGCGCCCGATGCCGTGGTCGGCATGGACCACGAGGTCGCCGGGTTCGAGGGCCTGCACCTCCAGGATCACGTCCTGGGGCCGCTTGGCCTTGCGCTTGGGCCGCACCAGCCGGTCGCCCAGGATGTCGCCCTCGGCGATCACCGCGAGGCGGTCGATGGTGAAGCCGGCCTCCAGGCCCCACACCGCCACCGCCACGTCCGTCCCGCGCTTGAGCGCCAGGGCGTCCGACAGGCGGGTGATGGATTTGGGCTTGGGCAGGCCGTGGTCGGTCAGCACGCTGCAGAGCCGGTCGCGCGAGCCGTCCGACCACGCGGCCAGGATCACGTGGTGGCCAGCGGCCTGCAGGTCGCGGACGTGCTGCACGGCGGCATCGAACACGTTGACGCCCTCCTGCGCCCGCTCGGGCGCGAAGGAGCGCGCGGGCTCCGCCGCGGCATCGACCACGGGGCGCCCGGCGCCCTCGGGCACCGCGAAGGGGGTGAGGCGCACGACCGTCGCGCCCTCGATGCGCTTCGCCCATTCGGCGGGCGAGAGGTAGAGCGCGTCGGGCTTGAGCGGCTTGTAGGGCGCCACGCCGGCCTGGGGATGCTTCAGCGCCTCGCACCGGGCGTCGTAGTAGTCCTGCACCTGTCCCAGGCGCTCGCCCGCCGCGTCGTCGGCGTCGCGGTCGAAGACCAGGGGCACGCCCGCGAGGTAGTCGAACAGCGTGTCGAGCCGGTCGTAGAACAGGGGCATCCAGTGTTCGAGCCCGGCGGCGCGGCGGCCCTCGCTCACCGCCTCGTAGAGCCGGTCGTCGCGGGTGGCCGCGCCGAAGGCCGTGACGTAGCCCTGGCGGAAGCGCCGGATGGTCTCGGTGGTGAGCTGCACCTCGCTCATCGGCACGAGGTCGAGGGAGCGCAACTGCCCGATCGTGCGCTGCGTCTCGGGGTCGAAGCTGCGGATCGACTCGAGGGTGTCGCCGAAGAAGTCTAGGCGCACCGGGTTGGCTAAGCCGGGCGGCGACAGGTCGATGATGCCGCCGCGCACCGCGTACTCGCCGGTGTCGCGCACGGTGCCGGTGCGCAGGAAGCCGTTGGCCTCCAGCCACGCCACGATCTTGTCGGTGTCGAGCGCGTTGCCCACCGCCGCCGAAAACGTCTCGACCGCGATGCGCTCGCGCGCCGGCACCCGCTGCACCAGGGCGTTCACCGTGGTGAGGACGACGCGCGGGCGCTCCTCAGAGGAGCGCGAGCGGGCCAGCCGCGACAGGGCCGTCATGCGCTGGGCCGCGACGGCGGCGTTCGGCGAGACCCGGTCGTAGGGCTGGCAATCCCAGGCGGGAATGCTCAGGACCTCGACCTCGGGCGCCACGAAGGCGAGCGCGCCCGCGAAGGCCGCCGAGCGGGTGCCGTCGCGGGCCACGTGGACCAGCACCGCCGGCCCCTGGGCGGTCTGGCCGAGCGCGCGGGCGAGATCGGCCACCACCAGGGCGTCGAAGCCGTCCGGCACGCGCGCCAGCGTCGGGCTGTCGCCCCGCCGCAGCGCCTCGACGGCCCGGGTGAGGGCGGCGGATTTGGGAAGCGCGAACCGGGCGACCGGCGGCTTGGAATGGGTTGCCATCGACTGCGATCGAGAATCCGGGGGGCGGGGCCTCAAGGCCCGGCGGGGTTCGGGGCGGAGCCCCATGAAGCGGGGGCTTTTCCTCGCCGGAGGCGAGGCAGCCCCCGCGCCCTGCGCCGGAGGGCCTGCAGGCCCTCCGGACTCCCCTCAGGTGTGGATGGGGGCGCCGTGCTGGTGGAAGTCCTTCAGGCGGCGGTAGACGGGGGTGTCGTAGTTCGCGGGCGCCTCCTCCTCGCCGCTGATCCAGCGGAAGAGGTCGCGGTCCGGCACCTCGATCAGGCGCTCGAACGCGTCCAGCTCCTCCTCGGTGAGGGTTCCGATCTCGGCATCGGCGAAGCGGCCCATGATCAGGTCCATCTCGCGGATGCCCCGGTGCCAGGAGCGGAAGAGGGTGCGGCGGCGGCGCGGGTCGAGGTCGGCGCTGCTGCGGGTGGTGCCGGTCATCTCGCGTCTCGATGCAGGAGAGGGGCGTCACGCGCATGTAGGGCCCTCGCGCCCCGCGCGAAAGCCCGCGTACGGGCTTTCGCCCACCCTCAGGCGGCGTTCACGATCCGCAGGAACGAGGTCACCTCCTCGTCGACGCCCGACAGATCCCGGGCGAGCCCGCGGCTCGCCGCCAGCATGCCCGCCGCGGCGTCCTGCGTCTCCTGCGCTTCGCGGCGGACCAGCGTGATGCCGGACGCGACCACGCCGATGCTCTGGGCGGTCCCCCGCATGCTGCCGGTGATGTCCCGGGCCGTCACGCCCTGGCGCGTCGTGGCGGCGGCGATCCCCTGCGTGATCTCGTTCATCTCGACGATCACCCGCGTGATCGCCGCGAGGGCGGTCGCCGCCTCGCGGGTCTCGGCCTGCACCCGGGAGATCTGGCCCTCGATCTCCTCGGTGGCCCGGGCGGTCTGGGTCGCCAGCTCCTTGACCTCGGCGGCGACGACGGCGAAGCCGCGTCCCGCCTCGCCGGCTCGCGACGCCTCGATCGTGGCGTTCAGCGCCAGCAGGTTCGTTTGACCCGCAATGGCGTGGATCAGCCCCACCGTGCTGCCGATCTGCTCCGTGCGCGACAACAGGCCCCGCACGATGCCGTCGGCACGGTCCGATCCCGCGACGGCCTCTCGGGCGATGTCCGAGGAGCGGCCGACCTGCCCGGCGATCCCGTCCATGGACGCCGACAGACCTTCGGCCGCCGCGGCCGCGTCCCGGACGGCGGCACTCGTCCGGTCGACCACCTCGGCCGCGCTTCCGGATTGGCCGCAGGATCGCGTTGCGCCTTCGCTCACGCCCAGGGCCATCGCCTCGATCCGGCTCGCCGATTCCGCGAACCGGCAGAGCAGCGTGGCGATGCGGCCGCGGAAGGCCGCGACGGCCTCCTCAAGCTGGCTGCCGCGGCGCAGGCGCGCCTCGGCCCGTTCCGCATTCTCGGCGAGGAAGCGCTCGCGGGCCGCCAGAGCCTCTCTGAACACGCCGAGTGCGGCTTCCATGGCTTTCACCTCGGCGATGTCCGACGAGATCGCCAGGGATCCGTCCAGACGGCCCGCTGCGAGGTCGCTCATCCGGGCCGTCATCGCGGCGAGCGGAGCCCCGATGCCCCGCTGCAGGCGCCAAGCGGCCGCGAGCGCGACGATGAGCAGGGCGAGGAGCCCCGCGCCGCCCACCGCCGTCGCCCAGGTTTCGATCTCGTCGATCGGCGTGCGGTCGACCGCCATCGCGACGGCGCCGATCTCCTGGCCGGAGAAGTCGCGCAGCGGCGCGAGCTTCATGGCCCAGTGGCGCCCCTCGAAGGTGGCATCGCGCGGTCCCGCCCGATCCTCGGGGGCCGGCAGGGCCTCGGCCGGCAGGCTCGACGCGAACGGTTTCAAGGCCCCGCCCGGGTCCCGGAGCAGGATCGCGAGCCGTGCTCCCGTCCGGGCCGTGAACGCGTCCACGAAGGGCTGCCCGACGCTCACGCCCACCTCGACCGATCCGATCGAGGCGCCCTCGCGCAGGATCGGGACCACGCCCCGGATCCCGATCCCGGCCACCCCCACTTCCAGGCCCGACACCGGAGCCCGGTCCCGGTTCGCCTGCACCACCGTCCGGCGAAAGGAGGAGAGATCGTCGCCGAACTTCGCCGGGCTGTGCACGCGCAGGAACGAGGTCGCGGGCGGGAGATGGAACTGGAACTGGTCGATGCCCTCGCTCTTCAGGGTCTCGAAGACCGGCCGCATGAGGGCGAGAAGGCGCCCGCGATCCTGCGCCTGGAGGGCGTCCACCGCGCCCGGAACCGCCGCGGCCATGCGCGCGAGACTGAGCGCCCGCCGCGCCTCGCCGTCGATCGATCCAGCCACCTCCTGCGCCGCATCGCCCAGGCGCCCGTCGAGGTGATGCGCGATCAGCCGGCCGACGACGCTCCCGGCCAGCGCAGCCGACAGCATCCCCGTGCCCAGAACCGCCCCGACCATCCAGATCGAGAGTTTCGATTTCAGTCGCATGCCGATCGCCCGCGTCAGTACAGCCGCATTCCGCGGATCTTCGGACGATATCATTTTGATATTTAATACAATCTTACTTTGCGTCAATGCGCGAAGCCCAGCTCGGCATAACCCATAAGGCCTAGGCATCAACCCGACGCAACTTGCGTCAGCTACGCGGCGGGTTTGCACCCTATCGTTGAGGAAACGCGAGCGTGTATCCCATGCGCTTCAATCGAACGTGACAGGCGAGTTTACGTTCAGACAGTTCATGAGAGCTCTGAGGAAGAAAACGCGGCACGCAGACCCGCCGCTGCCTCGTGCCGCGCTGCAGCGGAGCCCCGCTGGTGTATACGGCGGCGGTCGCGTTCCTCACCCGCCCCGGCATGTCGCTGCGTCCCTCGCTCCTCGATCCGCTGTTCGCCCCCGCCGCCGTGCTCCCCGGGGCCGGGCCGAAGATGGCCGCGCTGCTCGACCGGCTGCTGGGCACGCCCGAGACGCCGGCGCGGGTGGTCGACCTGCTGTTCCACCTGCCGCACGGGGGCGTGGCGCGGGCGCTCAAGGGTTCGATCGCCGAGGCGCCGACCGGCGAGCCGGTGACGCTCGCCGTGCAGGTCGTGGCCCACCGGCCGCCGCAGGCGGTCGGCGGGCGGCGTCCCTACCGGGTGCTGGTGGAGGACGGGAGCGGCGACATCAGCCTCGTGTTCTTCAACATGCCCCGCGCGCGCCTGGAGAAGATGCTGCCGGTGGGCGCCCGCCGCTACGTCTCGGGCCGGATCGAGCTGTGGGACGGCTTCCGCCAGATGGTGCATCCGGCGCGCATCCTCGACGACAAGGGGTTTTCGGAGCTGCCCGCCGTCGAGCCGCTCTACGGGGCGACCGAGGGCCTGACCTCGCGGGCGATCGGCAGGCTCGCCCAGGGCGCGCTGGAGCGCCTGCCCGACCTGCCCGAATGGCAGGACCCCGCGTGGCTGGCGCAGAACCGCTGGCCCGCCTTCGCCGAGGCCCTGCGGGCCGAGCACCGGCCGGACAAGCCGCCCCCGGCCGAGGGCGAGCCGCCCCCCGGCACCCGCCGCCGCCTCGCCTACGACGAACTCCTGGCCTCGCAGCTCGCGCTCGCGCTGGTGCGCAGCCGGATGCGCCGGGCGCCGGGGCGGATCAACGCGGGCGACGGCGAGATGTCCCGCCGGATCGAGGCGGCGCTGCCGTTCCGGCTCACCGGGGCGCAGATCCGCGCGCTGGCGGAGATCCGCGGCGACCTGCGCTCCGACCGGCGGATGCTGCGCCTGCTCCAGGGCGATGTCGGCTCGGGAAAAACCGCGGTGGCGCTGCTCGCCATGGCGTCGGCCATCGAGGCGGGGCGCCAAGCCGCCCTGATGGCGCCCACCGAGATCCTGGCCCGCCAGCACGCCGAGCGCCTGCGCCCGCTCGCGGCCGCGGCAGGCCTCACCCTGGCGCTGCTCACCGGCCGCGACCGCACGGCCGAGCGCCGGGCGACGCGGGCCAGCCTCCTCGACGGCACGATCCCGATCGCGGTGGGCACCCATGCGCTGTTCCAGGAGGAGGTGGCCTTCCGCGACCTCGGCCTCGCGGTGGTGGACGAGCAGCACCGCTTCGGCGTGCACCAGCGCCTCGCGCTCGGATCGAAGGGGGAGGCGGTGGACATCCTGGTGATGACCGCGACCCCGATCCCGCGCACCCTGGCGCTGACCTGCTTCGGCGACATGGAGGTCTCGGTCCTCGACGAGAAGCCGGCCGGGCGCCAGCCCATCGCCACGCGCCTCGTCTCCAGCGAGCGGCTCGACGAGGTGGTGGCGGGGCTGGAGCGGGCGCTCGCCCGCGGCGACCGGGCCTACTGGATCTGCCCGCTGGTGGCCGAATCCGAGTTCATCGACCTCGCGGCGGCCGAGGAGCGCTGCGCGGATCTCCGGCAGCATTTCGGCGACGCGGTCGGCCTCGTCCACGGCAAGATGCCGGGGCGGGACAAGGACGAGGCGATGGAGCGCTTCGCCGCCGGCACCACCCGCATCCTCGTCTCGACCACCGTGGTGGAGGTGGGCGTCGACGTGCCGGAGGCGACCATCATGGTGATCGAGCATGCCGAGCGCTTCGGGCTCGCCCAGCTCCACCAGCTGCGCGGCCGGGTCGGGCGCGGGACGGGGGCCTCGACCTGCCTGCTCGTCTATCGCGGCCCGCTCGGCCAGGTGGCGCGGGCGCGGCTGGAGATGATGCGCGAGACCGAGGACGGCTTCCGCATCGCCGAGGAGGATCTGCGCCTCAGGGGCGAGGGGGAGGTGCTGGGCACCCGCCAGTCGGGGCTGGCGGCCTTCCGGCTCGCCCGGCCGGAGGCGGACGGCGACCTGCTGCGGGCCGCCCGCGACGACGCCCGCCTGATCGTCGAGCGCGACCCGGCGCTCAGGAGCGAGCGGGGCCGGGCGCTGCGCATCCTGCTCTACCTGTTCGAGCGCGACGCCGCCGTGAAGCTGCTCGGGGCGGGGTAGGGCCGTCACGGCTCTAACCTGCTCCGCTCCCTCGTGATGACCAGCATTGCGCCTCACTTAACGTCAAGTCATCTCGCGATTAAGGGACGATCAACCAGAGCTGCGTAGGCTTAAGCCCATGCTGTTCCGTGCTCGTCCTTCGGCCAGCCCGCAGATCGCGGTCGAGGCCGTTCCCGCTCCCGTCCCGGCGGCGCCCGCCCGGATAGATTCCGGCATCGTCGACGTGATCGAGACCGACGTGCTCTCGGCGATCGACGCGGTCGAGCGCTCGATCGCGGCCGCCCGCGCCGAGGTCTCGGCCATGCAGGCGGCCCTGGCGGAGATCCGCGCCCAGACGACCCGGCTCGCCGCCACCGCCGAATCCGCCGCGGGGGCGAGCGCGGGCTTGGCGGCGCGCACCGACGGCCTGTCGGCGACGACGGGCCGGATCGAGGCGGCGATGCAGGAGGCGGGGCGGCACGTGGACCAGGCGAGCGCCCGCGGCGCGCAGGCCGCCTCCCTGGTCTCGACGCTGGCCGAGGCCGGCAGCGAGATCGCCGGCATCGTCGACACCATCGCGGCGGTGGCCCGGCAGACGAACCTGCTGGCGCTCAACGCCACCATCGAGGCGGCCCGGGCCGGGGCGGCCGGCCGGGGCTTCGCGGTGGTCGCCAGCGAGGTCAAGGCCCTCTCGGTCCAGACCGCGCAGGCGGTCGAGGATGTGCGGACGCGGGTGACGCGCCTGCGGGAGGGCGCGTCGGCCTCCGGGGCGGCGATCGGCGCCGTGGCGGAGGCCATCGACGCGGTGCGGCCCTCCTTCGCCCTGGTGCGCAGCCTCGCCGAGGCGCAGGCCGGGACCGTGGCGGGCATCGTCGGGGAGGCGGCCCGGACCTCCGAGCAGGTCGCCGCCGCCCACGGCGAGGCCGAGGCGGCGAGCCGCGCGACCCTCCGGGTCGACGACCAGGCCGGCGCGATGGAGCGGGCCGCCGCCGCGGCCGGGGACGAGGCCGCGCGCCTCTCCCGGCGCTTCGTGGCGGTGATCCGCCAGAGCGAGGCCGGGGACCGGCGCCGGCTCGACCGCTTCCCGGTCGAACTGCCCGCACGGCTCCCGGACGGGCGGCGCACCCGCACGGTGGACCTCAGCGAGGGCGGGGTGCTGCTCGCCGCGCCCGAGGGGGATCCGATCCCGGCCGGTCGGGTTCTCCGGCTCACGCTCGAGACCGTGGGCGAGACCGAGGCCCGGCTCGTCGCGACGAGCCCGATGGGCCTGCACTGCGCCTTCGCCGGCATGGAGGCGCCCGTGCGCGAGCGGCTGCTCGCCATCCTGGCCGCCACCCGGGCCGAGTACGCGCCGCTGATCGCCCGCGCGCAGAGCGTGGCCGCCCGGATCGAAGCCCTGTTCGAGGCGGAGATCGCCGCCGGCTCGCTCAGCGAGGCCGTCCTGTTCGACACCCGCTACGAGCCGGTGCCCGGCAGCAACCCGGCGCAGTTCCGAACCGCCGCGGTGGCGCCCCTGGAGCGGCTGCTCCCGCCGATCCTCGAAGCCCCGCTCGTCGAGGACAACCGGATGCTGTTCTGCATCGTCACCGACCGCAACGGCTTCCTGCCGGTGCACAACCGCCGCTACTCGGCCCCGCAGCGGCCCGGCGACCCGGTCTGGAACAACGCGAACGCGCGCAACCTGCGCATCTTCGACGACCGCACCGGCATCACGGCGGCCCGCTCGACCCGGCCGGCCCTCGTGCAGGCCTACCGGCGGGAGGTGGGCCGGGAGATCGTCCTGGTGCGGGAGGTCGACGCCCCGATCCGGGTCCGCGGCCGCCACTGGGGCGCCTGCCGCACCGCCTACACGCTCTGACGCCGGCCGCCGCCTCGCCCGGAGGTCCGGGCGCGGCCGCCCCATTCGGGTCAGGGCGTGGGCGCACGATCCCGCGTCTCCGCGCAGGCCGCCAGCACCTCCTCCCCGAGGGCGCCGGGGCCGACGCCGCGCGCGACGATCACCGCGCCCACCATCGTGGCGAGCCGCCGGATCGCCGCCGCCCGCGCCGCCGCGGCGTCCGTCCCGGGCGGCGCGGCCGACACGAAGCGCGCGATCGTCTCCTCGACGCCGCGGGCGAAGGCGGCGCACACCTCCGCGGAGCCGCGGCCCGCCTCCGCCCCGAGCGCGGCGACGGGGCAGCCCCGGTCCGGACGGGCGACGTGCTCGGGCGAGAGGTACTCCTCCACGTAGGCGCGCAGCGCGTCCTGCGCCCCCTGCGCCGCCCGGCGCTCCGCGAACCGCTCCGCATGACCCGCGAAGGCCGCCCCCAGGGCCGCCGCGACGAGGTCGTCCTTGGAGCCGAAATGCCGGTAGAAGCCGCCATGCGTCAGGCCGGCCGCCGCCATCACGTCGGCGATGCTCGTCGCCTCGATCCCGCGCTCGCGCAGCAGGCGCGAGGCCGCCGCGACGATGCGGGCCCGGCTCGCCGCCGCCGCCTCCTTGGATACGCGCATCGCCTCCCTCCGTCGTCGCGGCACCCCGTTGACATTTAGATGACGAGCGACATCATCGCAATTGGATGTCGAGCGACATCTAAAATGCCGGTGAGGTAGGCTCCCGATGAGGTTGGCTCCCATGTCACGCGCCGTTTCCCCGCAGGGGGGCTCCTCCGCGCTGCGCGACCGCTACGGACCCGCAGCCCTCGTGACCGGCGCGTCGGACGGGATCGGGCGCGCCTTCGCGCGCCGGCTCGCCGGAGCGGGTCTCGACCTCGTTCTCGTGGCGCGCCGGGAGGCGGTGCTCGCCGACCTGGCGCGCGAGCTGCAGGACCGGCACGGGATCGCGGCGCGGGTGCTGGCGGCCGACCTCTCCGATGCGGCGCAGGTGGAGTGCGTCGTCCGGGCCTCGGCGGATCTCGAGATCGGCCTGCTCGTCGCCGCGGCCGGGTTCGGTACGTCCGGGCCGTTCGTGGAGGGCGATCCGGGCACGGAACTCGCCATGATCGACGTCAATTGCCGCGCGCTGGCGCAGCTGACCCACACCTTCGCGCGCCGCTTCGTCGCGCGCGGGCGCGGCGGCATCGTCCTGATGAGTTCGCTCGTGGCCTTCCAGGGGGTTGCGCGCGCGGCCAACTACGCCGCCACCAAGGCCTACGTGCAGACCCTGGCGGAGGGGCTGCACGCCGAGTTGCGGCCGCGCGGCATCGACGTGCTGGCCTCGGCCCCCGGGCCGGTCCTGAGCGGCTTCGGCCAGCGGGCGGCGATGCGGATCACCTCGGGGGCGACGCCCGAGGAGGTCGCGGCGGCGACGCTGCGGGCGCTCGGCCGCAGCGCGACGGTGCGCCCGGGCCTGCTCGCCAAGGCGCTGGAGCTGTCCCTCAAGCCGCTGCCGCGCAGCGGCCGGGTGCATATGATGGGCCGGGTCATGGCCGGAATGACCGCGCGATGAGCCCCGACCCGGGGCCGCGGCGGGGTCGTGCCCGCTGCCGCAGGCGCGGCCTTCGGAACGCTCAGAATTCCGGCTCGTTGAGGACGCGGGTGCCGATGCGGCTCTGCAGGTCGATAGGGCTGCCGCTCTGGATATCGGCCCCGTCCACGACGATCACCGGCACGCCGGCGATCCGCATCTGCTCGCGCAGGCGCTCGGCCAGCATCCGGAAGGCGCTGTTCTCGCGGGGCGGCACATGCAGCAGGACGGCGGCGGGGCGCGGCATCATCGCCAGCACGTCGTCGGCGGCTTCGAGGGACGCCGTGACGCTGGCATAGCCGAGCTCGGCGAGCTCGGCCGACAGAGCCCGGTCGACGGCGCGATGGCCGTCATCGACGACGAGAACTTTTTGCAGCGCACCCATGATGCAGCGTTAGCCCATCGCGAGCCTTTCGTGAAGGCACCGCAGCAACAACGCCGATAGCCGCCGAAGGTTCACTTTGCGCGGCCGTGCGGGCGGGCAGGCGGGGTGAGGCGCCGGATCAAGAAAGGGCCGGAAGGGCTTGCCGCACCAGTACTTGTCGCGCAGGCGAGACGCCGCCGGTCAGGCCTCGGCGAGGGCGGTGGCGACGCCCGCGAACAGCGTCGCCCGGTAGCGGGAGGGCCGCCACTCATCCTGAATTTCCAGGGGGGCGATACCGCGGCGCAACGGATCGGCCGCGCTCGCCGGCCCCCGGAAGGCGATCCGGCCGTCCGGCTCGCGGCGCACCTGCATCAGGCCGCCGGTCCCGGCCCGCTCCGGCGCGGCCAGCACCAGGGCGACGTCGCCCGCGTCGCGCCGTCCGGCCACCAGCGCCAGCTCGTCGAAGGCGACCACGTCCACGGTGCCGACCCGCCCGGGCGCGCGCCCGGAGAGGCGGCCCGGCGCCTTGTGCACGTAGGTGACGCTGCGCAGGCGCGCGGTGAGCCCGGTGCGGGCGAGTCCCGCCTCCATCCAGGCCGGGGCGACGAGATGGGTCGGCCCCGGCCGCGCCAGGGCGGCCTCCAGGGCGTCGGCGCGGAAGACCGGATGCGATTCGAGGGCCGCCCCGGCGAGCAGGGCGGCGGCGAGCCCGGTGACGAGACCCTTGAGGTCGCTCTGCGGCAGCAGGGTGAGGATGCGGTCGCCCGGGTCGATCCGGGTCGGCACGAGGCAATGCGCCGCCGCCGCCGCGAGTGCGTCCGCGCTGCGGTGGACCGGCAGGAGCGCGCCGCCCTGGTCCGCGAAGGTGACGAGCCCCGCCGCCTCGCCGGACTCCCGGGGTTCGCCCCGGTGATCGAGGACGATGCGGTCGAGGCCGATGACGCCGTCCGGCACGTGCGGGCCGAAGGCGGCGACGAAGCGCAGCGGGAAGTAGCGCGCCGCGACGCGGCAGAGCCGCTCGGCGAGGCGCTCGGCGCCGAGCTGGCCGTGCGTGAGCACCGCCTGCACCTGCGCGGCCTCGACGGCCTGCAGCAGGCGCGCCTCGTCCCAGGCGGGGTGCAGGAGGCAGGGCAGGTGCCCGGCCTGTTCGACGGCGAGGAGCGCGAGGTGGCTCTCTGCCATGCTGGCCATGCAGATCCCGACCGTGCTGCGCGCCGGCAGGGGAAGCGAGGCGAGCCCCTGCGCCAGCCGCGCCGCGATCTCGCGGGCCGCCGCGAAGGTCCAGGTGATGGCCGGGCGCCCGCACCATTCGGGCTTGTCGGACTGGTCCACGAAGGCGATGCGCTCGGGAAAGCGGTCGGCGGTCGCGCCGAGGAGCGCGGCGAGGCCGAGCGTCCGCGCGGGCTCCGCGCCCGTCCCGGGCACCGCCCCGTCCCGTCTCGCCAGAAGAGCCGCCACCGCACACCCCATCCCCGCGAGCGCGATCCTCGGCCGACATGGTTAAGGGATTCTGAAGATCGGCCTCGCCAGGCAGGCGGTTCCTGGGCTATGGGGCCGCGTCCGGAGGTCATGTCTTCGCCTCAATCCGCGGGGAAGCAGGCGGCCGGAGGTCGAGCCAGGTCGCCGGCCGCGCTCCCCGCACTACGCCCAACCGCCGCATGCGCGGCCGAGGCTTCAAGAACCAAGCCGTTTCGAGGGGTTCCACCTGATGTTCTTCGCTGCTCGCTCCGCGCGCCCGCACCAGGCCGCCGCCTGCCTCGCCCTGGCCGGGCTCGGGCTCGGCCTCGCGGCCGGGCCGGTCTTCGCCCAGCCCAAGAAGCCGGCCGCTCCGGCCCAGCAGCCGGCCCAGCCCGCCCCGGCCCAGCCGGCCCCGAACGCGGCCGCTCAGCAGAACGGGCCGCAGGTGGTGCAGGTGAAGTCCGAGCCCTCCCAGGCCGAGTGGACCAAGGTCTGCGGCAAGGACCAGGCGACCAGTTCCGAGGTCTGCTACACCACCCGCGACTTCGTCTCCGAGCAGGGCCAGCCGGTCCTCGCCGCCGCGGTCTACGACCTCAAGGGCCCGCAGGGCAGCACCAAGATCGTGCGCTTCCTGCTGCCCCTCGGCCTGCTGCTGCAGCCCGGCATCCGCTTCACGGTGGACCAGGGCCAGGCGATGCCCGGCCGCTACGCGGTCTGCTTCCCCAACGGCTGCTTCGCCGAAGTGCCCGGCCTCAAGGACGACATGGTGGCGGCCATGAAGAAGGGCACCACCATGAACGTGAGCGTGCAGAACCAGGCGCAGCGCGAGGTCACCTTCGCGGTGCCGCTCGCCGGCTTCGGCAAGGCCTTCGACGGCGCCCCGATCGACCCGAAGGTGCTGGAGGAGCAGCAGAAGAAGCTCCAGGCCGAGCTGGAGAAGCGCAGCGAGGAGATGCGCAAGCAGCTCGAGGCGCAGAAGGGAGGCGCGCCCGCCCCGGCCGCCAACGCGGCGCCGAAGTAAGGACGGGTCCTCAAGCGGGATCGGGGGCCGGGCGGCGACGCCCGGCCCTTCTCGTCTGCGCGGCCGCTCGGCGCGGCTGTACCGCGGCTCGACGCGGCGGGCCGGCGCTCAGTTGGCGCTCTCGCCCCGCATCCGGTAGGCCCCGGTGGCGTCGCGCACGAAGAGTTCGGGGATGCGCGCGTGGCGCAGGGCCTCGCCCGATGTGTCCGGCAGGAGGTTCTGCTCGGACACGTAGGCGACGTACTCGGTCTCCTGGTTCTCGGCGAGCAGGTGGTAGAAGGGCTGGTCCTTGGCGGGCCGCACCTCCTCGGGGATCGCCAGCCACCATTCCTCGGTGTTGGCGAAGACCGGGTCCACGTCGAAGATGATGCCGCGGAACGGATAGACGCGGTGACGCACCACCGCGCCGATGTTGAACTTGGCGCTGCGGATCGCGACGGGCCCGGACGGGACGGTCGGGGGATTGGCGGTCGAGGGCATGGCGGTCGAACCGGCAGACGGGCGGGATTCCATCGCGCTCACATAATCCCGGCGGCGCGGGAATGCACGCCGCCCAGGCGCCGCAGGCATAATCGAGAGAGCCGCAGGCAAACAGAGAGCCGCGGCATAGAGCAGGCGAAGTGCGAGAGCCGCAGGCGGCGCGGGATGCCTGCGGCGCCCGCGCCGCGCCGCGGATCAGCCGAGCCCGTAGGTGCGGGCGAGGTCCGGGTCCTTGGCGGCGACGAGCTTGGCGAGGTTCACGATCACGCTCGCCTGCTTCCAGGTGGCGTCGTCCTGCATCTTGCCGTCGAGCATCACCGCGCCGGTGCCGTCCGGCATCGCCTCTAGGATGCGCTTGGCGAAGGCGACCTCGGCCGGATCGGGGGCGAAGACCGTCTTGGCGATCGCGACCTGGCTCGGATGCAGCGTCCAGGCGCCCGCGCAGCCCATCAGGAAGGCGTTGCGGAACTGCGCCTCGCAGGCCGCCGCGTCCGAGAAGTCGCCGAAGGGGCCGTAGAACGCCTTGATGCCGTTGGCCTGGCAGGCATCGACCATCTTGGCGATGGTGTAGTGCCAGAGGTCCTGCTGCACGCTCGCCCGCTCGGCCACCCCCTCGACCGGGTCGGCGATGACCCGGTAGTCCGGATGGCCGCCGCCGACCCGGGTGGTCTTCATGCCGCGCGAGGCCGCGAGATCGGCCGGCCCCAGGCTCATGCCGTGCATGCGCGGGGAGGCGCTGGCGATCGCGTCGACGTTGGCCACGCCCTCGGCGGTCTCCAGGATCGCGTGGACGAGGATCGGCTTGCCCACGCCCGCCCGGGCTTCGAGCTGGGCGAGGAGTTGGTCGATGTAGTGGATGTCCCACGGCCCCTCGACCTTGGGCACCATCACCACGTCGAGCCTGTCCCCGACCGCGCCGACGATCTCGATGAGGTCGTCGAGGATCCAGGGGCTGTTGAGCGCATTGATGCGCGTCCACAGGCCGGTCCCGGCCGCCGCGAAGTCGGTGGCCTGGGCCATCGCGATGAAGCCCTTGCGGGCCGCGAGCTTCTGGTCGGCCGGGACCGCGTCCTCCAGGTTGCCCAGCACCACGTCGACCTGGCTGGCGAGATCCGGCACCCGGGCGCGGACCTTGTCGTTGTGCGGCGGCACGAAGTGGATCATCCGCTCCAGGCGCACCGGCAGGTCCCGGAAGGGGGCGGGCGCGCCCGTGGCGAGCGGCTGGAAGAAGCGGCGCGGCAGTTTCATGGCGGGACCTCCGGAGGGGGCGGCGGCGCGAGCCCTGCGCCGCGCGGGGCGGGGAGGCGCGCACGCCGCCCTGGCACGGGCACGAGGGTTAGTGCAATGGCCACGCCAGCGTAAAGACGCCGCCGGTCCGCCAATGGTCGAGACCCGGCGGGCGAGGGGGCGGCGAGCGCGTGGAACTCCAGGGCCTGTTCGATCTTCTCAGCCCCTTCTTCGGGCTCATCGCGGTCGGCTGGGCGGCCGGGCGGCTGTTTCCGCGGCCGGAGGGCGCGGCGGGCTTCGCGTGGCTGCAATTCTACGTCATCTACGTGGCGTTGCCCTGCCTGTTCTTCCGCCTCGTCGCCGGCAAGCCCCTCGACGAGGTGATGAACGGCCGCTTCGTCGCCGCCACGACGCTCGCCACCGCGCTCGCCTTCGGGCTGGCGCTGATGGTGGGCCTGCGGGCGAGCCGCGGCGCCCTGGCGGAGGCCACGCTCCAGGGCATGGCCGGCGCCTACGCCAATGTCGGCTACATGGGACCGCCTCTGGTGCTGGCGGCGCTGGGGCCCGCCGCGGGCGCCCCGGTGGCGCTCGTCTTCGTGTTCGACAACCTGTTCCTGTTCACCCTCGTGCCTCTGCTGATGGCGCTCGCGGGCGCCGAGCGGCGGGGCTTCGCGGCGGCCGTCCGCACGGTCGCGATCCGGATCGTCACCCACCCGTTCAACCTCGCGGCGCTGGCGGGCCTCGCGGCGGGGGGCCTTCACCTGCGGCTGCCGACCGTCCTCGACAGGATCTCGGACTCGCTCGCCCAGACCGCGGCCCCGACCGCGCTGTTCATGCTCGGGCTGACGGTGGCGCTGCGGCCCGCCCGCCTGCCGCCGCCGGAGGTGGCGGCGCTCGTGGTCATCAAGCTCCTCGTCCACCCGCTGCTGGCGCTCGGCGTCCTCACGGCGTTCGGGGGCCTGCCCCCGGTCTGGATCGCCGCCGGCGTGCTGATGGCGGCCCTGCCGCCGGCCCTCAACATCTTCGTGGTCTCCTCCCAGTACGGGCTCGGCACCGAACGCGCCTCCGCCTGCCTGCTCGCCGGCACGCTGGCCTCGATCCTGACGCTCACCGCCTTCGTCTTCGCGGTGCGGGCCGGGTGGCTGGTGGCGGGGCTCTGAGCATCATCCGCCGAAGGGGCAGCCGGTTCGGTGGTGCCGCGAGAGCGGAGGCCTCGTTACGGTCAGGACCGACGAGGATGCGGGCCTTCGCGGCCGGCGAAGTGCGGCTGGCGCAATCACGCATGTCGGCCGCGCGGGCGCCATGCGAATCTCCGCAGGACCCGCCGGCCGGATCGCCCGCGGATATCGGGAGATCCCCATCCATGGGACCGGCTCCGGGCGGCCTGCTGCTGCCGGCTCTCGTCGCGGGGGCGACGATTCTGCTCTGGGCGAGCGCGCGCCTGCCCGAATACCTCACCGCGCTCCTGTTCTTCGCCGCCGCGATGGTGCTGCAGGCGAGCCCGCCCGAGGCGGTGTTCGCCGGGTTCCAGTCGGCGGCCTTCTGGCTGGTGCTGAGCGGCTTCGTCATCGGCACGGCGATCCGTAAGGTCGGGCTCGCGGAACGCGCCGCGCGCCTCCTCGCGCCGCGCCTCTCGGGCTCCTGGCCGCGCCTCGTCGGCGGCACCGTGGCGCTCACCTACGCGCTCGCCTTCGTGATGCCCTCCAACATGGGCCGCATCGCCCTGCTGATGCCGGTGGTGCTGGCGCTCGCCGACGCCTGCGGCCTCTCGGAGCGCGGGCGGGTCGCGCTGGCGCTGGCGGTCGGCTTCGGCACCTTCCAGCTCTCGGCCAGCATCCTGCCGGCGAACGTGCCGAACCTCGTCATGACGGGGGCGGCGGAGAGCGCCTACCACCTGCGCGTCTCCTATCTGTCCTACCTCCTCCTGCACGCGCCCATCCTCGGCTTGGCCAAGGGGGCGGTGCTGGCGGGCTGCCTCTGCGTGCTGTTCCGCGACACGCCCCGCCCGGTCGCGGCGGAGCCCCTGCGGCCCGTGACGGCGCAGGAGCGCCGCCTCGGGCTCCTGCTCGCCGCGACCCTGGCGCTGTGGGCGAGCGATGCGCTCCACGGCATCCAGCCGGCCTGGATCGGGCTCGCCGGGGCCTGCCTGTGCCTGCTGCCGCGGATCGGCTTCCTGACCGGCGAGGACTTCGCCGCAGGCGTCAACATCCGCACCTGCCTGTACATCGCGGGCGTGCTGGGGCTCGCCGCGGTGGTCGCCCGCTCGGGCCTCGGCGATGCGATCGGGCGGGGCCTGATCGCGGTGCTGCCGCTCGACCCGGCCCGGCCGGCCCTCGGCTTCGCCTCCCTCATCGGCGTCGCCCTGGCGCTGAGCGCCGTCGTCACCGGCAGCGCCGCCCCGGCCCTGTTCACCCCGCTCGCCCGCGTGCTGGCGGAGGGGACGGGCCTCCCGCTGGCGACCGTGGTGATGACGCAGGTGATCGGCTACGCGACGCCGCTGCTGCCCTACCAAGCCGCCCCGATCGTGGTGGCGATGGGCATGGCCGGCGTGCCGGCCCGCGACGGGCTGCGCCTCTGCCTCGCGGTCGCCGCCGTGACCCTCCTCGTCCTGGCGCCCCTCGACTTCGCGTGGTTCCGCCTGCTCGGCTGGATCGGCCCGGCCGCGCCCTGAACCCCCGGGCGGTCAGCCGGCTCAAAGTTTTCGTCAAGACCCCCGCAAGAGTTGAAGTCCGCCCCTGCGGCCGGTTGATTTGACCGCCACCGCAGCGTATCGTCGATGACTGCGCGGAAACTGGATTCATCGACGCCAGGACCAGACCAATCGGCCGTCAGAGGGGCTGGCGGGTGCGTTTTCGCACCTGCGAACGGGGTCGGCGGAACGGCGCGGGGGACCCGACGTTGACGCAGTGAGGCGGGCGGCGGAGGACTACGACGATGTCGGGATCGTTCCGGCGGCGGGGAATGCCCTGCGCCGCAACCCTTCTGGCCGGCCTGTTCCTGATCCATCCGGCGCTCGCCGGCCCGGCGCCGGACCGCGCGCGGAGCACGGCCCGGGTGGAGTTCACGGCGGCCGACCTCGCCGCCGCCAAGCCCGAGGGACTGCCCGCGAGCGTGCGCCTGGCCGGCGACGACCCGCAGGCCTACCGCGCCTTCCTGGCGGCGGCCCCGCAGGCGGGCGCGGCGCCCTGGCTCGCCCTCTCGGGCGGGGGCGAGAACGGCGCCTTCGCGGCGGGCCTGCTCAAGGGCTGGTCGCAGGCCGGGACCCGGCCGGACTTCGGGGTCGTCACGGGCGTGTCCACCGGCGCGCTGATCGCGCCGTTCGCCTTCGCCGGCCGCCGCTACGACGCCGCCCTGCAGCAGGCCTACACCGAGGTGAGCGCCGCGGACGTGTTCGAGTTCGGCGGCAGCGGCGAGAGCCTCACCGACACCTGGCCGCTCAAGCGCCAGATCGAGCGCAGCGTCACGCCGGCGCTCCTCGCCGACGTGGCGGGCGAGCACCGCAAGGGCCGCCGCCTCCTCGTGGTCACGACCGAGATCGACAGCGGCCGCCCGGTGCTGTGGGACATGGGGGCCATCGCGGCCGCGGGCGGACCGTCCGCCCTCAAGCTCTTCCGCGAGGTGATGCTCGCCTCCGCGGCGATCCCGGGGGTGTTTCCGCCGGTCATGATCGACGCGGAGGGTCCCGGGGGCAAGCGCTTCCAGGAGATGCACGCGGACGGCGGCACCACGGCCCCGTTCTTCGTCGCTCCCGGCCGCGCCATCCTGGGGCAGGATCCCGAGGCCGGAGGGCTGCCCGCGCCCGAGCTCTACGTCGTGGTCAACAACGGGCTCACCCCCGACTTCCAGGTCACCTCGCGCACGATGCTGAGCATCCTCGGCCGCTCGCTCTCGGCCGCGATCCGGGCGCAGACCGCCGGGGCCATCGCCCTGACCAAGGGCTACGCCGCCCGGACGGGGCTGCCGCTGCACGTCGCCTTCATCGACCAGCGCTTCGGCCGCACCTCCAAGGCGCCCTTCGACCGCGACTTCATGCGGGCACTCTTCGCCCACGGCGAGCGCGTGGGGCAGGCCGGCACCGCCTTCGACTGGAGCGCCGACGCGATCACCACCAGCACCGTGCGGGCCGAGGCCGAGGGCCGCCGCGCCGCCATGCGCTGAGCGGGACCGCCGCCAGCGCGGCCGTTTGACAGGCGACCGGCGCCCGCCCAAGACCCCCGGGAACCGGAGCGGGGCAGAGGATGGCGCCTGACACCGAACGCGCCGAGGGCGTCGCCGACGTCCTCGCGGACAAGCTCGCCGGGCGCCGCGCCCTGATCGGCATCGTCGGTCTCGGCTATGTCGGCCTGCCGCTCGCGCTCGCGGCCGTGCGGGCCGGTTTCCCGGTGCTCGGCTTCGACACCAACCCGGAGCGCGTGGCGGCGCTCAACCGGGGCGAGGGGGCCTTCCACCACATCCCGGGCGAGGCGCTGGGTGCGGCCCTGCGGGCGGGGGCCTTCGCGGCGACAGGGGATCTCGCCCGCCTCGATGAGCCCGACGCGGTGCTGATCTGCGTGCCGACCCCGCTCACCCGCCACCGCGAGCCCGACCTCTCCTACGTCGAGGCGACCGCGGGGGCGGTGGCGGAGCGCCTGCGGCCGGGCCAGCTCGTGGTGCTCGAATCCACCACCTATCCGGGCACCACCGCGGAGGTGATGCGCCCGCGCCTGGAGGCGGGGGGCCTGCGCGTCGGGCGCGACGTCTTCCTGGCCTATTCGCCGGAGCGCGAGGACCCGGGCAATCCGGACTTCGCCACCAGCCAGATCCCCAAGGTGGTGGGGGCGGACGATCCTGCCTCGCGGCGCCTCGCCGGGGCGCTCTACGGGGCGCTCACGGTCGAGACCGTGCCGGTCTCGACCGCGGCGACGGCGGAGGCGGTCAAGCTCACCGAGAACATCTTCCGCTCCGTCAACATCGCCCTCGTGAACGAGCTGAAGCTCGTCTACGACGCGATGGGCATCGACGTCTGGGAGGTGATCGCGGCGGCCGCCACCAAGCCCTTCGGCTTCATGCCGTTCTATCCCGGACCGGGCCTGGGGGGGCACTGCATCCCGATCGATCCGTTCTACCTCGCCTGGAAGGCGCGGGAATTCGACGTGCCGGCCCGCTTCGTCGAACTCGCCGGCGAGGTGAACACCCGGATGCCCCACCACGTGGTCGAGCGCCTCGCCGCCGCCATCGACCGCACCGGCCGGCCCGTGTCGGGCGCCCGCATCCTGGTGCTGGGGCTCGCCTACAAGCGCAACATCGAGGACACCCGCGAGAGCCCCTCGTTGCGCCTGATGCGCCTGATCGAGGCGCGGGGCGCGACCGCGCTCTACCACGACCCCCTGGTGCCGGTGCTCCCCGCCACCCGCGAGCATCCGGAACTGGCCGGCCGCCGCTCGCAGCCGCTCACGGCCGAGACGCTGGCCGGGGCGGATGCGGTGCTGATCGCCACCGACCACGACGGGGTCGACTACGCGCTGGTGGCGCGCCACGCGCGGCTCGTGGTGGACACCCGCAACGTCATGGCCCGGAACGGACTGGCGGGGCCGACGATCGTGAAGGCGTGAGGCCCGCGGCCCTCATTCGCTCGTGCGGGTGGTCCAGGTGGCGTGCCGCACGCCGGGCTCGCTCCCGAGCTTGGCCACCACCGCGTCGATCTCCTCCGGCTCCACCGCGGTGCTGACCAGCGTCGCCACGAGTTCCACCTCGCCCTCGCCGCGCTCCTCCACCTCGACCTCGCGCACGGGATAGTGGGCGGCCTCCAGCTGGTCGGTCAGCCGGTCGCGCGCGGTGCCGAGGCGGTCCGCCTCGGTGGTCAGGCGCACCTCGTAGGTCGCCTCCGCGGCGCGCTCGTCGATCGGGATGCGGTTGATGGCGTTGACGAGCGGACGCAGCAGCGTGTTGCCGGCCAGCACGGCGAGCGCGACCAGAACGGCCTCGCCGAGAAGGTCGGCCCCCGCGAAGGCCCCGGTCGCGGCCGATCCCCACAGGGTCGCGGCGGTGTTGAGGCCGCGCACGTTCATGCCCTCCTTCATGATCACGCCCGCGCCGAGGAAGCCGACGCCCGAGACCACGTAGGCGGTGATGCTGACCGCGCCCGGATTGCCGTTCAGCCGCATGCCGAGGTCCACGAAGGCGGCGGCGCCCACCGCCACCAGCACCGCCGTGCGCAGGCCCGCCGTGCGCTGGCGGTACTGCCGCTCCGCCCCGATCAGGGTGCCGAGCGCGAAGGCGACGAGGAGGCTCAGGCCGGTGTCGAGGAACGGGCCGGGCTGGAACGCCTGGAGGGCCGTCATGCGGGCGATCCCGGTTGGCTCTGGGGAAGCGGGGCGAAGCGCGACCGGTCTTAAGCATCATTCGCCGCCGCGTTCCAGCGCCCGACAAGACGACCGGCCGATCAGCTCCGGCCGAGGGGCGCTTCGCCTTGCGACACTCCCCCCGAAAGGGATCGATTCCCGGACAAGTCCCCGCAAAGTTATCCCCAGCGCTGGTCAAGCCCGGCCGCGCCGTGGCAAAAGGCCCTGGCGTGCGGGCAGGGGGCGTTCACATGGGCCGTCTGGGGGTCTTTCCGTTCTTCAAGGACGCGGGCGTCGACCTCGCGCCCTACGAGACCCGCTGCATCTGGCGGCGCTTCGAGCCGAACGAGGTTCTGGTCGACTTCGACGATGCCTCGACCGACGTCTACTTCCTGGCCGCGGGCGAGGTGCGCATCCTCAACCGCACGCAGTCGGGCAAGGAGGTGATCCTCGGCGAGATGCGCGGCGGGGAGTTCTTCGGCGAACTCGCCGCCATCGACGGCGTCAGCCGCTCCGCCAACGTCACGGCGCTCACCCGGGGCGAACTCTGCGTGGTGCCGGCCGCGGTCTTCCGCCAGATCGTCTTCGCGGCCCCCGCCATCGGCGACCGGCTGCTGCGGCTCCTCGCCAAGCGGGTGCGCGCCCTCAACGGCCGCCTGATGGAGCACGCCGTCCTCGACCTGCGCCACCGGCTCTACGCGGAGTTGCTGCGCCTGTCCTCGCCGCGGGCGGGCTCGGACGGCGAGCGGGTCGTCACCCCGCCGCCCTACCACCACGTGCTCGCCGCCCGCATCGGCTGCCGCCGCGAGCAGGTGACGCGCGAGTTCACCGTGATGGCGAGCGAGGGCCTCGTGGACCGCACCCGCGGCGCCCTGATCCTGCGCCGCCCGGACCTGCTGGAGGCCCGCGTGGCGGAGGCGCTGCGCGAGGACGGCTGAGGTGGCCGCTCGAAGGGCCGTCCATCCGGCCTGACCGGGCCGATCGGCCTCGACGGCGGGCGGACCGCCCGCCTGCGGCGCCCCTGATCCGCATCCGCGGCCGTGGCGTTGTGCGCGTTCTCACCGTCCCGGCCTCGTCCGCCGCCTATCCTGCACGAGGCCTGACTCATGGGCTTTGCCTCTCAAGGAGGAGCAGAGATGCAGATGGCGAAGGACGGCCGGACCGCTCGGATGGACGAGCACGCCCAGGGCGAGCTTGCGGATGCCGAGCTCGATCGCGTCTCGGGCGGCGTGGTCAACATCCAGTTCAGCTTTCCCGGCATCGTCTTCCGGGTCGGCAAGGATGCCAACGGCACGAGCTTCATCTCGGCTCACACCGACACGAAGGGCGTGACGGTGCGGGGGAGCGACTAAGCAGGTTCCGCCAGAGTGGGTGCCGGTTTCGCGACAGCAATCCGCGACACGACAAGGGTCTGAGCGGACCAAGCGTTGGCCTGCCAGCGCTTGGTCCGCTTGGAGCATCGTCCGACGAAGCGGACACCGGTTGCGCGTCGGGCCTAGATCCCGACGCCGCCTGGGGATCGGGCCGGGATCGTCGCGGCACGGCCGGATCGGCCCGAGGATCCCGACAAGCGCAGCGCCGCCAACGGCTTGTGCGCTCATGCTGAGGCGATCCGCGAGATCCGGCAGATGGCCCGGCGCCTCCGCGACCGATCGGCATTCCCGTGTCCCGCCAGGATGTTGAGGCGCTGTCCTCAAGGGCCGCACCAGGGCGCGGCCCGCCGTTGACTCCCCGCCCGCGTCAAGCTTTCGTTCAGCCCGTCCCGCCACACTGGGGCGGTTGGCGCGAAGGCGGCGGGCTCGAACGGGCGTCAAGGCCGCCGCGCCGGAGCGTTGCGTAACGGGGCGGTCGCGAACGATGGCGGGATCTTCGAACGGCGACGGTGCGTCCGACCGGGCCTCCGGGTCGGGCGGCGGGGGGCGGTGGGCCGGTGCGGCCCGGCTCGCCGCCGTGGCGGGCGCGGCGCTGCTGACGGCCAATTGCGCCGGCTCGCCCCCGCCCGGCATGACCGCCAAGGCCGGCCGGCAGGTCGATCCGAAATACGGCGTCGCCCCGAGCCCCCGGCTCTACGGCGAGAACGACCCGATCCCGAAGGGCGGCGGGCGCGCGATGGTGGGCAAGCCCTACGTGGTGGCCGGCCACACCTACGTGCCGCGCGAGAACCCGCGGGGCTACGTCCGCGAGGGGCTGGCCTCGTGGTACGGCACCGCCTTCCACGGGCGCCTGACCGCCAACGGCGAGGTCTTCGACCGCTTCTCGGTCGCCGCCGCCCACCCGACCCTGCCGCTGCCGAGCTACGCCCGCGTCACCAACCTCGCCAACGGCCACTCGATGATGGTGCGGGTGAACGACCGCGGCCCCTACCATGCCGGCCGGCTGATGGACGTCTCGCAGAGCGTGGCCGAGGCCCTCGACTTCCGGCGCCAGGGCACCACCCGGGTGCGGGTCGAGTATGTCGGCAAGGCCTCGGTGGCCGGCAGCGACGACCGCAAGCTGATGGCGACGCTGCGCACCGACGGGCGCCCGGCCGGCGCCCGCAGCATCATGCTGGCCGAGGCCGGGGAGGAGGCGCGTCCCCAGGCCCTCGCCGAGACGCGTCCCGAGTCCCGCGCCGAGTCCCGCGCCCTGGCCTTCCGCCGGCCCGAGCCCCTGCCGGAGCCGGTGCCCTCGGTGGTGGAGCGCCCGCGGCCCGCACCCCTGCGCGTCGCGGAGGCGCCGCGTCCTGCCCCCCTGCGCCTCGTCGAGGCGTCCCGGCCGGCGCCCGCCGCGTCCCCGCGTCTCGCCGCACCGGCTCCCGCCGCCGGCCCGAAGGACCGCAACGGGCTGGCGCAGGCGATGCTCGCCGCCTCGGGCGCCCGGCCTGCGGCCGGTCAGGCCCCGGCAGGCTCCGCCGCACCGCGGCCTGCGGCCCCGCTGCCGCTCTCCGCGCCCCTGCGGCTCACCGGCGCGCCGCCGCATCCCGCCGCCGGCCGCAGCCGGACCGCGACCGTCGAGAGCGCGCCGGAGCGCAAGGCCGCCGGCCCGCGTGCCAAGGTCGCCGGGATGCTCTGACGCCCGCCGGGCTGCGACGATGGCCCCTAAGCCGTTGCCGCACCGTGCGAACGGACGGGGAGGCGGCATCCAGGCCGCCTGAACGGAGGCCGCCGCGGTTGCACCGCACAGCCCGGGGCGGCAGAGTGCCCCGGCAACCCGGATGGTGACGGCATGGCGGCAAGAGCGAGGCAACGCGCAGGGCGGGCGGGACGGATCCTCGCGCGGGTCGCGGCGGGTCTGCTGGCGGTAGGGCTCGCCACCGCGGCGCGGGCGCAGGGCTTCCAGACCCAGGCGCCGCACGCGATCCTGATCGACGCGGATTCCGGCTCGGTGCTGTTCGAGAAGGCCGCCGACGAGCTGTTCTCGCCCGCCAGCATGGCCAAGCTGATGACCGTCGAGGTGATCTTCGACGAGCTGCGCAAGGGCCGGCTCACCCAGGACAGCGAATTCCCGATCAGCGAGAACGCCTGGAAGCGGGGCGGCGCGGGCGGGGGCGGCTCCTCGATGTTCGCCCAGCTCAACAGCAAGGTGAAGCTGCCGGACCTGCTGCGCGGCATCATCGTGCAATCGGGCAACGACGCCTCCATCGCGGCCGCCGAGGGCATCGCCGGCACCGAGGAGAACTTTTCCCAGATCATGAACCGGCGCGCCCGCGAGATCGGGCTCACGCGCTCGACCTTCCGCAACGCCACCGGCTACTCGGCCCCCGACCAGAAGGTGACGGCCCGCGACCTCGCGCGCCTCTCCATCCACCTGATCGAGGCCTACCCGGACGAGTACAAGCTGTTCTCCGAGCGCGAGTTCACCTGGAACAAGATCCGCCAGCAGAACCGCAACCCGCTCCTCACCATGGAGGTCGGCGCGGACGGGCTGAAGACCGGCTACCTGGAGGAATCGGGCTACGGGCTGGCCGGCTCGGCGGTGCAGAACGGCCAGCGCCTCGTCCTCGTGGTGAGCGGCCTCAAGACCGCGCGCGACCGCGCGGCGGAATCGCGCAAGCTCATCGACTGGGGGTTCCGCGCCTTCGAGGCGCGCCAGATCTTCGCCGCCGGCGAGGCCGTGGCGGAGGCCGAGACCTATGGCGGCGCCAAGGGCCGGGTGGCGCTCGTCGCCAGGAAGCCGGTGCGGCTCCTGCTGCCGCGCGGCTCGGCCGACCGCATCACCGCCCGGGTCGTCTACCAGGGGCCGCTCGTCGCCCCGGTGGCGGCCGGCAAGGAGGTGGCGCGGCTCAAGGTCAGCCGCGGCGACCAGCCCGTGCTCGACATGCCCCTCTACACCGCCGAGGAGGTCGCCCCCGGCTCCATGACGCAGCGCGCCCTCGATGCGGCGCTCGAAGTCGGCACCGGCTGGGTGCGCGGCACCTTCGCCAAGCTGACGAACCGCTCGTGAGCGGGGCATCCGGACGGGGCGTGTTCGTCACCTTCGAGGGCGGGGAGGGCGCCGGCAAGTCGACGCAGGTCGCCCGCCTCGCCGAGCGGCTGCGCCGGGGCGGGCGGGAGGTCGTCACCACCCGCGAGCCCGGCGGCTCGCCGCGCGCCGAGCAGATCCGCACCGCGCTGCTGGCCGGGGCGGCCAAGCCCTACGGCCCCTTCGCGGAGGCGCTGCTGTTCTCCGCCGCCCGGCTCGACCACCTCGACACCCTGATCCGCCCGGCGCTGGCGCGCGGCGCGGTGGTGCTGTGCGACCGCTTCGCCGATTCCACCCGCGCCTACCAGGGCGCGGCGGGCGGGGTCGACCCGGAGGGCGTGGCGGCGCTGGAACGGATCGTGGTCGGGCGCACCCGCCCCGACCTGACCCTCATCCTCGACCTCCCGGCGGAGGCGGGCCTCGCCCGCGCCAGACGGCGCGACCTCGGCAGCGCCCGCGGTCCGGACCGCTTCGAGGCCGAGGCCCTGTCCTTCCACCAGCGCCTGCGCGAGGCCTTCCGGGCCATCGCGGCGGCCGAGCCGCGGCGCTGCGCGCTCATCGACGCGGCGGGCGATCCGGACGCGGTGGCGGCCGCCGTCCGGGCGACCGTCGCCGGGCGCCTGCCCGGCCTCCTGCCGCAGGAGCGCAGCGATGCCGCCTGAGACGCGCGCCGAGGACCTCGAACCCGGCGAGGTTGCCGGGCTGCGCCGCCCGCGCGAGGAGATGCGCCTGATCGGCCAGGAGCCCGCCGAGGCGGCGTTCCGGGCGGCGATCGGCTCCGGGCGCCTGCACCATGCGTGGCTGATCGGCGGCCCGCGGGGGATCGGCAAGGCGACGCTCGCCTTCCGGGTCGCCCGCCACCTCCTCGCCTGCGGCACGGGGCGGGGGGAGCCCGACACGCTCGCGGTGCCGCCCGACCACCCGGCCGCCCGGCAGGTGGCGACGCTCGCGCACCCGAACCTCGTGCTGCTGCGCCGCCAGCGGGCGCCGGGGGCCAAGACGGTGCCGACGCAGATCACCGTCGAGGCGGCGCGGCGCGCGCTCCACCTCTTCGCCGAGACCTCGGCGGATGCGGGCTACCGGATCTGCATCGTCGACTGCGCGGAGGAATTGAACCTCGCCAGCGCCAACGCGCTCCTCAAGGTGATCGAGGAGCCGCCCGCCCGCTCCCTGTTCCTGATCGTCAGCCACGCGCCGGGCCGGCTCCTGCCCACCATCCGCTCCCGCTGCCGGCGGCTGGCGCTGCGCCCGCTCGCGCAGGCCGACGTGGCCGCGGTGCTGCGCGGCCTCGGGCCCCCCTGGTCGGCCCATCCGCCCGAGGTGCTGGCCCGGGCCGCGGCGCTCGCCGAGGGCTCGGTCGCCCGGGCGCTCGGCCTCCTCGATCCGACCACGCTCGCCCTGGTGGACGAGGTCGAGGCGCTGCTGGCCAGCCCCGACTGGCGCCGGGTGCTGGCCCTCGCCGAGCGGCTGAGCTCCCGCGAGGCGGAGGCCCTCTACGAGACGGCGTTGGACACGGTGCAGCGCCACCTCGCCGCCGAGATCGGCCGGCGCCTCGCCGAGCCGCCCGCGCGCCTCGCCGCCCTCGCCGAGGCGAGCGAGCGCATCGCCCGCAGCGCCCGCGAGGCCGCGACCTACAACCTCGACCGGCGGCCGGTGATCCTGTCGGTGTTCGAGGAGGTGGCGGCGGCGCGGTAGGGTCGTCACACCAACGGTCGTTGAAGACGACCTTTGGTTCCGTTCTCGACGTGTCGCCAAGCCTCTGGCTTGGCATCGACACGTCGCGATGGCTCAACGGCCCCGTCGATCCCGGGCCTGCCCGGGATCGAGATCGATGCATCGGCATCCTGGGCCGTTGGCGTCAGTCCGAGGGCTCGTCGGTCTCACCCCAGAACGCGGCCGGCTCCGGCTTGCCCTCGTAGCGCGCGATCAGGATCCGGCGCTCGGTGGGCGGCAACGCGTCGAGGGCGGCGAGGGCCGCCGGCAGCGCATCGGCGTTGGAGAGGGCCGCCAGCACCGCCGCCCGCGCCGTGGTCTGCGTCGAGGACAGCACCCTGTGGAGGCGCAAGAGGCGCGCGATCCGCTCGTCGGGGTCGAGCCCGGCCGCGAAGGGACCGAAGTCGACGAGAGTGTCGCCATCGTCCGGCACGCGCACCTCCGCCGTGAGAACCGTGCTCTGGTCAGGGAAGGGCACGCATAGCAAAGCCGACGCGGCCCGTCTTGCGGGCGTCCGGCTCGCTGCCGGCTCCCGCAGGCCGGCGTTGAACGCGACCTTCAGGTCCGGCAGGTCGGAGCCGCCAGTGCCGGCCGGGTCGCCGGTCCGGGCCATGACGCCGTCGATGACGCCGTGGAACGGCACGCCGTCGGAGGAGCCGCGCTCCGCCGGACGGCGGCTGGCGAACGAGCGTCGGCCCTCGATCGCCTGACGCGAACGATTCACCCTCCCTCTCCGGCGACAGGAGCAGGCGGCGCGTGCGCGGGTGGGACATCGGCAACCGAGAAGAGCGCCGGGATGCCCTAGAGACGGAATCGCCATGGAGACTTTCCGCTAGGACACGCGACATTCACGCCAGGGAATCCATCACGGTAAATCTTTGTCAGTCATTTCGATCCACGTTTACTCCCAAAGGGAAGTGACGACAATGGCACCATTCCTCAGGCGGCTGCGCGCAGGCGATGCATCGGTTTCCTCTCCGGCCGAAGAGGAGCCGCGCCGAGCTCCGGACCATATAGGCTTTCTGGAAGATCTCTGCGCCGGAGAGTATACGAACCGGCTCGATGGTGACGACCCGATGGCCTTGATGCTGAACCGGCTCGCAGAGAGCCTGGCATCGGGCGCCACGAAGGACCTCGATCGCGCCGTCGCCATCAGCATCCGCAACTGCGAGACGGCGATCGTCGCGGCCCGCCTGATCGAGGCCTCGGATGCGATGGCGGGCCGCACCACCGCGCTCTCCCGGGCCGGGGCTGACCTCGTGAGCACGATCGACAGGGTCCGGGCGGAAGCACAGGAGACGGTGCGGGACGCCGACCAGATGCAGGCGGCCCTGAGCCACGGTCACGCGCGGGCCGGCGAGACGATCGAGACCATGAAGGACCTCTGCGCCCGCGCCGTCGCGGTCGAGGCGCGCATGGCGAAGCTGCGGGAGGCCTCGACGGCGATCGATGCCATCATCGGTTCCATCGACGGGATCGCGAGGCAGACCAATCTGCTGGCGCTCAACGCGACGATCGAGGCGGCGCGCGCCGGCGAGGCGGGCCGCGGCTTCGCGGTCGTGGCCGGCGAGGTCAAGGCGCTCGCCCGCGAGACGCAGGACGCCACCAACGACATCCGCACGCGCATCGCACGGCTGCAGGGCGAGATCGGCGACATCGCGGTCCTGATCGCCGACACGGTGCGGACGGCCCAGGCCGGCGCGGATGTCGTGGGCACGCTCGAACGCGACATGACCGCCATCGATCGCAGCGCGTCCGAGGTCGGCCTGCGGATGAAGAACCTCGACGGCGTCATCGCCGATCAGGTCACGACGACACAGACCATCTCCGACGACGTGAACACCCTCACCGAGCGCAGCGTCGCGAACACCCGGGAGGTCCACGGCCTGTCCAAGCTCTTGGATTCGGGGCAGGGCTTGATCGAGGAGCAGCTGAAGTCCCTCGCCGCCCTCAATCTCGGCGGGAAGATCCCGCGCCTCGCCAAGGCGGATCATGTCCTGTGGAAGAAGCGCTTGGCCGATATGGCGGTCGGCCGCGTGAGCCTGCGGGCCGACGAGCTCGCGGACCATCATTCCTGCCGGCTCGGCAAATGGTACTACGGCGAAGGCTCGGCCGCCTATCGGGGCAACCCGGCCTTCGTCGCCCTGGAATGCCCGCACGAGGCCGTGCACCAGCACGGCAAGGAAGCGGCGCGCCGCTTCGCGGAGGGCGACATCGCCGGCGCCCTCCGGTGCATCGACGCCGTCGAGACGGCATCAAGCAGCGTCCTCCGGTACCTGGACGAGCTCTGCGACGGTCATCCGATCCGGTAGCGGCGAGCGCGCCCGCCGCGGAGGCCGCCCCGGCGGCGCGGCGCGGCCTGAACTGGGCCTCGCGCGCCCGGCCCCTGGCGGGAGGGCGCGCGAGGGGGTGTTCCCCCCCGACCCGAAAGTGCTCTAAGGCTTGTGGAGAGCGGGCGCTGCCGCCCGCACCCCTCGAACTGTCTCGGGAACCCAGGCGTGGCGGGCGAACGCTTCACCATCACCACCGCGATCTCGTATCCGAACGGGGCGCCGCATATCGGCCACGCCTACGAGGTGATCGCCGCGGACGCCATCGCGCGCTTCAAGCGCATCGACGGCTACGACGTGTTCTTCGTCACCGGCACCGACGAGCACGGGCTCAAGATCCAGCAGACCGCCACCAAGGCGGGGGTGAGCCCGCGCGCCTTCGTGGACGGGATGGCGCCGCGCTTCCGCACCATGGCCGAGACGCTGAACTGCGCCTTCGACCGCTTCATCCGCACCACCGACCCGGACCATCTCGTGTCGAGCCAGGCCCTGTGGCGGCGCATGGAGCAGGCGGGCGACATCTACCTGTCGAAATACGCCGGCTGGTACTCGGTGCGCGACGAGGCCTATTACGACGAATCCGAACTCGTGCTCGGCGAGGACGGGGTGCGCCGCGCCGAGCGGACCGGCACGCCGGTGGAGTGGGTGGAGGAGGAGAGTTACTTCTTCCGCCTCTCGGCCTATGCGGAGCGGCTGCTGGCGCATTACGCCGAGAACCCCGACTTCATCGGGCCGGAGACGCGGCGCAACGAGGTGGTGAGCTTCGTGCGCTCGGGGCTGCAGGACCTGTCGGTGAGCCGCACCACCTTCGACTGGGGCATCCCGGTGCCGGGGGCGCCCGGCCACGTGATGTACGTCTGGGTCGACGCGCTCACGAACTACATCACGGCCTGCGGTTTCCCGGAGGAGGCGGATCCGCGCTGGCGCCACTGGCCGGCCGACCTCCACGTCATCGGCAAGGACATCATCCGCTTCCACGCGGTCTACTGGCCGGCCTTCCTGATGTCGGCCGGCGTGCCGCTCCCCAGGCGCGTCTTCGGCCACGGCTTCCTCCTCAGCCGCGGCGAGAAGATGTCGAAGTCGCTCGGCAACGTGGTGGACCCGATCGAACTCGCCGGCCTCTACGGGGTCGACCCCCTGCGCTACTTCGTGCTGCGCGAGGTGCCCTTCGGCCAGGACGGCAACTACTCGCACGAGGCGATCGTCAACCGCACCAACGCCGACCTCGCCAACGACCTCGGCAACCTCGCGCAGCGCTCCCTCACCATGATCGCGCGCAATTGCGACGGGGCGGTGCCGCAGCCCGGCGACCTGACGCAGGCCGACCGCGCGCTGCTGGCCGCCGCCGACGCGCTGCCGGCGGCCGCGCGGGCGGCGATGCGGGACTACGCGCTGCACCACGCGCTCGCCGAGATCTGGGCCGTGGTGGCGGAGGCCAACCGCTACTTCGCGGGCCAGGAACCCTGGACCCTGCGCAAGACCGACCCCGCCCGGATGGCCACCGTGCTCTACGTGACGGCCGAGGTCCTGCGGGCGATCGGCATCCTGGTGCAGCCCTTCGTGCCGGCGGCGGCGGCCACGCTCCTCGACCTCCTGGCGGTGCCGCAGGAGGCGAGGGGGCTCGCCACGGTCGGGGAGGGGCAGCGGCTCACCCCCGGCACGGCGCTGCCGGCCCCGAGCCCGATCTTCCCGCGCTTCGTCGAGCCGGAGGCCTGAGGCGGCATGCTGGTCGACAGCCACTGCCACCTCGACTTCCCGGGCCTGTCGGAGCGGCTGCCCGAGGTGCTGGCCCGCGCGCGGGCGGCGGGCGTCACCCGCATGCTCACCATCTCGACCCGGGTGCGCCAGGCTGCGGTCTACCGGGGCCTCGCCGAGGCGCATCCCGAGATCCTGTTCACGGTGGGCACCCATCCGCACCAGGCCGCGGAGGAGCCGGACGTCCCGGCCGCGGAGATCGCCGCGCTCTCGCGCCACCCGCGCTGCGTCGGGATCGGCGAGGCGGGGCTCGACTACCACTACGACAAGGCGCCTCGGGACGTGCAGGCCAGGGTCTTCCGCACCCACATCGCGGCGGCCCGCGAGACCGGCCTGCCGCTCGTCATCCACGCCCGCGACGCGGACGACGACATGGCGGCCATCCTCACCGAGGAGATGGCGCGCGGCCGCTTCCGGGCGGTGCTGCACTGCTTCTCGTCGGGGCGGCGCCTCGCCGAGATCGGAGTCGAGCTCGGGCTCTACGTCTCGTTCTCCGGCATCCTGACCTTCCGGCGCTCGGAGGAACTGCGGGCGATCGCCGCGAGCCTGCCCCGCGACCGGCTGCTCGTCGAGACCGACGCGCCCTATCTCGCGCCGGAGCCCCACCGCGGCAAGCCGAACGAGCCCGCCTACGTCGCCCGGACCGCCGCGGTGCTCGCCGGGACGCTCGGGATGACCCCCGACGACCTCGCGCGCCTCACCACCGCGAACTTCTTCGCGCTGTTCGACAAGGCCCTGCGGGCGCAGCCCGCCGGGGCGGACGCCGCCCACGCGGACGCCGCCCACGCGGGCTGCGCCCACCCGGAAGCCCCCATCGCATGAGGACCGGATGGCCGCGCTGACGCTCCGCATCCTCGGCTGCGGCTCCTCCGGCGGCGTGCCGCGGGTCGGCTACGGCTGGGGCGCCTGCGACCCCGCCGAGCCGAGGAACCGCCGCCGCCGCTGCTCGCTCCTCGTCGAGGGCCGGCGCGCCCCCGGGGACACCGCGACGACGGTGCTCATCGACACCTCGCCGGACCTGCGCGAGCAGCTCCTCGACGCGGGAGTGACGCGGCTCGACGCGGTGCTGTTCACGCACGCGCATGCCGACCACACCCACGGCATCGACGACGTGCGTCCCCTGGTGATCCACATGCGCCGGCGCATCCCGGTCCATGCCGACGCGGCCACGCGGGCGCTGCTCACCGCGCGCTTCGGCTACTGCTTCGCCTCGCCCCCCGGGAGCCTCTACCCGCCGATCCTCGACCTGCACGAACTCGCCGACGCGGCGCCGCTCACCCTCGACGGGCCGGGCGGCCCGGTCACCGCCATCTCGTTCCGGATGGCGCACGGCAACGAGGAGGCCCTGGGCTTCCGCTTCGCGGACGCGGCCTACGCGCCCGACGTCAGCACCATGCCGGACGCCGCCAAGGCGGCCCTGCGCAACCTCGACCTCCTGATCATCGACGCCCTGCGCGACACGCCGCACCCGACGCACTACTCGGTCTCGGACGCGCTGGCGCTGATCGAGGAGGTGCGCCCGCGCCGGGCCATCCTCACCAACCTGCACACCGACCTCGACTACGAGACCCTGCGCCGCCGCCTGCCGGAGGGCGTGGTGCCGGCCTATGACGGGCTCACCGCGACCGTGGAGGCCTGATCCGGGCCGAGATGCACGGCGAGCCAGACCGTCGGCGCCTCGGGGCTGGTCCAGGCGACGCGGTGGCGGCGATGCGCCGGGATCAGCAGGTGGTCGCCGGGGCCGAGCACCCGGTCCGCGGGCTCGCCGTCGAGCCGCAGCCGCGCCGCGCCCGCGAGCACCAGCACCCATTCGTCCTGCGGCTGGTCGTACCAGAAGCCCGGCGGACTGGCTTGCCCGGTCGAGACGATGCGCTCGATGCGCAGCCCCGGCCGCGCCAGCAGGGTCCGGATCTCCTCGTCCGGGGTGCCCGGCGGCGGCAGGCCGGCGAGGAGGTTGAGGGGTCGGTCGGTCATGGCGGGCTCCGGAGCGGATTCCGGCAGCCTAACCGCTCGCCAGCCGGGCCGAGACGTTCCCGGCACCGCTGCGTGCCGCTCACCGGCGCCGGACCGGTTATCGCGCGCGTGGAAGCGGCCTGTGGCCTGGGCGCCCAGGCTGACTTCCTGCCGGAGGATCAGAGGACGGATGGGCCGGTCGGCAGGCCTCCCGGATGAACCATCCGCTGTCTCAGGTTCCATAATATACCTTATGCGAATCGGGCTCTGGTCCGGAAGTGGAGACCTCCCCTCGTCGTGCCCGGCCGATCCCGGCACCGGCACGGCATGACGTCGCCCTCGCTCGGCGTCCTCGCCGCGGCCGCGTCGGAGCCTGTCCCTGACCGCGGCCGCTCCGAGCCGGATCGGCACGACCGATCGGCCGAGCCGCGTCGCCGCGCGATCCGATACCCTCAGGGCTCGACGAGCTTGTTCCTGACCGCGTAGCGGACCAGGGCCGCCGTCGTGCTCAATCCCAGCTTGTGCATCGCGGCGGCGCGATGCGTCTCGACGGTCTTGAGGCTGATGGCGAGCGTCTCGCTGGCCTGCTTGCTCGATTGGCCCTCGGCGATGAGCTGCACCACCTCCCGCTCGCGGGCGGTCAGAACGTCCATGTCCGAGGGCTGGCCCGGATGGGCGAGGTAGTGGGCGAGCAGCGCCTCGTTCACGCGGCTGGTGAAGTAGGTCTGGTGGCGCGACAGGGCATCGACGGCGGCGACGAGCTGCTGGTCGGCATCGGACTTCAGGAGGTATCCCCGTGCGCCTGCCGCGAGCACGTCGCGCACCAGGGCCTCGCTCTCGTGCATGGTGAAGACCAGGACCTGGGTCTTGGGGCTCGCCTCCCGGATGCGCCGGGTGAGCTGAGACCCGTTCATCACGGGCAGCGCATAGTCGATCACCGCGACGGTGGGCTTGTGCGCCGCGGCCAGGTCGATGGCCTCGGCCCCGGTCGCCGCTTCGGCGACGACCTCGACGCCGTCATGCGCTTCCAGGATGGCGCGAACGCCGCGCCGGATGGCGCCGTGGTCGTCCACGATCAGGATGGTCACCGGCATGCGTTCCGGCCTCCCAGACCCCGGCCACGCCGAGAACCCGGCGCCCCGGGGCGGGCACCGGACTCGACTCCCTCTTGCACCGTGAGAAGCATGCCTCCGACAAGGTTCCGCGTCTCGGCCGCGATTCGGCAATAGGGGGAAACCCGCATTCAGGCGGGCGAGAACCCCGATGTCAGGAATGTGCAGCCGCCGGTGGGAAGCCGCACATCCTCCGCGGGCCGCAAGCTCGGCGCTGGTTGCCAAGCCTGGTCATTCGGTGCTTCTTCTCCGAGGCGGCCCGGAGACAGCGGCAGACGGCCGGGCGAAGGCCGCTCGGCCGGCGACCGAGGACGCCCCATGACGACCATCCTCATCGTCGGCGCCGGCCCGGTGGGCCTCACCCTGGCGGCGGAGCTCGCCCGCTACGGGATTGGCGTGCGCCTGATCGACCGCAGCCCGCGCGCGACCGAGACCTCGAAGGCGCTCGTGGTCTGGTCGCGCACCCTCGAACTCCTGGACCGCATGGGCTGCACGCGCGGGTTCCTGGAGGCGGGACTGCGCGCCCACGGCGCCTCGATCCGCAGCGGCGCGACCGTGCTGGGCCGCCCCCGCTTCGACGACATCGCGAGCGCCTACGACTTCGCCCTGATGATCCCGCAGCGGGACACCGAACGGCTGCTCGCCGACCACCTGCGTTCGTTCGGCGTCGCGGTCGAGCGCGAGGTGGAACTGGTCGGCTTCACGCAGGCGGACGATCGGGTCGAGGCCCGCCTCAGGCACGCGGACGGGCGCGAGGAGCGCGTCGCCACCCCCTGGCTGATCGGCTGCGACGGCGCCCACAGCACGGTGCGCCACGGGCTCGGCGTCGCCTTCGGCGGCGCGACGCAGGGCGACGACTGGCTGCTGGCCGACGTGCGCCTGGAGGGGGCCGAGGCACCGCCGCCCGACGAGATCGCCACCTACCTGCACCGGGACGGCCCGTTGGTGGTCTTCCCGATCCCGGGCGGACGCGCCCGCATCGTCGCGACGCGCGGCCGGACGGACCCGGCGCAGCGCCGCCCGGACCCCACGCTCGCGGACGTGCAGGCCCTGGTGGATCGGCGGGCCGGCGGGGGTTTTCGCGTGGCCGATCCGGTCTGGCTGACGAACTTCCGCATCAACGAGCGCAAGGTGGACGCGTACCGCCGCGGCCGGGTCTTCCTGGCGGGCGACGCCGCGCACATCCACAGCCCGGCCGGCGGCCAGGGCATGAACACCGGGATGCAGGACGCGATCAACCTCGCCTGGAAGCTGGCGATGGTCGAGCGCGGGCAAGCCGCCGCGACGCTGCTCGACAGCTACAGCCCGGAGCGGACGGCGGTCGGCGACATGGTGCTGCGCAATGCCGGGCGCCTGACCGACATGGCGACGCTGGCGCACCCGGCGGCGCAGGCCGCCCGCAACCTCGCCCTGCGCGTCCTGCTCGGGCTCCACGCCGTGCGCGAGCGGATGGCGACGACGATGAGCGAGATCGAGATCGCCTATGCGGACAGCCCGCTCTCGCGCGGGCCGGGAGCCGGCGCGCGCTGGGACCCGCAGCAGGATGCCGGCCCGCCGCCGGGGAGCGGGCGCGAGCCGCTATTCGTGCTCTACGCCGCCGATCCGGCGCGCGGGGCCGCGCTGGCGGCGCGGTTCCCCGCGCTGCTCGAACCCGCGCCGCGCACGCCCCCGGATGGCTCAATCCTCGTCGTCCGGCCGGACGGCTATGTCGGCCTGTCGGCCGCAGGCGAAGCCTGGGACGAGGCGGAGCGCTACCTGCACGCACTCGCAGCCGTTCCCGGCTGAAGCCCGAGCGGATGGCGCAGCGATTTGGCCGTCGGGGCGATACCGGGGTCAGCCCGCGACCTGATGGTTGCCCGCGATCTCCAGGGCGCGCACCAGCGCCGAGTGGTCCGCGCCCCCGAGCCCGTTGGCCACGCAGGCCGAGAACAGCTGCTGGGCCAGCGCGGTGGCCGGCAGGCTGAGGCCGAGGCTGCGGGCGCCCTCGAGCGCGAGGTTGAGGTCCTTCTGGTGCAGCGCGATCCGGAAGCCGGGATCGAAGCGGCGCGCGATCATGCGCTCCCCGTGCAGCTCCAGGATCCGCGAGGTGGCGAGCCCCCCGGTGATGGCCTCGCGCACCTTCGCCGGGTCGGCGCCGGCCTTGGCGGCGAAGAGAAGCCCCTCGGCCACGGCCTCGATGGTGAGGGCCACGATGATCTGGTTGGCGACCTTCGCCACCTGCCCGGCGCCGCTCTCGCCCACATGCGTGATGGTCTTGCCCATCAGCCGGAAGAGCGGTTCGGCACGGGCGAAGGCGGCCTGCGACCCGCCGACCATGATCGAGAGCGCGGCGTTCTTCGCGCCCACCTCGCCGCCCGAGACCGGCGCGTCGAGGTAGTCGCCGCCGAGCTCGCCGATGCGCCGGGCGAAGTCCTTGGTGGCGATGGGCGAGATCGAGCTCATGTCGATGACGGTCTTGCCGGCCGAGGCGCCGGTTTTGCCGGCCGACAGCCCCGCCGCGACGCCGCCCTCGCCGAAGAGCACCGCCTCGACGTCGGGCGTGTCGGGCAGCATCAGCACCACCACCTCGGAGCGCTCGGCCACCTCCGCGGCGCTGGCGCAGGCGGTGCCGCCGGCCGCCAGCAGGGCCTCGGGCACCGCGCGGCGGCTCTTGAGAAAGAGGCTGTGGCCCCCCGCGATGAGGTGTCCGGCCATGGGGGCGCCCATGATGCCGAGCCCGATGAAACCGACCTGCATGCTGTCCTCCTCGATCCTGGTCGTCGCCTCACGCCCCGCGGAAGCGGGCGGCGAGCGCCTCGGCGCTGCGGGCGAGCAGCCCCAGATCCGAGCCGACGGCGGTGAAGCGGGTGCCGGCCGCGATGTAGCGCCGCGCCAGCTCCTCGCTGGGGGTGAGGATGCCGGCCGCCTTGGCCGTGCGCCCGATGCGGGCGATCGCCTCCTCGATGGTGCGCACCACCTCCGGGTGGTTCTGCTGGCCGAGATAGCCCAGGCTCGCCGAGAGGTCGCCGGGGCCGATGAAGACGCCGTCGACGCCCTCCACCGCCGCGATCGCCTCCAGATTGTCGAGGGCGCGGCGGGATTCGACCTGCACGAGGACGCAGATCTCCGCGTTCGCCCGGGCGTGGTAGTCCGGGATGCGGCCGAAGCGGGCCGCGCGGGGGCTCTGCGAGAAGCCGCGGAATCCGGCCGGCGCATAGCGGGTCGCCGCCACGACGCGGCGCGCCTGGTCGGCATCCTCGACGTTGGGGACCATCAGCGACTGCGCGCCGGTGTCGAGGATCCGCTTGATGATGACGGGGTCGTCGCTCGGCACCCGCACCACGGGCTGCGCCGTCCCCTCGCCCATCGCCTGGAGCTGGCCGTAGATGTCGCGCAGGTCGTTGGGCGAGTGCTCCATGTCGAGGAGCAGCCAGTCGAAGCCTGCGCCCGCCGCCACCTCGGTGGAGATCGGGCTTCCCAGGCTCGTCCAGAGCCCGATCTGCTGGCGGCCCGCGCTGAGGCCGGCCTTGAAGCGGTTCGTCAGGATGTCCATCGCGTGTCTCCGGGCGGTCGGGTGGTCAGCGGACCAGGCAGGGGCGCTTGGGATCGAAGGCCCAGCCGGGGATGAGGGATTGCATCGCCGCCGCGTCGTCGCGGGCGCCGAGCCCGTGGCGCTGGTAGAGCGCGTGGGCGGCCTCGACCGCGCGCCAGTCGATCTCGATGCCGAGCCCCGGCCGGTCCGGCACCCGCACGAGACCGCCGCGGATCTCCAGCGGCGCCTTGGTCAGGCGCTGGCCGTCCTGCCAGATCCAGTGGGTGTCGATGGCCGTGACCTGCCCGGGGGCGGCCGCCGCCACGTGGGTGAACATCGCCAGCGACACGTCGAAGTGGTTGTTCGAGTGCGAGCCCCAGGTGAGGCCGTGGTCGCGGCAGGTCTGCGCCACGCGCACCGCCCCCGACAGGGTCCAGAAATGCGGGTCGGCGAGCGGGATGTCGACGGCGCCGAGCCGGAGCGCGTGGGTCATCTGGCGCCAGTCGGTGGCCACCATGTTGGTGGCGGTCGGCAGGCCGGTGGCGCGCCGGAACTCGGCCAGGATCTCGCGGCCCGAGAAGCCGGCCTCCGCCCCGCACGGATCCTCCGCGTAGGCGAGCACGTGCCCCTGCCCCCGGCAGAGCCGGATCGCCTCGGCGAGCGGCCACGCCCCGTTCGGGTCGAGGGTCACCCGGGCCTGCGGGAAGCGTTGGTGGATCGCCGTGACGGCGGCGATCTCCTCCTCGCCCGGCAGCACCCCGCCCTTGAGCTTGAAGTCGTTGAAGCCGTAGGCCGCGTGGGCCGCCTCCGCGAGGCGCACGATCGTCTGCGGCGTCAGCGCCTCCTCGTCGCGCAGGCGCCGCCAGCCATCCGCCGCCTCGGGCTCCCGGTAGGGCAGGCCCGTGCGGCGGCGGTCGCCGACGTAGAACAGGTAGCCCAGCATCTCCACCGCGTCGCGCTGCTGGCCCTCGCCCAGGAGCGCGGCCACCGGCACGGCGAGGAACTGGCCGAGGAGGTCGAGGAAGGCGGATTCGAGCGCCGCCACCGCGTGGATGGTGACGCGCAGGTCGAAGGTCTGGAGGCCCCGTCCCCCGGCGTCGCGGTCGGCGAAGCGCGTGCGCACCGTGCCGAGCACGCGGTTCCAGTCCCCGATCGGCCGCCCGACCACGAGGTCGCTGGCCTCCTCCAGCGTGCGGCGGATGCCCTCGCCCCCCGGCACCTCGCCGAGCCCGGTGGCGCCGGTCGCGTCGGTCAGCGCCACGAGGTTGCGCGTGAAGAAGGGGCCGTGCGCGCCGCTGAGGTTGAGCAGCATGCTGTCCCGGCCGGCGACCGGCACCACCCGCATGCCGGTGATGGTGGGGGTGCGCGAGAGGCCGCGCGCGGAGGCTTCGACGGATTCGGCCGGCATGGCGCTCTCCCGGGGTCGCGACCGCGTCTCGAGCGCCGTCTGCACCCCCGTTCTAGCCTCCTCCGGCAATGCCGGTCCAAGCCAAAGATGGCATCGATCGATGCGGGTCCCACATCGATGCGAGCCCCCTCACCCGGCCTCCGTCATCCCGTGCACGATCGCCGCGAGGCGGGCGATCAGGGGATCGGCCGGGGAATCGGTCTTGGGATCGTTGCGGTCCCGGCGCCACGCGAGGAAGAGTTCGGCGGGCCGCGGCCGGGCGAGGACGAGCGGGCGGAAGGCGACGTCCTCGAAGCGCAGGCGCTCGGCGGCCTGCGGCACCAGGGCGAGCCCGAGGCCGGCGCGCACCAGCGCGAGGATCGAGTGGATCTGCGTCAGCTGCTGCAGCACCCGGGGCTGCACCCGCGCCTCGGCGAACAGCCCCGCCGCGAGGTCGTGGAAGTAGCGCGCCTCGTCGGGCGCGTAGGCGATGAAGGGCTCGCCCTGCAGGTCGGCGGGCGCGAGGTCGGCCCGGCCGGCGAGCGGGTGCGCCTCCGGCAGGGCGGCGACGAGCGGCTCGGCCAGCGCCCGGATGGCGACGAGGTCGGGATGGGCGACGGGCGGGCGCAGCAGCGCCACGTCGATCCGGCCCGCGAGCAGGTCCTCGATCTGGGCGCGGGTCACCATCTCGCGCAGCGACAGCGTCACCTCGGGCAGCGCCGCCCGGAAGGCCGCGACGAGGCGGGGCAGGAAATCGTAGGCCGAGGCCGCCGTGAAGCCGAGCTTGAGCACCCCCGCCCGGCCGCCCGCCACCTGGCGGGCGACGTGGGCGGCGTCGCCGGCGAGGTGCAGGATGCGCTGCGCCTCGGGCAGGAAGCTGCGCCCCGCCGCGGTCAGCCGCACCGAGCGGCTGGTGCGGTCGAGGAGCTTGGCGTCGATGACGCGCTCCAGCACCTGGATCTGCCGCGAGAGCGGGGGCTGGGTCATGTTGAGGCGCGCGGCCGCCCGCCCGAAGTGCAGTTCCTCGGCCACCGCGACGAAGCAGCGGAGCTGGTTGAAATCGAGCATTTTTCCTCGCCCGGCGCTCACGATCCGGCGCCGTCGCGTCGGCGCCGCCCCGGTGTCGCAGGTTTCCGCCCCGAAATCCCGCCGGCCGTGGACGGGGCCGGCTCAGGGCGGCGGGCGCGGCGGCTGGTAGGCTTCCGGCGGCAGGTCGCGGCTGAGGCTCTCGCCCGTCGTGCGCCCCGGCGCCGGCTGGGGCATCAGGTTCGAGCCGGCGGGCGGCACGGGCTGCGGCAGCCCGTCCGTGATGAAGCGCTGCGGGCCGCCCGGGGGCGCGGCCTCGGAGCCGGGTTGCGGCACGGGCGCGGGCGCCGGTGCCGGGGGAGCGAGCGGCGCGATGTAGCGGCGTCCGCCCTCGCTGGTCTCGGACTGCGGGGCGGCGGGCGGGCGCGGCTGGGGCGCCCGCGCGGCCGGCTCCTCGGGCGCGGGCCGTGCGGGCTTGGACTGGGCGGGCCCGGCTTGTGCGGGCGCCGGGGCGGCGCGCGCGGCCGGGGGCGGTGCCGCGCGCGGGCGCGGTCGCTCGGGCCGGGCCGGCGCGCCTCGGGCCGGCACCGCGACCGTGACCGCGCCGGCCCGCCCGAGCGAGATCGTCAGATGCTGCACGGCGCGCACGAGGTCGGCGAGGCTCGCCTGCGCGGTGCGGCAGAGGCGGATGCGCAGCGACAGGGCCTGCCGGCCGGAGGGCGGCGGCGCCAGCGGCCCGAACAGGCCCCGGGGGGCCTCGCCGGCGAGGGCCGCGCGGGAGGGGCGCTCGAACCATTGCCACGCGTAGAGGCAGTCGGCACCGAGCGCGAGGCCGATCGGCCCGTAGGCGTTGCGGTGCGGAGTGGGCACGACGCGCATCACCTGGCCGGGGAAGCGCGCCGCCAGTTCGCCGGCGATCCCGAGCTCGTTCGGCTTGGCGAGGCGCGGCGGGAAGGCGAGCAGAAGGTCCCCGGTGTCGGTGCGCAGGCCGATCTCGGCGCGGTTGCGGCCGTCCCCGCCCCCGAAGCGGATGGCTTGGTCGAACCCGTCCCGGACCCGGAGTTCCTCGACGCCGGTGACCGGGCCGGCCCCGGGCAGCCGCAGCACCGGGGCCGGCTGCGCGTGGCCGAGCGCGGGCGCGAGCAGGAGCGCGGCCGCGAGCGGGCGGGCCGGGAGCCGGGACGGCGCGAGGCTCACGGATAGCCCCGCGTCTGCGGCACTGCCCGCTCGCTGGTGTCGCCCGCCGGGGCCGGCCGGGGCACGGAGAAGCGGTCGAGCCTCTCTGGCCCGGACGCGGCGCGGCCCTGCTCGGCCTGCTGCTCCTGCCACAGGGTGCCGGATGCCGGCGCGCGCAACCCCTCCGGCTTGTCGAGGCCGTTGTAGCCGGGCAGCAGCGCGTAGCCGTAGCGCTCGTAGGGCATCGCGCCCGCGCCCGGCACCCGCCGGGCGACCAGCGGCATGGCGGCCGGGCCGGGCTCCCTGGCGTAGGTGCCGGCCGGCACCGGCTCCGCGAGGGCGCGCTGCAGGGCGGCCGGCGGATAGCGCAGGGCATTGTCGCCCGCCAACGCGAGCGGGAATTCGTTGCGCTGCACGGCGGGCGGGCGCTCCTCGGGCTTGCGGCCGAGCGCGGCGTCGGGGCGCGGCACGCGCCCGTAGGCGGCCGACGGCTCCGGCTTGGAGGGCTCCGGCTTGGCGGCGGCCGGTGCGGGCCGCGCCGGGGCGGCGTGCACGGCCGGCGTCAGGCAGGGCAGCGGCGGGCCGTCGGGATCCTCCCGGAACACGAGGTCGACGACCTTCGGAAACAGGCCGTCGTAGCGGTTGACCACCTCCAGGAAGAGCCGCTGGCGCTTCAGCCGCTGCAGCGTCAGGGCGTAGCCGAACACGGTCGGCTCCCGCGGCAGCCACGCCACCGCCCGGCGGAACCATTCGAGCGCCGCGTCGAACTGGCAGGAATTGTAGGCGTACCACGCCAGCCCCTGGGCGCCCTCCCCCGAGCCGGACTCGACCACCACCTTGGCGTAGCGCTCGATCCGCGCCGGCTCGATGTAGGGCGGGCTCGCCAGCGTGAGCTTGCGCTCCAGGATGTCGATGAACAGGATCTCGTTGCCGACGAAGCGGTCGCGCCACGCATAGGCGACCTCCTCGGCCTCGCGCAGCATGTTCAACTCGCGCAGCGTGTGCGCGAGGCCGTGGGCCACCATCGCGTCGCCCCCGCGGGCGATCGCCAGCTTGAACCACTCCAGCGCCTCCCGGAACTGCTTGCGCTTGTAGGCGTACCAGCCCAGCAGCCCGGTCTGGCTCGGCTCCCCCGCGCGGCGGGCATAGGCCTGGAAGGCCGTGAGGTCGGCGAGCGTCGGGGTCTGCGCCGGGTCGTCGTGCAGGAAGGCCGCGATCCGCGCCCGGGTGATGTCGAGGCGGATCGCGTTGAACTCGGAGGTGCCCTCGGCGTTGAGGCGCCCGAGCGCGATCAGGCGCTCGGCCTGCTCCATCTTGAGATGGGCCATCGCCTTCTGGATCGTGGCGAGGCGCGCGCCCGCGTCGTTGCTCGCATCGAGCACCGACTTGTAGAGCAGGAAGGCGTCCTCGCTCGCGCCCGTGGTCGCCAGCGCGTCGGCGACCGTCCAGAGGCTCTCGATGTCGGTGGGATCGAGCGCGGCCGCGTCGGTCCGGAACAGGGCGACGATCTCCTCGGGACGCGTGCCGGCGGCGGCCCGGGCGCGGGTGCGGAACTCCGCCTGGCGCAGCTTGCGCGCCAGTTCCTCGGAGGGCTGCCAGGCCGGTTCGACCGAGCGCCGGGCGGCGATCGCCGCCCGCAGGTCCGCGAACCGCCCGGCCGTGAACAGGTCCCAGAGCGGCGCCTCCTCGGGCGGGCTCGGCTGCAGGCTGTCGAGGTCCGGCGGCTCGTTCCAGCCCGGATGCAGGCGCTTCAGCCGCGCGATCTCGGCCTTTACGCGAGCGGTCTGCTTCTGCGAGGCGTAGTAGCGCAGCGCGCTCTCGTCGACCATGCCGGACCCCCCCGACGTGTCGGGGGGCGCGATGATGGCGGGCGCGCGCACGCCGTCGCCGTAGAGGACGCGCGGCCCCGCCCCTGGCGACGGACCGGTCTGCGCCGGCAGCGGCGTGGTCAGCGACCCGACCAGGAGGCCGAGCGCGAGCGCCGGGCGCAGGGCGGGCCGGGGCCGGCGGTTCGGCGTGGGGCGCGGCCCGCGGTTCAGCGCGCGAGGCATGACGGATGGCGCAGCCGCGCCGCGATCAGGCTGAGGAGGTGCAGGGTGGTCGGGTAGTAGTTCTGGTTGGGCTGGACGCTCACCAGGCCCTCCGGCCAGGGGGTGCCCTCGGTCGCGCAGGCCACCAGGGCCGGAAGGGCGGCGTAGCCCGGCTCGGTGAGCCATTCCACCGGCCTGCCGTCGGTGGTGTCGACGATCGGCAGGCGCTCCCGGTCGATCCCGCCCCAGAGCCGGCGGAACGGCGCGAGATCCTCCGGCTGCCCGACGCCCGCGAAGGCGAGGTAGAGCGGGATGCGGATGGCGTTGTAGGAGAAGAGCGGCGGGAAGCCGTCGGCGGGGCGCAGCGCGTCGCCCTTCGCGGAGACCCATTCGGTCGGCAGGCCGGCCGGCCCGAACCGCGCTTGGCGCAGGAGCCCGACACCGCTGCGGATCACCGCCGCCCAATCGTATTCGGGCGCGACGAGGCCGAGGCGCTGGAAGGCCGGGAAGACCCAGTAGGACGGGTTGATCAGGGGGCCGTCGGCCCGCTCCTGCGCCGAGAAGCCCGACACGCCCGGCAGGATCAGCGGTCCGCGCGGATCCTTGAACAGGATCGTCTTGCGGCCGAACTCGACCGCGATCCGGCGGGCGGCCGTGCGCCAGGCGGGCTCGTCCCAGGTCTCGGCCGCCTCCGTCAGCGCCCAGGCCACCAGGATGTCGCCGTCGGTGGCGTTGTTCATGTCGGCGACCGCCGGGCGCTTGTCGGGCGCCCAGCGCCACGCCATCAGCGCGTCCCCCCGCACCATCAGGTTGGCCCGCGTCCAGCCCCAGATGCGCTCGAACGCCGCCCGGTCGCCCGCCGCGACCGCGAGCAGCATGCCGTAGCCCTGCCCCTCGCTGTGGCTGATCCGGTCGTTGGCGGTGTCGATCACCCGGCCCTGCTCGGTGACGAACTGACTCCGGTAGAGGCGCCACGCCCCCTGGTCGGCGAGGCTTCCGGCGAGGGTGGGACCAGCCTGCGGCACCGTTCGGCCCTCCGGGCGGGGGGAACTCGGGAGCGCGGTCGCGGGCGGCACCGTGGTGGGTCCGGGCGAGGGGCCGGGCTCTGCCATGCGAGGCTCGGGCACGCGCGATTCGGGCATGCGGGACTCTTGGGCCGAGGCCTGCAGGCCGAGCGCCGCCGCCGCGAGGGCGGCGAGGAGGCGGGCGCGCCGCCCCGGCTCCGGTCTCATCGGCTCCTCCTGCCGAGCTGCCGCACGAGGCTCGTCGTGGTGAGGCCGAGGAAGAGGGCCATCACCAGGGTCAGGCCCACGTAGATGGCGGGGTTGAGGGACAGCCACGCGGCCGAGACGAGGCGGATGTTGGCGAGCGACCAGCCCTGCGTCGCGATGATCCGGGTGCGCTCGGGCGTCACGATGGCGAGCGTGCCGTCGGAGGCGTCCAGCATGGCCGCGCGCCCGAGGAGCTGCGTCCAGACCACCGGATCGACGAGGCAGGACACCGAGGCCTTCAGCATCGACGGGTTGGGCGCCGTGACGATCACCGCCGCGTCGGCGAAGCCCTGGGTTCCGGGCGCCTCGGCGATGATCAGGGATGCGCGCGGGCTCACCTCGATCGCGGCCGGAGCCGCGGGCGCGCGCAGGCGCCCGAGCAGGGAGGACCAGACCTCGCCGGCCGCGCGGGTCGTGGTCTCCCAGGCGGCCGTCACGGAGGCGAGGACGGGATTGGGCGCCTGCAGGGAGGCGCCCCAGCGCGCCAGGAGGTCGCGCTCGGAGGGCGGCGGCGCGGCGCGCGGAGGCGCGGGCCGCGGGGCGGCGGGCGCGGCCACGCGCAGGGGCACCGTGGCGGGGGGCAGTGCGCAGCGCATCGGGACGTTGCGGCGCAGCCGGTCGAGGGTGAGGACGCCGGCCGCGCCGAACTGGCCTGGCGTCGCCACGCTCTCGGCGCGCGCCTCCCAGATCCGGCGGATCTGCTCGGGATCGAGCCCGGCGGATTCGAGGGTCCGGGGATCGAGCGCGCGGGCCGGGGCCACGATCAGGTTCGCGCCCCCTTCGCGCGCGTCGGTGCCGATCTCGAAGTCGATCACCTGCCGGGCCGCGATGGCGAGCCGCGCCGCGAGGGTCGCGGCGGCCTCCACCGAATCCCGGTCGGGGGCCGGCAGGACGAGGCGCGGCCGCCGCCCCGGGGCGACGAACGGGACCGCCCCGGCCTTGACCACGGCGAGGTCGGGGGAGCGGACCGCGCGCGCCAGCGGCGGCACCACGAGGCGGGTGCGGTCGAGAAACAGGAAGCGCGAGCGCTTGGCCTCCGAGGCGAGCGTGTCGCAGGTGGCGTCGGCGGCCACCGGCAGCTGGGCGGCGATCTCGACCCGGTTCAGCCCCGGCCGCCACAGGCTCAAGGGGAGCGGGATGGCGTTGTCGTGGAGGAGTTCGCCGCGGGCGGAGGGGAGCGGCAGGCTGGCGGCGTTCCGGCCGTTGATGTCGACGATGATCTGGGCGGTCGGCTCCAGGCCGGCCGCGTAGCCCCCCGCGAGGTGGAGCATCACCTTGCCGTAATCGGCCGGGACGAAATCGGCCGGGAAGCGCACCTCGAAGGCGATGCGCATCAGGCGGCCGCTGAACTCGTGGCTGACGAGGCCGAGCGTGTCGAGGCTCAGGGTCTCGTCGCCGCGCAGCTGGTAGCCGCGCGTCAGCGTCGCGAGCCGGGTTCCGGCCGGCGTCCCCGCCGGGGTCCCCGCCCCCTCCCCGGCCCGCGCCAGCTGCTCGATGGCCTGCCGCACGTCCGGGCCGGTCGGTCCCGTCACCACGAGGGTGGGCGCCCGCCCCGCCCGCGGGGCCAGGAGGGCGAGCTTCGGCCCGGTGATCGGCCCGATCTCCTCCAGCCCCTCCGTGCCCTGGATCTCCCGCGCGGTCCCGACCACCAGGGTGACGCCGGTGCGGCCGGCGAGCGGCGGCCCGACCGTCACCGCCGGCCGGGCGAGGCGGCCGACCAGCGCCACCGCCTGCACGGCGCCGACGATCCGCTCCAGGCGGTCGGGACCTGGCCGCTCGGCGAGCGCGATCCCCACCGGCAGCGCGCCGCTCTCGTCGGGTTCGAGGGCGGCGAGCGAGCGCAGGTCGAGGTCGCTCGCCGTCGGGACGACGAGGCCGGAGCGGGAGGGGTCGATCTGGGTCCACAGCTCGTAGGTCGCCCCCAGCGAGCAATCGACCCGGTGGCGCTGGCTCGCCGTGAGCGTCACCGCGTTGTAGCCCGGCCGCAGCAGGCCGTCGGGCAGCGCGAACTCGACGACCTTGACGGCGCCGGGCGCCTGGATCCGGGTCCAGCCCACCTTGGTGCCGTTCACGCTCGCGGTCAGGCTGGAGGCCTCGGGCGCCACCGAGATCGCCGACAGGTAGGACACCCGCAGCCGGGTCTGCCCGCGCGTCTGCGCCTCGGTGAGGAAGACCGGATACCGGAGCACGTCCTCCTCGCCCGCGAGGCGGAAGCCCTGCGTCCCGGCGGGGAAGCGGCGCGCGGCCTCGATCGTCGCGGGCACCGCCCCGCCCAAGCCCGCCGCGTCGCCCGCCGGCGGGCGCGCCTCCCGCGCAGGGGCGCTGGCCGCGGGCGGGCGCTCGGGCAGCGGCAGGGGCCGCAGCGCGTCCCCGCTCGGCGGCACGGTGAGGCGCTCGGCCGGGCCGGTGCCGAGGAAGCTCTGCGCCTGGGCGGGCGATCCGCCCAAGATGCCGGCGAAGGCAGCCGCGAAGAGGCCCGCGCAGACGCCAGCGAGCGCCGCGGCGAGCAGGATCGGGCGGGGGCGGCGGGGGGCCATGCGGTCAGGCCGTGCCCGCGTGGCGGCGCTCGCCCGACAGGAGGCGGTCGTTCTCGAACTCCACCATCAGGCGGACCCAGTCGCCCTCCTCCGGCTCGACGCGGTCCCGGCCCGCCTCCGTCTCCCGGCGAACCGGATCGCTCGCCGCCGGCTCGCCGCGGGCGGCGCCGTTCCCGGGCCGCACCCGCGCCGCGGCCGGTGCCGAGAGCGGCAGCGCGGTCTCGGCCCAGGCGGTCTCGGCCGGGACCGCCGCGCTCTGGGCGGAGGCGTCGAGGAGGGGCGCCGGCTCCGGCAGGAACAGGGTGCGGACCGCCCGCAGGGGCTCGACGAGGCCCCACCACGCGAAGTGCAGCAGGCCGGACAGCAGGTCCTTGTGCCGCCGCCGCCGGAGCTGGAAGCGCCGCATCGCGTCGCTGTCGCCGTACATCAGGCCGGCGAGCGCCGGGTAGTCCCGGCTGCGCAGCGCCCCGAAGGCGAGGCGGCACACGGCATCCTCGCGCGAGCGGGCCACCTGCACCAGGGTGACCGGCAGGCTCCCGCCGGGCCGCGCGCCCTCCACCGGCTCGACGGTGAGCTCGCCCGCCATCGGGCGGTGCCCGGCCCCCGGGGCGAGCAGCCCGGCCGCGAGGCGGATCGTGCAGCCCTCCGCCGACACGCGCTCGATGCCGACATCGAGGACGCGGCCCTCCAGCGCCAGCACGCCGCGCCGGCCGATCGGCAGCGAGGGGGCCTTCTCGCTCTGGCGCCGCTCCGCGCAGACGCCGAGGGCGGCCCCGGCGGTGAGGAGGTTGAAGAGGTTCCACAGGCCGACCACCAGCATCAGGTCGGTGACGCCCGGCTCGAACAGGTAGCGCCAGCCCGCGACCACGCCGCCCACGAGCAGGAGCCCGTAGACCGCGAAGAACGGCGCCGACACTGCCGAGAGGTGGTCGTGGTCGAGGCTCACGCCCTTGCGCGTCACGTTGAAGGTCGGCGTGCGGGGCGAGACCAGCACCGACACGATCGCCCTGAACAGGTACAGGCCCTGGATGTACTCGTAGAGTTCGGAGATCAGCGGCCAGCGGAACTTGCCGTACATGTAGTTCTGCATCATCAGGTTGATGACGATGTAGGTGGCCGTGTAGGCGATCGACTCCTCGATGCTGGCGACGAAGATCTTGAGATCGAAGAAGATGTGCAGCAGCGGCGCGAACATGAAGATCAGTCGCGGCACGGGGAAGAACCAGAAGGTCATGCTCGACAGGTAGGCGAGCCGCTGGATCGGCGTGAGCCCGCGCTGCCAGAGCGGGTTCTTCAGGAGCAGGATCTGGAACATGCCCTGGCACCAGCGCGAGCGCTGGCCGATGAGGTCGGCCAGGGTCTCGGGCTGCAGGCCGGCGATCAGCGGCTTGTCCACGTAGACGCTGTTCCAGCCGCGCGCGTGCAGCTCCAGGGCGGTCTCGCAATCCTCCGTGATGGTGATGCCGGAGAAGCCCCCGGCCTCGTCGAGGGCGGAGCGGCGCAGGAGCGCCGCCGAGCCGCAGAAGAACGAGCCGTTCCACTTGTCGAGGCCGCACTGCGTCACGGCATAGAACATCTCGTTCTCGGAGGGCATGCGCGCGAAGGTGCGCAGGTTGCGCTCGATCGGGTCCGGGTTGAGGAAGGCGTGGGGCGTCTGGACCAGGAAGAGGCGCGGATCCTGCGCGAAGTACCCGACCGTCTCGCGCAGGAAGGCCCGGAACGGGGCGTGGTCGGCGTCGAACACTGCCACGAGGTCGCCGGTGGCGTGGGCGAGCCCGTTGTTGAGGTTGCCGGCCTTGGCGTGCCGGTTGGTGGGCCGCGTGAGGTAGCGGGCGCCGAGATCGGCGCAGAGGCGCTGGAGGTCGGCGCGCCGCGCCTGCGCGGCCGCCCGCTTCTCGGGGTCGGGATCGGCGCACTTCTGGTCGGTGCCGCCGTCGTCGAGGAGCCAGACGGTGAGCCGGTCGGCCGGGTAGTCCAGCTGCCGGGCCGCCGCCAGGGTCAGGGCGAGGATCGAGGCGTCCTCGTTGTAGCTCGGCACGAACACGTCGACCCGCGGCAGGGCCTGCGCCGGGCCGAGCGGCGGCGTGCGCCGCCGCAGCGGCTCGGCGTTGATGATCAGGCTCAGGAACAGGATGAAGGCGCAGTAGAGTTCGCCCGCGAGCAGCAGCAGGCCGAAGCCGAAATCCACCGGGTCGCCGGGCGACGGCAGCGTGCTGGTGACGCGCCACAGCATGTAGCGCAGCACGACGAGGCTCCCCATCGCCAGGAAGACGAAGCGCGTCCGCGGGCCGTCCAGGAACAGCCACAGGCCGATCATCACCGCCATGGCGGCGAGGCTCATGGCGAGCTGGTTGAGCGTGCCGACCGGCTGGCTGAGGAGGAGAAGCCCTGCCGCCGTCGTGATCATCCAGGCGAGCCAGCGTACCGCGACCCCCACCCACACCACTCCCGTCTCGTGACCGCCGTCCGGAGAGCACGACGGCGTCGCTGCAAGGCTCGACTGACTCAACTCCGCATGAACGCTCAACTGTGGCAATTATCATGGCTTTATCAAGAACGCAGCGCAGACGGCGAGAAATCGTTCGCGCGTGATGCCGCGATCTATCGCTCAGTCAGGAGCGAATATGCATGAAATCGTGCTCGGTAACGAACAAGTATTGCAGACATGCTTGCGCGGGCCGGCCCAGTGACCGAAAATGGAACGCGGGCGGGGCGACCCTGCGCGGACGGCCACAATTCATGCGTGTGGCGAGCGAACGACTTGGAGCGGCGCGCGCCGCGGCCGGGATCCCGCCCATCCCGCCTCGCGCGGACGGATTGGACTTGCCCCGCCGCCGCAACGGCCGGGCGTCGCCCGTCCCGGTCAGAAGGTCGCGCGCGCCTCGACGCTCGTGTAGTAGCCCGACTTCTGCACGCGGTCGTTGACGTAGCCGGCCCCGACCGACATCCGGACCGGCCCGAAGCTGATGCCCGTCAGATGAGCGCCGATGCGGTACTGGCGGAAGAAGTCGTCGCCGAGGAAGAGCACCTCGGGGCCGATATAGGCGCCGTCCGCCACCATGTAGCCGACGCGGAAGCGGGAATAGTAGGCGTTGAACTTCGTCGAATAGCTTCCGTAGGCCGACACCATGGTGCGGTCGGTGGGCGTCGCGTAAAAATTCGCCGCGACCTTGAGGCCGACGCCGGTGCCCACCACCGGGTTGCCCGGATCCGGGACCGAGAGCTGGTTGCTGCGGACGTTGAAGCCGATGAAGCCCGCAAGCGCGGCGTCGCGCCAGATCCACTCGTAGCCGGCGAGCAGCGAGCCTTCCTGCTGGTAGCCGGTCACCCGGGTGGCGACCGCCTGCCCCGGATACGAATAGGTGCCGGCGAGCCCCTCGACCCGGATGCGCGCGCCGCTCTGCGTCCCCGGCCCGAGGGGCGCCGCCGTGACGGTGATCGATCCGAAGGCGGAGCTGTTCGAGGTGACGCTGGTCGAGCCGTCCACGGCGACCGCCCAGCTGTCGTCCACCTGCTGCTGCTCGGCGCCGGTGTACCAATCCGGCGCGGTGCCGCCGACGGGCGGGTCGGCGGCCACGGCCGGGGCCGCCAGGATCGGCAGGACCGCGAGGGAGGCCCGCAGGAGCGTCGAGAGCCGCCTGGCCCGATGTCCGGTGAATGTCCGCAAGGCCGCGGCCTCCACAAACTCGGTTGCCGATGCACGGATTTATCGGTTCCGAAGGTTAACAAGCCCTCAGCCGCAACTGAAAAATGCGAGGTCGAGATATCCGGTCACCGAGATGGACCAATGACCGGGCGCGATACGATTCCGGGTCGGGATGAATCTCGCGATGCGTCCGGGATCGATAGGAAATATGTGCCGATTGCGCACAGCCCCGGCGCGCCCGGTGGCTCGGCGGTGATCCGGGTATCCGCGTCGGCACGACGCCATGAGCCTGACCGTGCGAGCGTCGGTGTCCGGCCCGGTGCGGAAGCGGGCGATGCTCCCCGCACCAGGGCGGGCGTGGTAAGCCGCGCCGATGAGCGACATCGACCTGCACGCCCTCTCCCGGTGCTACGGGCGCGCGTTCGCCAGCTGCGCGTTGGTCGTCCCCGGCGTCAACCGGACCTACCGTCTCGCCGCCGGCGGCGACCTCTACTACTTGCGTCTTTATCGGCCTGTCGGTCGATCCGCCGCCGAGATCGCGTTCGAGTTGCGCTTGCTGCGCGAGGTCCGGCCACCGCCGGGCATCGACGTGGCGCGACCGATCCGCACCGTCCAGGGGGCGGATTGCGCGCAGGTTGCGTTCGGCGGCGTGGACCGCGTGGCCTGCTTGTTCCAGTCCCTGGAGGGTCGGCCGGTCACCGACGATCCCGACGACATGGAGCTGTTCGGGGCAGCCCTGGCGAAGCTGCATGGCGCGCTTGCGGGGATCGACGGCGGCGCGGTGCGGCCTCTCGACCCGGAGGCGCTCTGCCTGCGCGCCTGCGCGGCGCTGATGCGTGTTTCCGGCAGCGAGGCCGCTCGGCGCGCGATCGACCGGTCCCGCACGGAACTCTTCGGCGATCCGGCACCGCACGACCTGCCGTCGGGAAACTGCCACGGGGACGCTTGGTCGGCCAACGCTGTCGTCCAAGGCGGCACGGTCGGCTTTCTCGACTTCGATGATTGCGGCCACGGCCCCTACCTGCTCGACATCGGAACCGCAGCGTGGCACCTCGTCGTTCGGAAGCAGCCGCGCGCCGGGACGCTGATCGCGGCGCTGCTGGCGGGTTACGAGACGGGGCGCGCCCTGTCCGAGGCCGAGCGGCGCGCCCTGCCGCACTACGTCAAGCTCGCCGAAATCCGCGCCCTCCTGTTCCTGGCGGAGTTCTGCACGCTCGCAGACGGACTCTGGCCGCGCGCCCTCGACCGAGCGACGAACCTGCTGGAGCGCGAGGTGACGATCTGACGCCGCGCGATCAGCGCACGGGTGTCGGCTCTCCACCCTCGGCACCTCGTCCCACGGGCGAGCTGATCGGGTTCGGACCCAAGGCCACCGAGGACGCCAGGCCAACCGCAGCCCATCAGGCCATGCGGCCGTCAGGCCATGCGGCCGTCAGGCCGCCACGCGGGCATCGGCCTGGCCCAGGATGGCGGCGAGATCCTCCGGGCGAAACGGCTTCTCGAGGTGCAGGAAGGGGCGCGCCTGGGCGGGCCGCTGGCCGCGCGGGCTCGCCAGGACGATCCGGATCCGGGGGTGGCGCTGGACCACCGCGGCGGCGAGCTGCAGGCCGCCCATCACCGGCATCGCCTGGTCGACGATCATGGCGTCGTAATCCGCCCGCTCGTCGAGGAGCCGCAGGGCGTGCTCGGCGGAGGCCGCCTGGGCGACGTCGTGCCCGAGGGCGGCCAGGGCCGCCGCGACGCTTCCCCGCACGAGGCTGTCGGCCTCGACGAGCAGGACGCGCAGGCCCGCGCGCTCCAGGGCCGGCGCGGCGTCGGCGGTGCCCGCGAGGGCCGGCAGCCAGATCTCCGCCAGGAAGGCGCCCTCGCGGCTGCCGTCGTCGCGCAGGCGCCAGCCGCCGCGCAGGCGGGCCACGAGCGCGCCGGCCGTGGCCAGGGTGGTGGGCGCCCGCGCAGGGGGCACGGCGCCGGGCACCGGCCGGCCGCTGGCGATCAGCAGCCGCACGTAGAGCCCCGGCGCGAGGCCGAGCCCCTCCCCGCCCTCGGCCTGCTGCTCGGCCGCCGCGATCGCGAAGCCCTGGAGCCCGAGATCCCGGAAGTGCAGGGCGATGTTGAGCAGCACCATTTCGAGGATCCGCTCGCTGCAGGCGAGCCGCGGCAGCCGCGCGGGCACGCGGTCGATCACCGGCGTGCCGTGCAGCACGTTCGCCTGCAGGAACGGGACGAACGAGGCGACCACGGCCGGCAGCTCGCAATCCGGCGGTTCGTTGGAGGCATCACCCTCCTCCGGGGCGGCGGGCTCGTCCGGGTTGCGCACGAAGGCCAGCATGCTGCGGGTCAGGGCGCGGCCGCGCAGGGCGCCGGCGAGCGCCGTCTCGACGTAGCGCGCCTGCTCGCCGTCGAGCGGGTGGCGCCGCTTGAGCGTGCCGAGGCTGGCCAGGATCACCGTGAGGACGTCGTTGACGTCGTGGACGATGCCGTCCGTGACGCGGCGCAGGACGTGGTTGCGCCGCCGCTCGGCCGGCGGCCGGGCGGGCGCCTCCTCCGGCACCGGCAGCGCCCGGCTGAGGACGTGAAGGCGCCGTGCGCCCTCGCGGGGCGCGGGGCTGCCCAGCACGCGCACCAGGATGCGGTGCGCGGGCTCGGCGGGCGTGGCGCGGACGCGCAGGACGACGTCCTGCAGGCCGTCGGCCGGTGCCGCCGCGACGGCGCCATCGAGGAGCGCCCCGTCCTCCGGTTCGATCCTGGCCCGCAGCGCCGCGAGATCGGCCGTCAGATCGCCCCGGCCCGGCCCGGCCGGGGCGCGATCCGCCCACACCACCCGCTGCGCGGCCGGGTCGATCTCCCAGCAGGTCCAGCCCGACATCGCCGCGAAGGCGTGCAGGCGGTCCTGGACGCGGTCGAGCCCCGTCTCGGCGCCGGCGAGCCGGCAGGCCGTGCTGCGGGTCCGGTCGAGGACCGCGCGCACGAGGTCGTCGCATTCCCGGATGCGCGAGCCGGCCGCGCCGTCGGGCAGGCCCGCGGGCGCGGCGGCGAGCTGCGTCAGGCGCCGCGCGATCCGGTGGGCGAGCGCGTAGCCGAGGCCCGCCGCCGCGAGCACCAGGGCGAGGCCGAGCGCGGCCGCGGGCGGGCCGGGCCGGGGCGGCAGGGCGCCGGGGGCGAGCCGGTCGGCGGCGACGCGGGCCGTGACGGTCCAGCCCGGGCTCGCGAGAGGGCCGGCGGGGCGGACGAGGCTCGACGCCCCCTCCCCCTCGGGGATCGCCGCGCCCGCCAGCAGCCGGCCGTCGGCACCCCGGACCGAGAAGGCCGCGCCCTCGCCCGCGGCCTCGGAGGCGCGGCGCACGCGCTCCGCGATCTCGTCGAAGAAGGCCGGGCCGATGCCGAGCGCGAGGCCGTCCGACTGCCCCGGCGTCCCGAATGTGACGAGGAGGTCGAACGGCCGCTCCGCGAGGCCCGGGTCCTGACCCGCGTCCTGGCCCGACATGACCGCCACCTGCACGTTCCGCGCGCGCAGCAGCGCCGCCTGCGGGCGCAGGCTCGCCGGGCGGCGGCGCGGGTCGCTCGCCGCCGTGACGGCCCCGTCGGCCGAGAACAGCACCGCGTCCCGGTAGCCGGGCTTGAGGCGGATCCAGTCCCGCAGCAGGGCGGCGGCATCGATCTCGGCGCGGCCCGGCCGCGCCGGTCCCAGCAGCAGCGCCAGGGTGCGGGCATCGGCCTCGATGCGGTTCAGGTCCTGGTCGATCGCCGCCGCGTAGGCGCGCGCGAGCCCGTGCGCGGCGCGGCGGGCACCCGCCTCCGGGTCGGGACCGGCGGACACCGCGAGGCCGAACCACGCGAGCCCGAAGGCCGCAGCGGCGACGCCGCCCAGCTGCGCGGCGTTCGCGAGCCTCAGTGGGATCCGCCAGGAGTCCGGCCAGGAATCCAGCATGCGTCCGTTCCGCCGGAGGGACAGCCCCGGAATCGGCGGCCGGAATTGGCCGCGCTCCCGACGAACGAGCGCGGCAAGCCATTAAGGTCGGGTTAACGATCCCGCGGCGGTCCCCGCCTCCGGCGCCCGCCGCTCCCGGTCCGGCTCAGTAGGCCTGCACCCGGCCGTCCGGCGTGTAGCGGTCCACGGCCGTCGGCAGTTCGCGCGAGAGCCGGGCCAGCAGCTCCTGCCGCGACAGGCCGGTGCGCTGGGCCAGCGCGGCAAGCACGTCGGGGCCGATCGCCTGTTCGAGCTGCTGCGGGGCGATCTCCTGGTTGGGGCCCTGGCTCACCCAGGACTGCGCCACCGGGCCGTGCCCGCTCTGCTGGAAGCGCTCCAGCATCTCGCCGAGGCCGTCGTGCAGGAAGCGCCCTGCCCCGCCGCCGCCCACGGCGCCGCCGAGCTGGCTGAGGAAGCCGCCCAATCCCCCGGCCGGGCCGCTCGCGCCCCCCGGGCCGCCGAAGCCGCCCTGCGCGGCAGACCCCGCCGGCTGCGGCGGAGCGGCCTGCGGCCCGCCGCCGAGCAGCTCCGCGAGCTTGTCCCGGTTCTGATACCCCGCGAGCGCGAGGAGGCCCAGCAGGGCCGTCATCGACGGATAGCCGTCGCTCATCGCCACCTCCCTGTCGTCGCGGGCCGCGCCGCATGGGCGCGGCCCGTCCTCCTGCGATCGTCCTCTGGCGATCTAGTACGCGTAGTCGCGGCGGGAAGGAGCGCGGTCGGGGGCGTAGCGCCCGCCCGGCACCACCCGCGCCCCGTAATCGACGTCGCGCCGCTTGGCGTTGCGCGAGGCGATGTAGCGGCCGGTCAGGCAGCCCGCCACCGCCCCGACGATGCCGCGATCGGCGAGGTAGTGCCCCGCCACGCCGCCGATGATGGCGCCCTTGATGCAGCCCTTGGCCTCGGCCGCCCGGACCCCCATGAGGGTCATCACCACCAGCGCCGACGCCGTTCCCGCCACTCTCATGCCGCTCTCCTGCCGAGCCTCCGCCGGCTCCCGGGCCGGCGGCGGGGAGAACGACGGGGGAGCCCGGGCCGTTCCGCGCCGCTCAGCGGCCGGCCCCGCTCCGCTCCGCGAGGGCCGGCGCGGCCGGGCCGTCCGGCCGGACATGAACGGTCGCCGTCATGCCGGCGGCGAGGTGCACCTCGTCCGGCAGCTGCTCGATCCGGATCCTCACCGGGATGCGCTGGGCGAGGCGCACCCAGGTGAAGACCGGATTGACCGAGGGGAGCCCGGCCACGCCCGGCGAGGCATTGGGGTCCTGGATGCCGCGGGCGATGCTCTCCACGCGCCCGGCGAGCGGGCGGTCGGGATAGCCCATGAGCCGGATCTCGGCCGGATCGTTCAGGCGGATCCGGCGCAACTGCGTCTCCTCGAAGTAGCCGGCGACCCAGTAGCTGTCCGAATCCACCAGCGTCATGGCGGCTTGGCCCGCGGTGGCGTAGGTGCCGGCCTGGAGCAGCAGGTTCGTCACGTAGCCGTTCACCGGCGAGCGGATCTCGGTGCGCTCCAGGTTGAGCGTGGCGGCGGCGAGATCCGCCATCGCGCCCTCGTAGGCGGCCTGCGCGGCCTGCGCGTTGCTCTCGTAGGTCTGGCGCACCTCCGCGCTCACCGCGAGGTCGGAGAGCTTTTCGCGCCGGTCGGCCTCCGCCCGGGTGTTCGCCCGCTGGGCTTCCGCGCGGTCGCGCGCCGCCTGCGCCCGCTGCACCGCGATGCGGTAGTCCCGGTCGTCGATCCGGAACAGCAGGTCGCCCTTGCGCACCGCCTGGTTGTCGGCGACCGGGACCGCGGTCACGCGCCCGGACACTTCGGGCGCGACCTGCGCGGTGTACACGCGCACGCTGGCGTCCCGGGTCCAGGGCGTGTCGACGTAGTAGATCCAGGCGAGCCACGCGAGCAGCGCGGCCCCCGCCACCGCCATCGCGACCGCCGCGAGGTTGAAGGCGGAGGGCGCCACCGGGGCGGGGCCGGTCGCCGGGGGCGCGGTGCGGCCGGACGGATCGGGGTCGCGCGCCGCCATCTCACACCCGTCCGAGCGACAGAACGAGGGACGACAGGATCCCGACGAACAGCGCGAGTTCGAGGAGCGGCGAATGGCCCAGCCGGCCGGCGGCGGGCAGCCGGCGCAGGGCCGCGACCGCGCCCCAGGTGCCGGCGGCCGCCAGCGGGATGCACAGCGCGAAGGGCGACACGAGCACGCCCAGGAGGTCGATCTCGCGCAGCGGGATCATCGCCCGGCCCTCCAGAGCCGGTCCGGCAGCACCAGCCGGAAGGCCGCCGTCGCGAAGGCGATGCCGGCGAACACCGCGAGGCACTGGTTCAGCGAGGCGGCGAGATCGTACTGCATCGGGTTGGCGGGCGTCACGGCGATCAGGAAGGAGAGATTGTAGCCCAGCGCCGCGCTCGCGGTGCGCGGATCCGTCATGCCGACCGCGCCGATGAAGAGGAACGGGAACAGCGTGGCGGCGAGGAGCCCGAACGAGGTCGGCGCGACGAGGAGCCCGTACTTGACCACGAGCCCGGCGCCCAGCCCGAGGCCGGCGCCCCACAGATAGGCCCGGCTGCGCCGGTCCGCGTCCGGGATGGTCGCGAAGATCACCGCGACGACGCCGGAGAAGAGGACGAACACCCCGCCGGAGGGCCACGCGGTCGCGGTCCAGACCGCCCAGGCGGCGCCGGTCACGAGCAGGGTGCGCGCCGCGTTGGCGAGGGCCGCGGCCGCGTCCGGCATCCCGCTCGGCGGGGGCGCCGGGTGCTCCGGGGGGCCCTGCACCACCTCCGCGATGGCGCTCGCGACGTAGACGCAGGCCACCCCGAGCATGATCTCGGCGCCGCGGGCGAGCGCCGTGGCGAAGGCGGAGAGGGGGGCGGCCGCGCTCAGGATGGCGATGAGCCCGGCGGTGAGCCCGGACAGCGCCGCCCCGTGCGCCGGAAAGCCCGGCAGGCGGCTGCCCGCATAGGCGTTGAGCGCGAACCAGACGGACAGGAACGCCCCCATGGCGAGGCCGGCCTGGGCGAAGGCCGCGACCGCCGCGACGCCCGCCACCAGGCCGACGAGCGTGCCGGCCACGCGCCACAGGCCCTTGAGGCCCACCTGTCCGCGCGTCGGCAGGACGATGGCGAGGACCGTCCAGGCGGCCCAGTGCGGGGTGTCGAGTTCGAGCCGCATGGCAAGCCAGAGCGTCGCCAGGGCGCAGAGCGCCGAGCGCAGGCCGAACGGCACCCCCGTCTCGGCGAGCCAGCGGGCCGGGAGCGCGGGGCCGCGGAGGGCGCGCCGCGTCATCGCCTCACGCGGTCCCTTCGCGGGGCTGGGGCGCGCCGGGCCGACGACGCCGGCACCGGCCTGCGCCGCCCGTCCCGTCCGCCGCGCCGGCCGCCCGGCACCTCACCCCGAGGTCAGCGGAGTGCCCGCCTCCGCGCTCGTCTCCGGCCGCACCGCGACGCCCGCGCGCGCCTGCGCCTCCACCACGGCGGCGGCCGTGATGTTGACGATGCCGCGCGCCGTCACCGACGGGGTGAGGATGTGGGCGGGCTGGGCCGGGCCGATCAGCAGCGGGCCGACCGGCAGGGCGTTCGCCAGCATCTTCGAGACCTGGAAGGCGATGTTGGCCGCGTCGAGGTTCGGCATGATCAGCACGTTCGCCTCGCCCTTCAGGCGCGAGTTCGGCAGCACCCGGTCGCGGGCCATCTGCGAGAGCGCGGTGTCGGCGCCCATCTCGCCGTCGACCTCGAGGTCGGGCGCCCGCTCGCGGATGAGGGCGAGCGCGGTGCGCATCTTGCGCGCCGAGGGCGTGTCGAAGGAGCCGAAATCCGCGTGGCTCACCAGCGCGATCTTGGGGGTGAGGCCGAAGCGGCGCACCGTGTTGCCGCAGGCGATGGCGACGTCGGCGATCTCCTCCGCGCTCGGGTCCGGGCGCACGTGGGTGTCGGCCAGGAAGTAGGCCCCCTGGCCCGTCACGATCAGGCTCAGCGCCGCGAGGTCCTTGGCGCCGGGCGCGAGCCCGATGATGTCGCGGATCGTGCGCAGCTTGCTCTCGAAGCGGCCCTCCAGCCCGCAGATCAGCGCGTCGGCCTCGCCCCGGCGCACCATCAGCGCCCCGATCACCGTATTGTTGGTGCGCACCAGCGTGCGGGCGGCGTCAGGCGTGATGCCGCGCCGGCCGGCGAGGTCCATGTAGGTCTGCACGTAGGTGCGGTAGCGCGGATCGTCCTCCGGGTTGATGAGGTCGAAGTCGCGCTCGCGCCGGATCGAGAGGCCGAAGCGCTTGAGCCGCGTCTCCACCACGCTCGGGCGCCCGACCAGGATCGGCTTGGCGAGCCCCTCCTCCACGATGGCCTGCACGGCGCGCAGCACCCGCTCGTCCTCGCCCTCGGCGTAGACCACCCGGCGCGGGTCCTGCTTGGCCTGGGTGAAGACCGGCTTCATGATGAAGCCGGAGCGGTGGACGAAGCGGTCGAGGGATTCGGCGTAGGCCTGCACGTCCGGCAGCGGCCGCTTGGCGACGCCCGACGCCATCGCCGCCTCGGCGACGGCCGGCGCGATGCGCAGGATCAGGCGCGGGTCGAAGGGGCTCGGGATCAGCGAGTGCGGGCCGAAGGGCCGGGCCTCGCCGCCATAGGCGCGGGCCACCACGTCGGAGGGCGTCTCGCGGGCGAGCCCCGCGATCGCCTTCACGGCCGCCGCCTTCATCTCCTCGTTGATGGTGGTGGCGCCGACGTCCAGCGCGCCCCGGAAGATGTAGGGGAAGCACAGGACGTTGTTGACCTGGTTGGGGAAGTCCGAGCGCCCGGTGCAGATCATGGCGTCGGGCCGGCGCGCCTCGGCGAGATCCGGCATGATCTCCGGATAGGGGTTGGCGAGCGCCATGATCAGCGGCTTCTCGGCCATCTGGTCGAGGAGTTCGGGCTTGAGCACGCCGCCCGCCGAGAGGCCGAGGAAGACGTCGGCGCCCGGGATCACGTCCGCCAGCGTGCGCGCCGCGGTGGGCTGCGCGTAGACCGCCTTCCAGCGGTCCATCAGCGCCTCGCGGCCCTCGTAGACCACGCCCTCGATGTCGGTGACGAAGATGTTCTCGCGCCGGGCGCCGAGCGAGACCAGCAGGTTGAGGCAGGCGAGCGCCGCCGCCCCCGCCCCCGAGGTCACGACCTTGACCTGGCCGATCGCCTTGCCGGCGAGTTCGAGCCCGTTGAGGATCGCCGCCGCGACGATGATCGCGGTGCCGTGCTGGTCGTCGTGGAAGACCGGGATGTTCATCCTGGCCCGGCACTGCTCCTCGACCTCGAAGCATTCCGGCGCCTTGATGTCCTCCAGGTTGATGCCGCCGAAGGTCGGCTCCAGCGCCGCCACCACGTCGACGAGCTTGGCCACGTTCTTCTCGGCCACCTCGATGTCGAAGACGTCGATGCCGGCGAATTTCTTGAACAGGACCGCCTTGCCCTCCATCACGGGCTTGGAGGCGAGCGGGCCGATGTCGCCGAGGCCGAGCACCGCGGTGCCGTTCGAGACCACGGCGACGAGGTTCTGGCGCGTGGTCAGCGTCGCGGCCTCGTCCGGGTCGGCGGCGATGGCCTCGCAGGCGGCGGCGACGCCCGGCGAGTAGGCGAGCGCGAGGTCGCGCTGGTTGCCGAGCGGCTTGGTGGGCTGGATCTCCAGCTTCCCGGGCCGCGGATTGCGGTGATAGAACAGCGCGCCGTTCTTGAGATCGTCCGAAATGTTGCCGCTCACCGCGTTCTCTCCTCGGATCGCGCGCTCCGGCGCGTCGTTACCCGGACCTCGGCGCCGCGAGGCAACCCGGGCGTGATGGGTTTCCTGCACCGCCTGCGGGAGAGGCGCAACCCTCACAATGAGACCCGGCTGCATCTGGCGCGACTTGTGCGCCGCTATGGCTTCGAGATCGGTCCCTACTCCTACGGCAGGCCGAAGGTCCGCTTCCCGGAATCGGGCGCACGACTGACGATCGGACCGTATTGCTCCATCGCCGACAAGGTCGAGATCCTGCTCGGGGGCAATCACCGCACCGACTGGGTGACGACCTATCCGTTCGCGGCGATGCGCGGCCTGTGGCCCGGGATCGAGGCGCCGGAGGAATACCACGCCTCGCGCGGCGACGTGGTGATCGGGGCCGATGTTTGGCTCGGCTCGGGCTGCATGATCCTCTCGGGCGTCAGGATCGGCCCGGGCGCCGTGGTGGCGGCCCGCGCGGTGGTGACGAAGGACGTGCCCCCCTACGCCATCGTCGGCGGCAACCCGGCCCGGGTGATCCGCCACCGCTTTCCTCCCGAGATCGTGGCCGGGCTCATGGCCACCGCGTGGTGGGAGGCGCCGCCGGAGCGGGTGCGGGCGCTGGTGCCGCTCCTCCAGAGCGCGCGGGCGGAGGCGGTGATCGCGGCGCTGGGCGGGACGCTGCCGGCGGCCGCTGCGGCGGAGCCCCTCTCCCGGGCGGGAGAGGGGCAGGCGAGCGGAGATCCGCACGGGAGCGGAGATCCCGCAGAAGAGCGGAGCGCTGCCGCAGCGAAGCGGTGAGCGTGATGAGGGGAGCGGGACGGGGCAGGATCAACCACCAGCCTCACCGCCGGAAGCCGTCCCGTTCCGCCTTCTCCGGCTCCCTGCCTCCCCCCTGCCCTTCTCATACCCGGGAGAGCGGTTCCCCACGCTCGGCCTCAGGGGGCGGGCCGGAGGAGCGGCCGAGCAGGCGGCCCTTGAGGGCGAGCGCCGGCTTCTCGACGGCGTACCAGGAGAGGGCCGCGACGCCGAGCGTGAGCAGGAGCGCGGGGGGCAGGAGCTGCCACGCGCCCGCCGCCGGAACCAGCGCGCACAGGCTCTGCTGCACCGGCCAGCCGTACAGGTAGGTGCCGTAGGAGAGGTCCGCCCGCGGGTCGAGGCCGGGGCGGCCCAGGGCCGGCGCGAAGGCGAGCCGGATCGCCGCGTAGGTCTCGGCCGTAAACAGCAGCGGCGGCCCGAGCGCGGTGCCGCGCGAGATCAGCGCCGCCGCCAGCAGCCCGAACGCGACGGGCCAGGACAGCCGCACCCGGTCGCGCCAGAGATAGAGCGCCGCCCCGCCGGAAAAGATCAGCGGCAGGCGCAGGGCCGTCTCGACGCCCTTCGGCATCGGCGCCGGCTGCAGGCCGAGGACGACGAGCCCGAGGAAGAGCCCGGCCACGAGCGCCGGGGCGAGCCAGCGGCGGCGCAAGGCCCCGGCGAGGCCGGCCGCCAGCAGCCCGGCATAGCACAGGATCTCGTATTTCAGCGTCCAGACCGTGCCCATCGGGAAGCGGAAGGGGTTTTCTGAGAACACCCCCGGCAGGGCGCCGTTGCTGCGAAAGCGCGTCAGGGTCTCGACGACGAAGCGCCACAGGCCGGGCTCGCGCCAGTAGGCATCGAGGGGCAGCCGCGTCAGGGCCGCCCCGAGGAGGAGCGAGACGGCGAGCACCGCCGCCACAAGCCCCGGCAGGATGCGCAGGGCCCGGGCGAGCGCGTAGTCGCGCGCGCCCCGCCGGTCGAGGCTCATCGTGACGAGGAACCCCGAGATCGCGAAGAAGCCGTTCACCGCGTGCTCGCCGAGCGTGTAGCCGGTGAGCCCGGTCAGCGGCTCGTCGGCGACGCGCCCCGTGGTGACGCTGAAGCCGTGCGAAACCACCACCGCGAGCGCGAGCGTCAGGCGCAGGAGCCCGAAGCCGTTGTGGGGGCGCGCGAGCGCATCCGCGACCGTGCTCACGTCACGATCCCCTCGCGGGCGAGCGCGCGCCGCCCCCGCAGGGCCGCGAGCGCGCCGGCCGCCGAGCCGGCGTAGCGCTCGATGCGGGCGCGGCTGAGGGTGGCGAGCGCGCCGAGCGCCTTGGCGCCGTTCACCGCCAGCATGCCGGGCGCCGGGTTCGGCAGGCCGTACTTGCGCGACACGTAGGCGCGCGACCACGCCTGGTGCCAGCGCGCGCGGTGGATGCGGCCCGGCTCCGGCGCGCTCGATGCGCCCCGCCCGTGGCGGGCCACCGCCCCGTGCACGTGGACGAGGGCGCGCCCGGCATCGGCCACCCGGCGGCAGAGATCGTCGTCCTCGTAGAACAGAAAGATCTCCTCGTCGAAGCCGCCGAGCGAGAGGAAGAGGTCGCGCGGCGCCATCAGGCAGGCGCCGGACAGGAACGGCGCGCAGGCATCCCCCTCCGGCAGGACGAGGCGCCCGCGCGGGTTGGGCAGATAGGGCGAGAGCAGCGAGCGCGGCTGGAAGAAGACCCGCCCGTCCGGCTCGACGAGGCGCGGGGCGAGGAGCCCCGCCTCGGGGTAGCGGGCGGCGGCGGCGAGCAGCGCGTCGGCGGCGCCCGCCTCCAGGGTCACGTCGGGGTTGACGATCAGCACGAACGCGGCGCCGCGCGCCGCCCGCACCCCGGCGTTGTTCGCCCGCCCGTACCCCTCGTTGCGCGGCATCCGGATCACCCGGGCGCCGTGCGCCTCCGCGAGGTCCGCCGAGCCGTCGCGGCTCGCATTGTCGACCACGAGGGCCGGCACGTGCGCCTGCGCCAAGCTGGTGAGGCAGGCGGGCAGCACGCCCGCGCTGTCGTGCGCGACGACGATCGCGACGAGGCGCGGCACCCCCGGTCAGGCCGACTTCTCGGGCAGGTTCAGGCGGATGTGCAGCTCGCGCAGCTGCTTGGGCGTGACGGTCGAGGGCGCGCCCATCATCAGGTCCTCGGCCCGCTGGTTCATCGGGAAGAGCACGACCTCGCGGATGTTCGGCTCGTGGCAGAGCAGCATCACGATGCGGTCGACGCCCGGCGCGATGCCGCCGTGGGGCGGCGCGCCCATGCGCAGCGCGTTCAGCATGCCGCCGAACTTCGCCTCCAGCACGTCCCGGTCGTAGCCCGCGATGGCGAAGGCCTTCTCCATCACGTCGGGGCGGTGGTTGCGGATCGCGCCCGAGGACAATTCGATGCCGTTGCAGACGATGTCGTACTGGAACGCCTTGATCCCGAGAATCGTCGCCGCGTCCGCCGGGTCGAGGCTCAGAAACGCGTCGTGCTCGAAGTTCGGCATCGAGAACGGGTTGTGCGAGAAGTCGATGCGCTTCTCGTCCTCGTTCCACTCGTACATCGGGAAGTCGGTGATCCAGCAGAAGGCGAACTGGTCCTTGTCGGACAGGCCGAGGTCGTCGCCGATGCGGATGCGGGCCTTGCCGGCGAGCCCCGCCGCCTTCGCTTCGGTGCCGGCCGAGAAGAACACCGCGTCGCCCGCCTTGAGGCCGGCCTTGGCGGCGATGGCCGCCTGGACGGCGGCGGGCACGAACTTGGCGATGGGGCCGCGGCCGGAGAGCCGGCCGCCCTCCTCCTCCTCGAACACGATGTAGCCGAGGCCCGGCGCGCCCTCGCCCCGCGCCCAGTCGTTGAGCCTGTCGAAGAACGAGCGCGGCTGCGAGCCCGCGCCTGGAGCCGGGATCGCCCGCACCACGCCGCCCGCCTTGATGACGTTCTTGAAGGCGTTGAAGGTGACGCTCTCGTCGGAGAATTCGTCCGTCACGTCGACGATGATGAGCGGGTTGCGCAGGTCCGGCTTGTCGACGCCGTATTTCAGCATCGCCTCGGCGTAGGGGATGCGCGGGAATTCCTTCGTGACCCGCCAGCCGTCGGCGAACTCCTCGAACACGCCGCGCAGCACCGGCTCGACGGCCTGGAACACGTCCTCCTGCGTGACGAAGCTCATCTCGATGTCGAGCTGGTAGAACTCGCCGGGCGAGCGGTCGGCGCGGGCGTCCTCGTCGCGGAAGCAGGGCGCGATCTGGAAGTAGCGGTCGAAGCCCGCGATCATCGTGAGCTGCTTGAACTGCTGGGGCGCCTGCGGCAGGGCGTAGAACTTGCCCGGGTGCAGGCGCGAGGGCACCAGGAAGTCGCGCGCGCCCTCCGGCGAGGAGGCGGTCAGGATCGGGGTCTGGAACTCGAAGAACCCGCCCTCGCGCATGCGCCGGCGCAGGGAATCGATGATCGCCCCGCGCTTCATGATGTTGGCGTGCAGCTTCTCCCGGCGCAGGTCGAGGAAGCGGTAGCGCAGCCGCGTCTCCTCCGGGTAGTCGAGATCGCCGAAGACCGGCATCGGCAATTCGGCGCTGGCGCCCAGCACCTCGAGGTCGTCGATGTAGACCTCCACCGCGCCGGTGGGCAGGTCCGCGTTCTCGGTGCCGGCGGGGCGCTGGCGCACCCGCCCGTCGATGCGGATCACCCATTCCGAGCGCACCGCCTCGGCCGCCCGGAAGGCCGGCGAATCCGCATCCACCACGCACTGCGTCAGCCCGTAATGATCGCGCAGGTCGATGAACAGCACCCCCCCGTGGTCGCGGATGCGGTGGCACCAGCCGGAGAGCCGGACCGACGCGCCGATGTCGGACGGGCGCAGCGCGCCGCAGGTATGGGTACGATAGCGATGCATGACGGTTTCTTCTGATGTGCTGGCGGAGGCGGCCGGGCCGACCCCCGGAAGGCCGGCGCACCCATTCACGCACGCGTGTCCAAGTCAAGCACGCCCAGGTCAAGCGCGCGCCCGACTCGAGGCGCCCCCCGGCCAGCGAGGGATCCCGCCGTGGCAGAGACACCCCCTTCCCCGTCCCGGTCCGGGCTCCCGCTGCGCGAGGCCGCGCTCGGCCTCGCGCTCACCGCGACGGCGGGCTGGATCGACGCGATCGGCTTCCTGCGGCTCGGCGGGCTCTACACCTCGTTCATGAGCGGCAACACCACGCAGTTTGCCGTCGCGCTCGGGCAGGGAGAGGTGGCCGGGGCTCTGCCCGTCGGCGGGCTGCTGGCCGCCTTCGCGGGGGGCAGCGTGCTCGGCGGCCTCGTGAAGGGCGCCGTTCCGGCGCACTGGGTCGCCGCGCTCGTGCTGGCCCTCGAAGCACTGCTCCTCGGCACCGGGGCCGCGCTGGCGCTCGCGAGCCCCGATGCGCTCCCCGCGACGCTGCTCCTCGCCTTCGCGATGGGAGCCCAGAACGCCGCCCTGCTCCAGGCCGCCGGCTTCCGGGCCGGCGCCACCTTCGTCACCGGCGCCCTCTCGGGCTTCGGCCAGAAGCTTGGTCTCGCCCTCGCCGGCCGCGGGCCGCGCTGGGATTGGTCCGGCGACGGGCTGGTCTGGGCCGCCCTGCTGCTCGGCGGGGCCGGCGGGGCGGCGGCCTACGGCCAGCTGGCGCTCGCGGCCCTGCTGCCGCCGGCCGTGCTGACCGCCGCGATGGCGATCGGCCTGCTGACGGCGGCGCTGCGGCGGCCGGCCCGGTGACCGCGGAACGCCCTCCGGAAGGGAGCCGGACACACGCCCCCTCCCCTTTCAGAACGAAGCGCGAACACCTATATCAATCCCATGTTCGACAACAGCTTTTTCGGGCCGATTGAGCCCCCCGCGAGCGGGCCGCCGGAGGGCGCGCCCGCCCCTGTCCCGGCCGGGGATCTCCTCGTCGAGCGCCAGGACGGCGCGTGGCGGGTGCTGCCGATCGAGGGCCGGTTCGAACTGGTCTACGAGGATGGCAGCGGCGCCTGGAGCGTCCGGCGCCTGGCCGCGCACGAGCTGAAGATCGGCCCCGGCAGGGTGCTGGTCGGGGGCACCGACCGCGACCGCGACGGCTATCGTGGCTTCCGGGCCGACCGCATCCACCGCCTCACCGACCGCGACACGGGCGAGCGGGTGGAGCGCAACATCCTGGACTGGCTGACGCGCCGGGCCGAGGCGACGCGCCGCGCCCGGGCGGCCGCCCTGCGCAAGGCCGCGCGCGGGCGAAAGCCCGCCTGAGGGCCCGCCCGGCGATGCTGGTCACGCGGGATCGGCCGTCCGGCTCACGCCTGCATGGCCGCCGCCGCGGCCGCCAAGCCCCATCGGACGAGGTCCTGCGCCTCGGCCGCCGACCCGGCCTCCGCGTAGCAGCGCAGTTCGGGCGCGTTCCCGGAGGCGCGGAAGTGGATGGTCCGCCCGCCGTCGAGCTCGATCCTGACCCCGTCCTGCGCGTCGACGGCGAGCGGCGTGCCGATCGGGCGCAGGAACTCCCGGCGGAAGGCCTCCTGGCCGAGCCGCCCCAGCAGCGCGCCGCTGTGCTCGGCGGGCGTGTTGGGCAGGCGGTCGCTCGCGGTCTCGCCCGCGTTGAGGGAGGCGACGAGATCGGCGAGCGGCAGGCCGGCCGCCCGCGTCGCCGCCAGCGTCGCCAGGATCGGCAGCACCGCGTCGCGGGTCGGCAGGGCGGCCAGCGTCCTGCCGCCGATGGCCACGTCCGATCCGAGCAGGAACCCGCCATTCGCCTCGAAGCCGACGACGGAGCGCGCGCCCTCCCGCTGCGCCTGCGCCATGCCGGCGATGACGAAGGGCGAGCCGACCCGGGTGCGCAGCACGCGCCGGAAGCCGGCCTGCGCAAGCGCCGAGCCGGCCGTGACCGGCACCACGACCGTGTCGATGCCGAGGTACCGGGCGGTGATCAGGCCGAGGATGTCGCCGCGCACGATCCGGCCGGTGCCGTCCGCGACGAGCGGGCGGTCGGCGTCGCCGTCGGTGGTCACGAGCGCGTCGAAGCCGCCCGAGGTCACGGCCCCGCGGATGGTGGCGACGTCCTCGGGGCGATGGGCTTCGGTGTCGATCGGCACGAAGACGTCGGATCGCCCGATCGGCACGACCTGCGCGCCGAAGCCCGCGAGCAGATCGACGAGCAGGTCGCGGGCGACGGAACTCTGCTGATAGACCGCCACCTTCAGGCCGGACAGCATCGCCGGCGGGAAGACGTCGCTGTAGCGTCGGCGGTAGCGGTCGAGCGCGCCCGTATCCGGGGCCGCGGCGTCGGTCGCCGATGCGTCATCCACTTGGTCGCTGCCGCCGAGAGCCGCCAGGATGGCGGTCTCGTCGTCCTTGGTGATCTCGCCGTCGGGCCGGTAGAACTTCAGGCCGTTGCGGTCCTCCGGGATGTGGCTGCCCGTGACCATCACCGCGCAGGCGCCGCGCCGCATCCCTTCGAGCGCGAGGGCCGGCGTCGGCAGGGCGCCGCAATCGATCGGATCGAAGCCGGCCGCCGCGGCCGCACGTGCGACCGACCGGGCGATCCGCGGGCTGCTGTCGCGCAGATCCCGTCCGATCACGACGGTGCGGCCGGTGCCGCTCGTCGCCGCGACGGAGCGGAGGAAGGCGCTCGCATAGGCGTAGCTCGGCCCTCCTTCGAGGTCCGTCACGAGGCCGCGCAGGCCGCTCGTCCCGAATTTCAGACTGCTCATGATGTCTCCATCGGCCCGGGAGCGGCTTCTGACATCGACCACATGTAAGGCGCTGTTCGAGCCCGCCCAGCTTCCAGCGTCCGCAAAGGTTGGCGGGCCGCGCTCGTCCGTGCGTCCGTCGTGGCTCCGTCAGCGGGATAGTATGGCGGCCGTTGCAGATCACGAGCGGAATTTCATGCACGAGCCGATCACGCCGGCATCCGACGGAACTTGGGCGGAACGGGCTGCGTCCCGACGAGTGCTCCGGCCGTTGGCCCGCAGAGCGGCGCATTCGGCAGCCGGACTGTGCTGGAGCCGAAAGCCGAAGAGTGTTAAGGCGCTGCCGTCGTACCGGGGCGAGGCCAGCACGCTCGCGAAGGAGTCGCTTTGCCGGCTCGATCCAGCCTTTGGGTCAGCAAAGGCATGTCGTCGAGAGAGGAGGCTTGATTTCGCGCCGCCCGGCCCCGACGCCGCTCCAAGGCGCTCGCCTGAAACTGTCCAGTGGCGTCGCATCCGCACCGTCGAGCAGGTCTCCAGACCTCAAAGAATCGCGGCGCCGTATCGCGCGTCGTTGGTCGACAGACGCGATCTTGCTGACATGCCTGGTTGCAAAAATCAATTTTCGGCGTGGAGGAGTATCGCCAAGGCATAACGGTGCTGTTGATCGAGTTGTAAAGGCTTTGTATTCCACTTGATGATCGATTCTGATCAGACGGGAGAACAATGGCTCATGAGATGCGACTTAGTTGTTGTGATTTACGAAGAAGAGCTCGAATTGGCGGAGCTGCAAGCCAAAACTATTGCGCGGTTTATTGACGCACAGTCGGTCAACAGGTTGATTTATTGTATAAATGATGAAGATCCGAGCACTTCCAGTCGCTTCATGCGCGATAGCATATTTCCAGTGCTGGCAAGGGCCGGAATCTCGACATTGGAATGTCGAAGAGATCATTTCACGCTGAAGACCGGTCGAGGATATTGTTTGCAGCAGGTTCAGAAGCTCGAAGTCTCGTTTCGCGTGCAAACTGATTTTTATGTTGTGCTCGATACAAAGAATTTTCTCGTAAAACACTTTGATTTGAATGAGTTATTTAGCGGTCCGTACCCTGCTGTTTTCCTTGAGACGTATGAGGAGACCGATTTTAGGAGGTATATGAAGAATATGTATTTGTCGTACTGGGGCACTGAGGAGCCCTACGACAATGTAGCTTTGCCTGCGATGGCGACTCCATTCGTTTTTAATACAGCATTTGTGCGCAGTATGATTGATGCGGTCGAAAAGAAAGAAGGTATGCCGTTCGGAATTTTTTTCGAAGAGCGGTTTGGAGCTGGCGGCGGCTATTCGGAATTCCTTTTGTATTCTTCATATCTTTATAATTTTCAGCAGCGTGCCAATCTCACTGAAAAGCTTTCGCATACCAGCTGGGGTGAAAGCGTGATTAGCCCTGATGAAATTCATCTCCTTGTCGAAGGTGCAAGAAACAATCCGAGCTGGAAAATGTGCGGTATCCATAAGGGCCGCTTCGATCCTGTTGCACAGCGTACTCTGGAGGAGATTCGCAAGGCGATCGGTCTCTAAGTGGGGTTGGGATTGCCCTGGATTGGTGGACACCGAGAGCGCTTTCGCGTGAGGTGTTTTAGCCATGCCGAGAACCCGTCCCCCGTCCCCGGCGGAGTTCCGCCGCCAGATGGTCGAGCTGGTCTGCGCCGGGCGCGATCCGACCGACCTCGCCCGCGAGTTCGAGCCGTCGGCCCAAGCCATCCGCAATTGGGTGGCCGAGGCCGATCGCCAGGAAGGCCGCCGCGAGGCCAAGCCCTCTGGCGCTGAGGCTGCTCTCTCCGCGACGGGGCGCGAGGAGCGGCTTCGGCTACGGCGCGAGAACCGTCAGTTGAAGCTGGAGCGCGACATCCTCTCTCGCACGACATCCTCTCTCGCGCGACAGCCTGGTTTGCGCGCGAGACCGGAGTTCTGCCGTCGGGATCTTCCGGTTCATGAGCGAGAACCAGGCTCACTTCCGGAGTTACGCGACGAGGGCCAGGCCCACAGCCGCAAGCGCATCGCCCGGCTGATGCGAAAGGCGGGTCTTGTTGGGGCCTGCCACCGCCGCGGCGGGCCGGTGACAACGCGGCGTGATCAGGAGGCCCGGCCGGCCCCGGACCTGGTCGACCGCAGCTTCGCGGCCGATGAACCCAACCGCCTCTGGGTCGCGGACATCACCTACATCCCGACGCGTGCAGGGTTCCTCTACCTGGCGATCGTGCTCGACGCGTTCAGCCGCCGGATCGTCGGCTGGTCAATGACCGACCATCTGAGGACCGAACTGGTCTTGGACGCGCTCGAAATGGCCGTCGGACGGAGAAAGCCGCGAGACGTGATCCATCACTCGTATCAGGGCTTGCAGTATACGTCGCTGGCCTTCGGCAGCCGCTGCCGCGAGGCGGGTGTGCGGCCCTCAATGGGCTCAGTCGGTGACGCCTACGACAACGCCATGGCCGAGAGCTTCTTCTCGACCCTGGAATGCGAGCTGCTCGCCCGCCGGCGCTTCCACTCCCGGCCCGAGGCCCGCGTGGCCCTCTTCAGCTACCTCGAAGGCTTCTACAACCCAGTGCGGCGACACTCCGCCCTGGGCTACCGCTCACCCGTCGTCTACGAACAGGAGCACCAGCCAAAACCCGCAACCGAGACCCTGGTCACCCAAGCCCCGTAACCGTCCACAGAAACCGGGCAATCCCAGGCCTGCTTTTCCGGCCCGACTGCCTGTTTTTTCCGGCAGAACAGGGAAGCGGCGCGGTGACGGATTGGCGGGGACCTGCGTGCACCACCACCCACTTCCTACACAGTCGCAAGTTTCCGACTGGCGCAGAGACCTGCGCTAGATCAGAGGCTTGGCCGATCTCATGAGACCTGTGCGCGGCGCAGTTTTTTCTGTCGCGAATGCCGGATTTCGCGCCTTCCAGGTGTTTCTCGATGCGCCATTGAGACGGTTCGAGGACGTTTTTCGCCCGGACTGTCTGATCCGGGCAGACTCCTCCCCTGGTTAGGCCGGCTGACCCCGCAGCAGCGTCATGGCGCGACGCAGAGTGTAAGCCGTTGCGGTCAGCCGCACCTGCAGGCCCGCCTTGGCCAGACCCCACCAGCGCATCCGCCGCAGGCCGTCGCTCCGTTTCCACGTGCCGAAGATCTTCTCGATGCGACGCCGGACATGGCCAACCCGCCAGTTCCAGGCCTCCAGACAAGCCAACGCCGTCGTGTCATCCGCCGCGGCCCAGATCCCCCGAGCCGGCAGGCGGGAGTGACCGCCAGCCGCATGGATTGCGCGCTCGTTGGCCACACTCGCGTAGGCCAGATCGGCGTAGACCTCGCCAGGGCTGGCCGGGAGAACCGCCCCGAGCATCCGGCCATCGTTGACGTTGGCAGGCGTGATCGCGACCGTGCGCACGATCCCGCCGTCATGGTCGCAGGCCACGTGCGCCTTGTCGCCATGCACCGCCGCACGGTGCCGGTGGCCCACCCAGCGGGCCTGCGCGTCGCTGGAGGTGGCCGACGCGATCACGGTGGCATCGACCAGTGTGCCGGTCTTGATCACCATGCCGCGCGCGTCGAGCTGGCGGGTCACCGTCTCGAACAGCACCCCATCGAGGCCGCGGGCCACCAATTCGCGGCGGAAGCGGACGAAGGCGGTGCGCTCGGGCGTGGGCTCGTGGGCGGCAAAGCCGCAGAACCGGCGGAAGCTCGTGCGGTCATCCAGAGCCTCCGCGAGCTTGACATCCGACAGGTCGTACCAGACGGCCAGCAGCAAGCCCTTGAACAGCGCCAGGGGCGGCCAGGCCTGCTCGCCCGTGGGGGCGGCGTAGATCGGAGCCAGAACCCGGTCGATCTCGGACCAGTCGATCAGGGCGGCGATCTCGTCGAGCGATCCGGATCGGCGCTCCACCTCTGCTCCCAGCGCCAGCTGCTCCTGCCCGATCTGACGACGCGCCATGATCCGACCTCCAGGGGAGGCCAGGCCATCGAATCACGGCAAAGCCAGGCGTTCAACACCTGCCGCGCACAGGTCTCATCACAGCCCGAGAACTTGCAGAAGCCTCAGACCACAAACCGGGGCAGCTCCAGTCCGGCAGATCCACGCAATCAATCCGGGCCAGCCGGTCGGGGCATCGTCGTCCAACTACGCAAGTTTTGCATACGCGTCGTACACGCGAAAGTAGCTGTCCACAACTCCTGGCCAGTCATAAAGGCGAGGTGTCCCCGTCTCGCCGATGCTGTCGGGAGAGAGCGAGATTTCGCGGCCGCGCAACGTGCCATCCCTCGCGATCTCACCGCCATAACGCTCGAAGAATGCGGGCATGACCGGAATCTGGATGCTGTTCAATGTGTAGGGAAAGGTGACGAGGCGACTGGCGCTCGGGGTGCGCAACCCGGCAGCGCGTGTAAGTCGAGTCAAGAGTTCAAAGAGTACGACATCACAAGGATGGTTGGGCGTGAAAAATGTCTTGTAGGATTTATAGTTCTCCTCGATGAAGTCGCTCATGCAAATATCGAGACCTGATTCCCGACTTCTTAATTCGCTCAGAGAGTTCGAAACCGGATCGTCCGCGAACAATGGACTGTTCGGGCTGGTGATGGCAGCGGCAACCTCCTCCACCGCCCGCCCGCGCTCCCATCCTTCGCGAATGATCGGCAGATGATAATCGGAGAGAGGACCTGTGATCTTTCCGCGATTTGTATAAATATATCCAAAAGTAGGAAAATATCCGTCAAAATATGCGTTAGGCCATGATAGGCATTTATCTTTTAGTAAGAGCTTCATGCTGCTTGTGCGCAGAAAATGTACGCCGTAATCCTCCGCGATGCGCTGATGGAACAGGATGTCGCAACTCAGCGCACGAGAGAGTACGCGATCCTCGTCGTCGGACGTATATAGCCATACGGGTCCAAAGCTTACGATTTCGTAGTCCGCGCCGAGGTGTAGCGCGAGCGCTTCCAGCGTTTGGGCCTGACAGTTTCCCAGGAACCCGACCTTTGTCATGGTGGCTTGCCCCCTTGGTTCTTGATCGTTTCATTCGGCATAGCGAATGTGGAGATTGACTTCCAGCCTCGGATGGTTGCCGCCGCAATCAGGCTCCGGTCACGGGGAATGACCGTGCTGAGGCCTACAGCTAACGGTGTTCAGGCAGCGATGCCAGAGCGGCATTGCGCGCACGCGATCCGCGCGCACTCGGCGGCTCGCGGCACGGCCAGCCGCCTCCTGAGCCTGACTTCGCATCCCGGCTGAGACCGATGCTCTCAAGCAGGCTTTGCATCAGGTCATAGCCGCGGTTGATGTCGTGCAGCCGCGAGGCGTGCGCGTAGCCCGACCGCGACACGCGCTCCCACAAGGCCTGGTCGTTGTGCAGCCGGCAGATCAGCTCGGCGAAGGCGGCCGGATCATCGGCGACCAGCACATCCTGCCCGGGCACCAGGTCCAAGCCTTCGGCCGCGACCGGCGTTGCCACACAGGGGACGCCGTGCAGGAGGCTGGACACCAGCTTGCCCTTTGCGCCAGCCCCGTAGCGCAGCGGAGCCGTGGTCACCCGCAGCGTCCCCAGCGCCTCCGCCATATCGTCGACGTACCCGGCATACACGACGTTGCGGTCGGCCCGCTCCTTGAAGGATTCCGGAAGGTCGGCGCCCATGACGTACAGCGTGAGGCGGTCGTTGATTGCGGTGACCAGCGGCCAGATCTCCGTGAGCAGGTACAAGAGTGCGTCGACGTTCGGCGAGTGCCGGTAGCCGCCGATGAAGCCGACGCCGTCCCGCTCCGCGAAAGGCCTCCCGCGCCCCGTCAGGTCGCGTAATAGCGGGATCATCCGCACGTTCGCGCCCTTAACGTTGTCCCCGATGATCTTGGACTCGGCCGACGACACAACGATTGTCGCGTCGCACATTCGGCTCAGGTAGTATTCCCGTTCGCGGGTCCAGTAACTGCGGTTAAGAGCCAAGCGATCCTTCGTGAGTCGAGCCTCCCGCTCCTCCCTCAAGTGATGGAGGTCGACTGTGTTGAAGATGATCTTTGCTTCAGGTGCTGCCTTCCTGGCGTGCTTGTAATAGTTACCGCCACAATGGACTCTGGATAGAAAAAAAATATCAAACAAAGTTCCGTTCTTCTCGATGTAATCTTCAACGGAAATGAACTTATAATAATCGATGCAATCGACGCCCATGTTTTCAATGTGTTCTCGATGCGGATTTTGTTCGAAGAATTCGGCGGCTGCGATGAAGGTGATCTTGAATCCCAGATTGATGAAGATCCTGAGAAAATTGAGGGCGTCCAGGGATCCTGAATCGGCTTTGAAGCGGGGATGGTAGCTGTCGATGTAGAGGATTTCTCTCCCGCTCGTGCCTGGCCGGCCGGCCCGTGCTGTCTCGGCCTTGGCGCAGAAATTCATGTCCGTGGCGGCGTAATGTGCCAGCGGATTGACCCTGGTCTGACCGAGGTCCGGATGACGCGTCAGGTAGGCGCCGGTTCCGAACACCGGGTTCGGGTCGACGCTGCCATCGACGGCGTAGCGCAGGAAGTGCGCCAATGGGTGCAGGCCGCCGCGTGCTGCCTCCGAGTACCGGCGTGCATACCAAGCCGTGTCGAAGAGCGGGTGGGGTTGCAAGCCCTGGTCAACGCCGTGCCGGATGTAGTGGGCCAATGGGTTCTCGCCCAACGATCGCACTTCCGGATAGCGGTCGAGGTACCAGTGTGTCTGGAACAGCGGGTTCGGCAGGCGCCCTTCTTTGGATCCATGTTCAATGTAATGAATGATTGGGTCGGTGCCTGAAATCTTGACATCTTGATATTTTGAAAGATACCACTCAATGTCAAACATCCCGATACAGTTTTTTATGGTGGAATATTCTTCTGGTAATTTTTGATTTATCCTTAAGCGACGACCGTTCCTGTATGTCTTTAGTAAGTGCCCGGCTCGAATGGCGTGCTCAACAATGATGCCGCTTCTTTTTCTCATTGATGGACCTTGCATGACATGCTGTCGAAGATCCCACGGACGAGTCGCGGATCGGGCTAAGGGCGTCACGTGAGCGCTTACTTGTGGATGTCCGTTCTGCCGGATCAGCGAAACGTGCGGTCGTGCCGGGGGCGGCAGCCCGGGTAGTGATGGCGGTACATATATCTACACGCGCTGAATCCTGGCTCAAGCCCGCCGTCACCCTTCTCATCGTGGCGACCGGGCTTGGCCCATGCGCCGCAGGTCGGGTCCAAGATGAGCAGCCGGACGACGCTCGCCTTTGAGGTGACGGCTGGTCCTGAGACGCCGTCGCGGACTGCGCAGCGCCAAGGAGTAGACGTCCAGTCCCTACTCCTGCCCAAATCAATCTGATAAGCGCGATGCCAGACGAGTCGGAGCAAGAGATGACGGTCTCAGAGGGTAGTCTGATCCACCCGGTGATCCTCTGCGGCGGGTCGGGCACGCGGCTGTGGCCCGCCTCACGCGAGAGTTTCCCGAAGCAGTTCATCCCCCTCGCGGAGGCGGATCGGTCGTCGTTCCAGGCCACGGCGCTTCGCCTGACGGACGCTACCGTGTTTGCCAGGCCCGCCATCATCACCGCGCAGGAGGCCCGGTTCACCGTCGGCGAGCAGCTCGCCCAGGTGGGCGTGGCGGCCGACATCCTGCTGGAGCCGCAGCGCCGCGATTCCGCCGCGGCCGTCGCGGTGGCGGCCCTCAACGCCGCCCGCCGCGATCCCGAGGCCCTGGTGCTGATCCTGGCGGCCGATCACGTGGTGGGCGACACGCCGGCCTTCGTCGCCGCGGCCAGGGCCGCCGCGGTCGCGGCGCGCGACGGCTGCATCATGACGCTCGGCATCACGCCCACCGCCCCCGCCACCGCCTACGGCTACATCCAGATGGGCGATCCGCTGCCCGGAGCGGCCGGCGCGAGCGGGGCTCACGCCATCGCGCGCTTCCTCGAGAAGCCCGACGCGCCGCGCGCCGAAGGCCTGATCGCCGAGGGAGCGCTGTGGAACAGCGGCTACTTCCTGTTCCGTGCCGACGTGATGCTCGACGAGCTGCGCGCGCATGCGCCAGCCGTGCTCGACGCCGCCGAGCAGGCCCTGGCGCAGGCCAGCCGCGACCTCGACTTCGTGCGGCTCGATCCGGCCGCCTTCGCGCAGGCGCCCAAGATCTCCATCGACTACGCGGTGATGGAGCGCACCCGGCGCTCGGGCGTGCTGCCGGTGCGCTTTCCCTGGTCGGATATCGGCACCTGGGGCGCGCTGTGGGAGGTCTCGGATCGGGACGGAGCCGGCAACGCCCTGCGGGGCCGGGCGGCGGTGCGGGACACCCGCAACAGCCTCGTGCACAGCTCCGGCGACATCCTGACGACGGTCGTGGGGCTCGACGACGTGGTGGTGGTCACCACCCCGGACGCCGTGCTGGTGACGAGCCGCGAGGCCGGCAGCGAGGTCAAGGCTCTGGTGGAGGACCTGCGCGCCCGTGGTGAGCCCGAGGCGGATGCGCATCGCCTGATGTACCGGCCCTGGGGCTCCTACCAGCGGATCGACATCGGCGCGCGCTTCCAGGTGAAGCGGATCACCGTGAAGCCGGACGGGCGCCTGTCGCTCCAGAAGCACTACCATCGCGCCGAGCACTGGGTGGTGGTGCGCGGCACCGCCGAGGTGACGGTGGACGGGGCGGTGACGCTGGTGCACGAGAACGAGGCGATCTACCTGCCGATCGGCTGCGTGCACCGGCTGGCGAACCCGGGCAAGATCCCGCTGGAGCTGATCGAGGTGCAGGTGGGCAGCTACACGGGCGAGGACGACATCGTCCGCATCGAGGACGTGTACGGCCGCGACAACGCCTGACGGTCCGGACGCCGCGCCGGCGCGGTCGCCTCGGTCCGATCAGCCGGAGTCCGCCCCGGGCTGCCGGATGCCGCGCCGCATCAGCGTCGAGAGACGCCGCGCGAGCCGGCGGCCGAGCGCTCTGCCGCATCGGGGCGGCGGGCGGGCCGGTGACGGGTCGAGGCGGTCCGTCGGCGCCCCGGCAAGCCCGTGCGCGATCATCAGGTCGGCAACGCGTGCGGCGGCCTCCTGCGGATCGCGGAAGCGATGGCCGGCCGATGTCTCGCCTGCATCTGGGTCGACGACGCAGAGGTCGGCCCGCAGGACGGTGAAGGCTCGGTCGCCCTCGACGAGCCCATCGAACCAGTCGACCTCGCGCGGCGTGAGGCGATCCGGCGGACCGTGGACGAATACCAACGGTCGTTGACGACGACCGTTGGTTCCGTTCTCGAAGTGTCGCCAAGCCTCTGGCTTGGCATCGAAAATGTGAGATGGGTCATCGGCCCCGTCGATCCCGGGCTTGCCCGGGATCGAGATCGATGCGTCAGCATCCTGGGACGATGGAAGAAGCCATAGGCGTCCGAGAACCAGCCGGCTTTGCGACCGCAGCGATATCGCGGCCGGCTTGATGGGGCCGAGCCGGGCTGTCATGAAGCGCCGGGCGGCAAGTCCGGCTGGGTCGGGTGAGTGCAGGACCGGATGGCCCTGAGGAAGCCGGCGTCAGTCGATAGCGGGCCGGGCTGCGGGGGCTTGCGGGCTAGGTACCCGGGCCATCTCCCGGCCCAGGATGGCCTTTGCGCCACCGTCGGGACGACGGCCGGCAGTGTGGACGCGTCGGGATCATCGAATGATAGTCTTCACGATTTGCTCTGCCAATTTCATGAGCTACGCCCTGACGCTGTATGAAACCATCTCGGCGCATGAGGCGGACCTCACGTTCTATCTTCTTCTCTGCGACCACAAAGATTCGATCGATCCGAGCGCGTTCGACTTTGAGATCATCTATATTGAAGATCTCGGAGTGCCGAATTTCGATATGATGCGGGAAAACTACAGCATCACCGAGCTGAACACGTCGCTCAAGCCGTTCATGTTCCTGTATCTCTTCGATCGCCATCCTGGGGAGCATGTCGCCTATTTCGATCCGGACATCATGGTCTGCTCTCCTCTGATCGAGCTCAAGGAATTGATGCACGAGGGAGCACCCTGCATCCTGACGCCCCACATCACGGAGCCGGCCGAGTTCGCCGACATGAATGACGGCATGTTCCTGATCTACGGCATCTACAATCTCGGCTTCTGCTGCCTCGCCGACACGCCGGAGGTGCGCCGGGTCGTGGCGTGGTGGTCGCGGCGGCTGGAGACCGAGTGCATCATCGATCTGCCGCGCGGGCGGTTCGTCGATCAGAAATGGGCCGACCTCCTGCCCGCGATGATCGGAGGCACCGCCATCCTGCGGCATCCCGGCTACAACGCCGCGTACTGGAACCTGAGCCAGAGACGTTTGGCCAAGTGCGGGACGCAGTGGCGGGTCAACCAGGAGCCCTTGAGGTTCTTTCACTTCAGCGGCAACCTGATCGAGGACGTCAATGTGTTCTCAAGGCATAGTCACGAATTCAATGTGCATTCGTTCGGCTCTGTCGGTAATTTGCTGGCAGAATACAGGAGTTTGATCTATAAGAACGGCCATGATTTTTATTCAGGTCTTGATTATGGATTCAATTGGTCGGGCTCCTCGGGGAGGAACGAGCACACGCTGCTGGAGATTTTCGCGAGCCGCCCGAAGGCCAAGGCTCCCCCTCACCTGCCGCTGCGCCGCCTCGACGCCGGCCGGGAACTGCCCCCGCGCGTGAGGGCCGTCCGGGAGGAGGCGGAAGGCAGGGTGAGACAGGCGCTGCTGGGTGACGAGCCTCCGACCGGCTACTGCATCGTCTGCGACGGCAGAACGCGGTTCCGCGCGAGCGGCGAAGCCCACTGCGAGCCGTCGGGAGGCCGGCAGGGGCTCGTTTGCAGCGCATGCGGGTTCGACGTCCCGGTGCGGCTCGGCCTGCACGCGTGCAGGCAGTTGCTGTCGCGGGACGACACCGCCGTGGCCGTCGTGGCGGAGCGCGGGCGACGCATCGAGGATGCGTTGCGGGCGCGACTGGACGGCGGCGGCAACGCGGCGGCGCGGTCGATCTGCCTCGTGGACCTGTCGTCCGCCGAGGCCACGGCGTCGGACCTGCTCGGCCTGTCGCGCGCGCATTCCGTCCTGATCGTCGTCGATCCCACCGACGAGACGGAGGCGCTGTTCGCGCGTGCGGGTCTTCCGGTCGCCCTGTACGAGGGCTGGTCGGAAGCGTGCCTGTACATGCTCCGGCCGACGAGACTCGCGATCGTGGGCGAACCGTCCCGGCGAAGCACTGGATGAGCGCCCGCGGCCCGCGGATGCGGTTCGGCGAAGGGCGGCGGCCGAGCCGTCCCGGGCGGCCGGCCCCCAGCACCGCTCCCTGTGGCCGACTTGTTCAGGCCGATGGTCCGAAGATTGCTGGACGTTCAAGTGCGGCTCGGCGGGCAGTCGAGAAATTTAGCGTGGACGCCTTGCATCCCAGCTGTCGGAGTTATACACGCTGGCCCGGCCGACTGCAGGATCGATGCTGATGGATGCCCAGCAAATCAAGCTGCAGCGCCGCGAGCAGGAGGAGCTGTTTTTCTTCAGCCCTCTGCCTCCGTCCCGCAACGGCATCGCAGATTACGCGGCCAGGGTCCTGGCGGGATTGTCCTCGCGGTACCGGGTGAGTGCGTGCGCGGATTCCTTGTTCGCCGAGGTGCCGGACGGGATCTCGCTCGTCGACGAGGCTCTCGCATTCCAGCATCTGTCGCCGGGCGCCAAGATCGTGTACCAGCTCGGCAACAATCCCGGGCACGTCTTCGTGCTGCGTGCGGCTCTGCGCTATCCCGGCTTGGTTGTACTGCACGATCCGCGCATCCTGTACCTGTATCAGGTCGCCGGCACCGGGACCCAGGATCTCTACGACCTGATGATCGCCTCGAACCCCCGCGCGGCCGAGTTCGCCCGTGCGGTGCGGGCGGAGAGCCGCGGGCCGACGCGGGTCGACCACGTGCTGTTCGACGCGCTGGCGGAGGTTCTGAGGGTCTCCCGCGCCATCGTGGTGCATTCCGAGTACGCCCGCCAGCTCATCCGGCGCCACCACGGCGAGGCGGCGGCCGCGAAGGTGTCGGTCATTCCGCATTTCGCCTACACCCCGACGAACCTGTCGCGCGAGGCCGCGCGGGCCGCCTTGAACCTCGACCGGAATGCCTTCGTGGTGGTCACGGCGGGCTTCGTCCACCGCCGCAAGCGCTACGAGTGGCTGATCGAGGCCCTCGACCACGTGGTCCAGACGAGCGCCCGTCCGGTGATCTGGATCCAGGCGGGCGAGTTGCGGGAGGCGGAGGTGTCTCTGTCCGCTCTCCTCGATCGGTTCCCGGCCGTGAAGGCGGTGTCGCGCGTCACGGGCTACCTGTCGGAGAGCGACCTCGACACCACTATCGCGGCAGCCGACGTCCTGGTGAACCTGCGCTTCCCCTCGGAGGGCGAGAGTTCGGGCTCGCTGGCGCGGGCGTTCGGGAACGGGACCTGCTGCCTCGTCTCCGATACGGCCGCCTTCAAGGAGATTCCGGCCGACGTGGCGGTCAAGATCCCGACGATCGGCGCCCCCCGGGTGATCGCCGCGGCCCTGAACGCGCTGTCGGCCGATCCCGCCCTGCGCGACGCCTTCGGGCGGCGCGCCGCGCAGTATGCGGCGACGGACCTGTCGATGGACCGCTACGTCGCGCGCTTCTGCGAGGTCCTCGACGGTCTCGACGCGCCCGCGCCCGCCCTGCCGGCCCCGCCGGCCCGTCCCACGCTGCGCCTCGCCCCCGATCCGCTCACGGCGCGCCAGCGCCTCGCCGAGGCGCTGGCGGCGCATCCGGCCGGCATCGAGGTCGTGATCGGCCCGGTTCCCGCCGCGACCGAGGCGCATTCCCTCCTTCCCGCCCTGCTGGCCGAGGGCGCGGATGCCCGGCACCTGCGCGCCGCACCCGTCTCGCCCGAGAGCCCCACCGGGGGGGCGGCCTACGAGATCCGGCTGCATCTCTGCCGCAAGGCCGAACTGCGGCATGCGCCGGCGGCTCCGGCCCAAGCGCCCGCGGCCCTGCCCCAAGCGCCCGCGGCCCTGCCCCAAGCGCCGGCGGCCCTGCCCCAAGCGCCGGCGGCCTGACGGACGTGCCGCGCTCCCCTTCGCATCGAGGCTGATGTGGTGTCCCTGCGCAACATCCTGTCGATCAAGCGGGCGTTCCGGTCCGAGGAGGCCCGCAGCCTGGTGGAATCCGGCCTGTTCGACGCCGCCTGGTACCAGAAGCGCTACCCCGACGTCCGGGCCGCCCGCCGCGGGCCGATCTCCCACTACCTCGCCTCAGGCGCCGCGGAGGGCCGTTGGCCCAACCCGCTGTTCGATCCCGTCTGGTACGCGGCCACCTACCCGGAGGCCGTGCAGGACGGCACGCTGGCGATCCTGTCCTACCTGCGCGACGGGCTCGCCGCCGGCCGGCGGGCGAACCCAGTCTTCGACACCCGCTGGTACACCGAGCGCTACCCGGACGTGCTGCAGTTCGGTCAGCACCCGCTGATCCACTATCTCCGGCACGGGGTGCAGGACGGCCGGGACCCGAGCCCCGACTTCAGCACCCTCTGGTACCTGGAGCAGAATCCGGACGTCCGGGCGGCCGGCGAGCATCCCCTCGTCCACTACCTGCATTTCGGGATGCGGGAGGGGCGCCTCGCGGCGCCGCTCCATGCAGGCGACCGGGCGGCCGTCCACCTGATCGAGCCGATCATCCGCCTGGAGATGATGCAGCCGCGGGAGCGGGAGGCCGCCCCCTGTCCGGTCGACCCGGCCCTGGACGCCCTCGCCGGCGCGGTCGCGGCGGTGCGGCGCCTCGATCCGCAGGCCCGCTTCATCGACGCCACCTATCCGGACCACATCCTCCCGAGCCTCGTGCCCCAGGCCGCGGTCGCCGCGCCCGCCGCGCTGCTCGCCCGGGAGGACCGGGCGCGGTTCTACGCCGGCTTCCACCAGCAGGGCGGGCACCAGCCGATCTTCGTCGGCGGCCTGCCGCACAGCCCCGCGGCGCATGAATGGGCCTATGTCGGCACCTGCGAGGGACTGCCCCGCCGCCTCGGGCCGGCCCTGGCGCTGCGCTCCTTCCTGGTGCGGGACGAGCCCGGCCGCATCGCCGACGCGCTTGCGGGCGCGGGGCCGGCCGGGGTCGAGCGGATCGATCTTGGCCCGGTCGGCGCGGACGGGCTGCAGGTCGCGGCCCTGGTCGGTCCGGGACGGCGGACGGTTCCCCTCGACCCCGCGGACGCGCCGCCCGCCCCCGACCGCATCCTGCTCCTGCCCCGGCATCTCGTCTGCGCCTCCGGCACCGCCGAGACGTCGGGAGATTATTCCTGGATCTGGTGCGGCCCGGACCGGATCCTGCGCCTCGCGCTCGGGCGCCGGCCCTTCGCTCGGACGACGCTCGGGCTCGCCTTCCAGGCCATCGATGCCGGCATCGCCTCCCGCTGCCGCGATCTGCTGCGCTTCCAGATCAACGGCCGGGCCGTCGAGGCGGCCATCGCCGTCGCGGGCCAGGACGGGGCGGTGCTCCTCAGGCTCCCGCCGGGCGACGCGGACGAGCCGCTGGTCCTGTCGATCGGCTGCCGCGAGGGCGTCCGGCCGCCGGGCGACGGACGCCTGCTCACGATGCACGTCACGGCCGTGACCTTGACGCCCGCCGGGCCGCGCCCGTCGTCCCAGGAGACCGCAGCCCGATGAGCCGCACCGCGACCCTCGGGGCAGGACCCCGGATCCTGGTCGTCTCGCCCATGGCCTCCCACCCGCCCAACCAGGGCAACTCGCTGCGCCTCCTGGCGTTCAACCGCGAATTGATGGCGCGCGGGGCACGCATCGACCTCGTGTATTACGGGATGGAGGGGCTGACCCCGGACGCCGAGGCGGCGATGCGGGCGGCCTGGAACGACTTCATCTTCGTGCCGAGCCGGCCGCTCGGCCGGCCATCCTACGCGACCTCCTGGGGCATCGACGACTGGTGTTCCGATGCGCTCTGCGAGGCCGTCGACCGGCTCGCCGCCGAGCGGCGCTACGACGCGATCATCGTGAACTACACCTGGATGTCGCGGGTGCTGGAGGTCTGCGACGTCCCGGTCAAGGTCATCGACACCCACGACATGTTCGCCGACCGGCGCGACAAGATGGCGGAGGCCGGGCTCGACCCGCGCTGGTTCTTCACCTCGGTGGCCGAGGAGCGCAAGGCCTTCGCCCGCGCCGACGTCGTGATCGGCATCCAGGATGCGGAGAGCGCCCTGATCGCCGAGCGGTTCGAGGGCCGGGTCATGACCGTCGGACACCCCCTCGACCTCGGCTTCCTGCTCGCGCCATCCGATCCGGACCGGCCGCTGCCGTTCGGCTACTTCGCGAGCGGCAATCCCTGGAACAAGCGCTCGGCCCTGGCGCTCGACGCGGCGCTCGCCGCCCGCCCCTACCGGAACTGGGCCATCGCCGGGACGATCTGCGAGAGCGGGCTGCGCCTGCGGACCGCCCCGCTCGAACTCGGCCGCCTCGATCACCCGCGCGACTTCTACGACCACGTCGCCTGCGTGGTGAACCCGATGATCGGCGGCACGGGGCTCAAGATCAAGACGATCGAGGCGCTCTCCTATGGCCGGCCGGTCATCGGCACCACGGCGGCCTTCGAGGGCCTGCGGCCCGCCCACCCGTTCCACACCTTCGCGACTGCCGAGGCGCTGGCCGACGGCATGCAGGACTACGCGGCGAGCCCGTCGCTGGCGGCAGAGGTGGCCGGAGCGAGCCGCACGCTCGCCATCGCCTACGCGGACGAGGTCGCCCGACAATTCGACACGTTGATCGGTTCCATCAAGGATGTCTGCCATGATCGCCGAAGCCAGGGCCGCCAAGAGCCCGTCTGAGAACAGCCCGTCTGAGAAGAGCCCGTCCGAGCCCCTGGCGGGCGCCTCGCCCGCCGACCGGTTCCCGTTCGACCGCGGGCGCATCGTGCCCGGCCGGATCCTCCTGACCGCCCGGGAGGAGATCCGCGTCTCCGAGCCCCTGCTCGCGCTCGTCGAGGGCATCGAGATCGGCCGCAGCGCTCTGCCGGGTGCCTGCGCGGCAGGCGAGGAGGTGGCGATCCCGATCCGGCGCTTCCCGTTCGTCGCGCTGCCGTGCGAGATCCGCTTCTCCGGCGAGGACGGCCTCGACGTGGCGCCCGCCCTCCCGGTCGCCTCGGCGGCCGAGGCGGTGCGGCTCGCCGGCCCCGGGGAAGTAACGTGCGACGGGCTGCGGATCGAGAACGGGATCGTGACCGGCACGGCCACCAACGCGATCAACGGACTCGCGATGCCGGTGCTGCTCGCCAAGATCAACGAGGTCGTGCGGCAGGTCCAAGTCGGGCCCCTGCGCCTGCGCGACGAGGGCGGCAGCACCTGCCGGATCTCGCTCAGCCTCGACGCCGGCGACCTGACCGAGACGGGCGCGAGCCTCAGCATTCACACGCTGCCGAGCTTCGAACCGATCGCCCATCTCCAGTTCGCCCGCACCGAACGGGATGCTTTGGCAGAGGCCGTGACGCGGCTGGAGGCGAAGGTGGCGCAGCTCGCTGCCCGGGCGCGGATCGATGCGGCCGGCCACCGCCGCTTCCTGGAGGAGGCGGTCGCGCGCCAGCAGACGCGCCTCGACGACGTCATCGAATACTTCGCGGCGCTCGTCTACGACCGCGGCGCGCAGGCGCCGGGCGACCCGCTCGCCGCGGCCGAGATCGATCAGACGATCCGGACCTTCTACGAGACCATCCGGCAGCCGCGCAGCGGGCGGACTGCTCCGCAGGCCCGGGATATCGTGCCGCTCGCGCCGGCGCACGCGGCCTACGGCGACGACTGGTACAGGCTTGAGGCCTACGGCGACACGCCGCCTTTCCGCTGGATGCCGCAGGCCGCCACGCTGTTCAACCCGGCCGCGGACCGGCGCGTGACCGGCCTGCTGGTGAGCGTGTTCTCGTATGTCGGCGACACGCGGCCCGACCTCTTCCTGGCGCTTGATGATGGGGAAGCGCTGCTTGGCGAGCCGCTCGGCCTGATCAACGGGCGCAGCTACACTCTCCGGTTCGCCCTCCCGGCTCCGCGCCATTTCGGCGTGGCGAGGTTGACCGCCAGCTGTGCCCTGCGCCCAAGCGACATCGACAAGGCGTCGTCCGACACCCGGCTGCTGTCGTTCGGCATCACGGGAGTCAGGCTGCTGTTGGAGGCAGAGGATGCGGACGGGTCCGAAAATCCTTCTGGCTGAGCGCGACTCGGCTCACGGTCTTGCCCACTGGGTGGGGTTGGGATTGCCCTGGATTGGTGGACACCGAGAGCGCTTTCGCGTGAGGTGTTTTAGCCATGCCGAGAACCCGTCCCCCGTCCCCGGCGGAGTTCCGCCGCCAGATGGTCGAGCTGGTCTGCGCCGGGCGCGATCCGACCGACCTCGCCCGTGAGTTCGAGCCGTCGGCCCAAGCCATCCGCAATTGGGTGGCCGAGGCCGATCGCCAGGAAGGCCGCCGCGAGGCCAAGCCCTCTGGCGCTGAGGCTGCTCTCTCCGCGACGGAGCGCGAGGAGTTGCTTCGGTTGCGGCGCGAGAACCGTCAGTTGAAGCTGGAGCGCGACATCCTCTCTCGCGCGACAGCCTGGTTTGCGCGCGAGACCGGAGTTCTGCCGTCGGGATCTTCCGGTTCATGAGCGAGAACCAAGCGCACTCACTCCCGGCCCGAGGCCCGCATGGCCCTCTTCAGCTACCTCGAAGGCTTCTACAACCCAGTGCGGCGACACTCCGCCCTGGGCTACCGCTCACCCGTCGTCTACGAACAGGAGCATCGCCCAAAACCCGCAACCGAGACCCTGGTCACCCAAGCCCCGTAACCGTCCACAGAAACCGGGCAACCCCAATCCCAATCCCAAGGTGGCGCTTGCTGCCCGGCTTGCCCCGGTCGGTTGGGTTCGGGCCCGTCGCTGCGCCCCCTTTTGGCGGGCAGGCTGGCGCTGTCGAGGGCGGCGCGCGACCAGTCGAGTGCATCAGCATCCTGAAGCCGCTCCAGCAACGCACGATGCAGGGCGGCCCAGACGCCGGCTGCCTGCCACGCCCCCAAACGCCGCCAACTCGCCTTGCCGCTGCAGCCCACCTCGGACCGCGGCAGGTGTTGCCACTGCATGCCGGTGCGCAGAACCAAGATGATGCCCGCCATCGCGGCACGATCCGAAGCGCGCGGCCGCCCACCCTTCGGCTTCTCAGGTTCGGGTGGCAGAAGCGGCGCGATCACCGCCCAGAGGTCGTCGGGTACGAGAGCGTCCATGCCCTCCCAACCCGCTCACCCAGGTTTTGTCCAACGCTCTTAGCCATTTCTGTACGAAGCCTCACTGTTGCGCCACGGCTACTGACAATGGTTTCGTCATGGCCTAGTTGTTGCCGATGAACATCGGAAAGGCCGCAGTATCGAGTCTTGTTGATGGTGGAACTGGTATTGCGTCTTATATAGAGAGTCAAAAATATGACTGAAGAAATCACAAGTACCCCACCAAATATTCCAATTATCATACTACATAAGGGGGATCATGAATATCTCTCCGCCTGTTTAGAGGCGTTATCTCGCTGCGAGCGTCGTGTTATAATTCTTGGCGATGCCTCAAACGCGGCATCTGCGCTAAGATTTGGTGCTGAACATTTCGACATTGCAGATTATACGCCTCTAGACTGGGGTGATGAGTTCGTTTATAAGCACAATAGTAGGTACGATGCCAATTTCGAGCGATTTTGCTTCGAACGTTTTTTGGTGATCCGCAACTTCGTATGCAGCCACGATATTAACAAATTTATTTATATCGACAGCGATATTGTAATAATGAACAAGAAAATCCTTGAGAATTTCGATTCTTACATGTTGAGCTATGACCTTGCTTGCTTGAGCAAGGTCTCGACTTTCTTCGCAGGATGGTCGAAAAATCTATTTAACGCATTTGTTGAAAGTTTTCGCTACTACTTTCCTAGCGAGCCGTGGGGAGATCGGCATTGTGACATGAACGCTTTACGGAAGTTTATCGACTTGCACTGGTCGCACAATATGAAATACGATATAGCAGAAGAATTGAGAGCTTACTGCGAGAGCTGCTATTCCTTTGATCCAAATTACGGATTTGCTCCTTTTATGATGAAGCATTTACAAACATGGGATTATGAGAAAGTATCGACCGCTGAGATCGATTTGAATGAGATGATTTACAGTGATGGGAAGACGCATTATATCTCTGTTGATTGTTATCTTGTAGAGCTGGACTTCGTGCATCTCAATGGTTTCAGCAAGAAATTCGCGTCGTATTTTCGCGATGTAGTCACTGGCAGACACCACAATCCCAAAGTGGAAAAACTGGCTCGATTGCCATCTGCGGCGTCAGTGGAAAAGTGAAACGGCCTGCTTGGGATACAGTTAGCTCCTCTGCTCTGCTCCGGCAGTGCTCCGCTTCAAAACAGGCTAAACGTATGATATCCGTCGTAGATGCCCTCCGCCAGTACGTCGGCCTGACGTCTGGACGGACCGTGCACCAAACCGAGGGCGCTCCGTGACGATTACCCCACCGACGATGACTACTCAGTTCGACCGGATGATCAGCCTTGGTGTTGACTGCCGCGTTCGATACCAGATCTCCCGAAGACTATACGAGAGTTCGCGCAGCAATCCTAATGATTTCGCTTTTCACACCGATTTATTCAGCCAACAGGCTGTCACACAACCTCACGGTGCCTTTTTTTTCGACTGGTTAGTGACGCCTATGACTGCTGTTCTTGAAACAGGTCGGACACGCTTTGCTGATTGTTTTGATTATGAATCCTTAAAGGTTGCGACACCGTCAATTGTTGAACACAAGAGACTCGGTATAAAATACGTACATAATTTTCACGATCTGATTATCGACCAACCGCTTGACATTGAAGAATATAAGATGCAATCGTCTAAGATTTAATATCTCGCCAATAAGCAGATGACTGCCTATGCAGATCGGAATCTAAGTACTTTGTACGTTCGTTGCGGAGCAACTTATGATGAATGTGTTGTTTTTTGTGACATATTGCGCGATGTGTACGATGCAAAAAATTTCGCAATATTGAACGTTTTAATGGATGAGAAGCCACGTGGGTTTATCGACGAGACAAACTCTATCTGTGCTTACGAGATAAGCAATGTGGTGAATAAGCCTCATGATGATTATTGGATGGGAGATGATGTGGCATGGCAGGGAATGCTGCGCCGATTTCATGTAAAAACGCTTTCTGAATCAGCAATTCCGTCGGAGGGGGCGGCGTAAGTCTCACAAAACTATGGAATAAATTTGCGAAAAATTCGAGTTCAGCTTGGCGCTACGCGGGCATTTTGACGTCAGATGACGGTTCGAAGCACCTGTGGTGGTGCGAGCACCGGACGAGTGGGACAACGTGGACGAACAACTGCCCGCTGCTCTCTAGTGCACTGACTCATTCTGATGGTGCAGCTTGGCTGTTGTGGATGGCGGCTGCGGACTTGGTCCGGACGAAGGGCCTGGGCCGCTGGTTGTGCTCGGCGATGGTGCGCTTGATCGCGGCCTGCAGGTCGACGACCCCCGTGAAGGTGCCGCGCCGCAGCCGCCGACGTGATAGCGCCGAGAAGAAGCCCTCGACCGCGTTGAGCCAGGAAGCGGAGGTTGGGGTGAAGTGGAACACCCAGCGCGGGTGACGCGACAGCCAGGTCCGCACCTTCGCGTGGGTGTGCGTGCGATAGTTGTCGAGCACCACGTGGATGACCTTACCGGCCGGCACCGCCGCCTCGACGGCGTTGAGGAAACGCAGGAACTCCTCGTGGCGATGGCGCTGCATGCAGCGGCCGATCACCGTGCCCTCCAGCACGTTGAGTGCCGCAAACAGTGTCGTGGTGCCGTGGCGGACATAGTCGTGGGTGCGCGTGGCTGGGCGTCCTGGTGCGAGCAGGCGATCGGGCCGGGTGCGTTCGAGGGCCTGAATTTGGCTCTTCTCGTCCACGGACAGCACCACCGCATGGCGCGGCGGATCCAGGTAGAGGCCCACGATGTCCTCCACCTTCGTATGCGGTGTTCTCAGGCCACGGCCTTGGCCGTGGGCGTGGCGGGGAAGGTCCAGGGCAGCAGCTCGTCGAGGCGGCTGTTAGGGTGGCCCTCGACGATGCGGGTGATCACGTCAGCGAGGTAGGCGCGCGGCTCGACGCTGACGAGTTTGCACGTCTCCACCAGCGAGGCGATCACCGCCCAGTGCTCCGCCCCGCCATCCGAACCGGCGAAGAGAGCGTTCTTTCTCGTCAGGGCCAGGGGCCGGATGGCGCGCTCCACCACGTTCGAGTCGATCTCGACCCGCCCGTCAGTGAGGAACAGGCTCAGCCCCGCCCAGCGGCTCAGGGCATAGCGGATCGCCTCGGCCAGCTTGCTCTTCTGGCTGATCAGCCCGAGCTTTTCGCGCAGCCACGGCTCCAGAGCCTTGAGGATCGGGCGGCTGCGCGCCTGCCGTGCGGCGCGGCGCTCCTCGGCCGGGCGGCCGCGGATCTCGGCCTCGATCCGGTAGAGCCGCGCGATGCGCGCCAACGCCTCGACCGCGATCGGCCCGTCCAGATCGTAGAAGGCCCGACGCACATGGCTCCAGCAGAAGGCCAAGTGCACCTCGCCCCGCTTCGCAAGCGCCTTGTAGCCCTCGTAGCCATCCACCTGCAGCACGCCCCGGAAGCCGGAGAGGTGCGTGATCGGCCGCTCGGCCGTGCGATCGGGCGCGTAGACGTAGGCGACGCCGGGTGGGCCGGCTCCGCCCCAGGGCCGATCGTCCCTCGCGTAGGCCCAGAGCTGCCCCGTCTTCGTGCGACCTCGACCCGGGTCGAGCACCGGTGCCGTGGTCTCGTCGGCGAACAGCTTCTCCGACCGCTTCAGCGTCTCGAGCAGCCGCTCGTGGACGGGGCGGAGCAGGAAGGCTGCACGCCCGACCCAGTCGGCGAGCGTCGAGCGGTCGAGGTGAACGCCTTGGCGGGCGAGGATCTGCGCCTGCCGGTAGAGCGGCAGGTGATCGGCGTACTTGGAGACGAGGACCTGCGCGACGAGGTCGTCGGTGGGCAAGCCGCCCTCGATCAGCCGGGCGGGCGCGGGGGCCTGCACGACGACGTCCTCGCAGGCGCGGCAAGCGTAGCGCGGGCGCCGGATCACGATCACTCGCACCTGGGCCGGCACCACGTCGAGGCGCTCGGACACGTCCTCGCCGATCCAATGTAGGCTGCCCGAGCAACAGGGACAGACGGTGCTCTCGACGTCGACCACGCGCTCGACGCGCGGCAGGTGGGCGGGCAAGGCGCCCCGGTTCGCGCGTCGCCGCGTCGTGCGCTCGGCCTTCACCGCCGGTGCGCTCTCCTCGGTGGCGTGGCCAGCGGCTTCGACCTGCTCGGCCTCTTCCAGACCGAGCAGGAGCTGGTCCTCGGGCAGGCTCTCGGCGCGGCGCCCGAAACGGTGACGCTGCATGGCCTTGATGATCTGGCGCAGCCGCTCGTTCTCGGCCCGCTCCTCGGCGAGCAGCACCTTGAGCGACTCGGGATCGTCGGGCGAGGGTGAAGCAGAGGCAGCCACGAAGCCGATTAGAGCAGATCCATCAGCCGCTTACCAGCGTACGAACGTCGGCTCGCTTCCTTTTTGTTCAACCTGCCACCGTCGGCGCGGTCACCTCATGGGCCTCGTGCACGCGCTTCCAGTTCAGCCCCTCGAGCAGGGCCGAGAGCTGGGCCGCCGTGAGCCGCACGACGCCGTCCTCGATCCTCGGCCAGCAGAACTGGCCGGCCTCCAGACGCTTGGCCACCAGAACCACGCCGCTGCCGTCCCAGAACAGAAGCTTGATTCTGTCCGCCCGCTTCGAGCGGAACACATAAACGGTGCCGGAGAACGGATCAGTGCCCAGGGCATCGCGCACCAGCACGGCCAGTCCATCAGCGCCCTTGCGGAAATCCACCGGCCGCGTCGCCAGCATCACGCGGACTATGCCGGAGGGCCCGATCATGCCGGGGCCTTCAGCGCCCGGATCACCGCCGCGATCTGCGCCTCGCTCGCCTCCGGCCCGACCCGCACCGTGGCGCCCGCCACCGCGATCTCGATCCCGGCGAAGGCGGCAGATCGAGGTGAAGGGACGCTCAGATCGACCTGCGCCGGCTGCGGCAGGTCCGGCGCCAGCACGGCTGGCACGAACCGCAACTCGGCCGTCACCGCCTGACGCGCCAAGCGCCGCCAGGTGAACAGCTGCGAGGCGCTCAATCCATGCCGGCGTGCCACCGCGCTGATCGAGGTGTGGGGCGCCTCGCTCTCGGCGACGATCGCCGCCTTCTCCGCTTCAGACCACGTCCGCCGCCGGCCAGTCCCGGTGAACAGCTCCAAGCGCCGCACCGGCTCCGACATAGCCATACGCCCTGACATCGACATAGAACGGAGCTCCCCACCCGCTCCGTATCCCACGCTCAGCCGAGCCGCCGAAAGGTGCCCCCCAAGACGACGGTTACCCACCTTCTCGGCGAAGGCGGGGTCTGTTGAGGGCTTGAAGCTGCGCACCCGGTGCGGCTGCAGGCGATGCTCCTGCCAGATGCGCTGGACCGAGCGCAGCGAGATGCCGGTCGCCGCTGCGACGGCGCGGCCAGTCCAGTGGGTGACCTCACCGGGCGGCTCGGAGCAGGTGAGGGCCAGCACCTCGGCGACGGTGCTGGTGGAGTGGGGCGGCTTGCCGGGCGGGTCTTGTCGCGCAGCAGGCCCTCGACACCCTCCTCGGCGTGCTGCTGCCAGCGCCAGACGGCAGTTCGGCTGACACCGGCTTGGTGAGCGACTTCCAAGACGGGCAGGCGTTCGGCCGAGAGCAGGACGATGTGGGCACGCTGGATGTGCTTGAGGGGGCGAGCACGATCCTGGCTGATCGCGCGCAGCCGTGCCTTCTCGGCCTCGGTGGGGATCACGCAGACAGTCTGAGCCATGCCTCAGACTCGCATGGCTCATGCCCAATAGGAACCTTCCGTATGCGTCAGTGCACTAGGTCAGAACATATAATACAAGAGAAGGTTCGTCGTTGCAAAAAAGATCCCGAGTCAACGGTTGAGATCAGATTTTTAAGACATAAAGCAAATTTGTGCTCCTCTGCTGAAAATGCAAGGAAGAAATTTGCGCTAGATCCTTGCATTTTTGGTAGCTTTCTAAGAGTCCGTCCGATAACTCAGGCTGAGCGGGCAAGACGTCGGACGAGGATCATGACAGCTGTCGCGTAGAGGAAGACATTGGCTGAGGCGAGGGTCGCCTCCGGATCCTTCCAGAGGCAGCGGTTGCGACTGATCCAGGCGAAGAAGCGTTCAACGACCCACCTGCGGGGCTGCACGGCGAAGCCGACCTGTCCGGGCGGCTTGCGCACGATCTCGACCTCGATGATGGTCGCCGCTGCGAGTGCGTCTCCGGCGTAGCCTGCATCCGCGAACGCCTTGGCGATGAACGGAAACAGGCGCCGCGACAGGCGGAGCGCCGGCCCTGCGCCATCGCGATCCTGAACGCCCGCGGGCTGCGGCTCCAGCACGAGGGCGCGGCCGTCCGTGTCCACCAGAGCCTGACGTTTGCGGCCCTTCACCTTCTTGCCCGCGTCGTAGCCGCGTGGGCCGCCGCTTTCGGTGGTCTTGATGCTCTGGCTGTCGAGCACGGCGGCTGTCGGGGAGGCCTCCCGCCCGGTGCGCTCCCGGTCAGCCATCACGAGATGATGGATGATCCGCGCGAACACTCCCTGATCGCGCCAGCGGCTGAAGTAGCCGTAGGTGGTCGAGCGCGGCGGCAGGTCCTTGGGGATCAGCCGCCAAGCGATACCGCCACGCAGGACAGAGAAGATCGCGTTCAGGATCTCGCGCATCGACCAGATCGGCGGGCGACCACAAGGGGCCGGGGCAGGCAGGAGCGGACGGATCACCGCCCACTCCGCGTCGGTGAGGTCGGTTTCGTAGCGCAGCCCCGTGCGGCTATGCCGCCGCCGGGTGGTCGGGGTCCACATGGCAGGTCCGGTTCAGGCTTCAGCACCCTCCCGGAATCACCGCCATCCCGGCTACCCAACCCACCCAAGCACCTTATCGGACGGGCTCTAAGAGTCAGTACGTCAGCTCAGAACGGAACCAATCCGAGATCACGGGGCCTGGCGTGGCAGGGATGCTTGGGTCGCGGAAGACCATAATTGAGCCCCATGGAGGAACTTGATTCGTTCCACCCATGTGACGCGGTCGCGCAAAATCAAGCACCCATGGAGACATAAAGCGCTCGTACTCCGAGATGGCACGTCCCTTTGTGAACAGACCGCCGCGGACCTCTTCTCCTAAGAGGAAGTTCTCCTCGGTGCTCTCAATCAGCATGACAAAGCCGCCCTTAGCGACCCGCTTCATCTCGCCGACAGTCTCAATTACTTCAGGGTCGGTCATGTGATGAAGAACAGTGCAGATGAAGGCGAAAGCTGCCTCCCCATCACTTAGTGGTACAGAACTAAGCGTATCAATCTTCGTTATTTCATGAGTCTTTGCAAGTTCGTCGCCAAAACGAATGAACTGCTCCTCGCGCTCGAAACCTACGGCTTTGTCAAAAAATTCCTCAAGCATCGGTGTTAGGCGACCGTAACCTGCTCCAAAATCTGCGCCGATGCACCGATTAGGTAGGCGAGACAGTATTTTACGCATGGATGCACGAAAATATCTATTCTCATAAGTCGTTTGGATGGCGAGAGAGGGCCCTTCGAAGCTATTTACGTGCTTAAGCTCCCATCCGGTCATCTGTTTATTCCTCATAATTTACTGTGCGCCTGGTTGATTTGCCAATTAGATAGTAAATCAACCGACGCCTTCTATCACGCCTGCCGGCAGTTGCAAGCTTGGCAAGCGCTTGCATTGCCTTGGCACTGTGTCGGCGGTGATGCGTTTGTGCTCCGTAGCGACTGCCACGGGATGCGCCGATGGCGCAGGCTTGGTCCGATACGGATCTCGATGCGTAGCTGGCGCCGGTCCTGGCAGCAATGGGACGCAAGGTGAGCCCCAGGGCTATCGCATTTGTCCGATGACGGATCGTGCGAAGGCGTCGGACCATCCGGCCCGCTTTCGCTTGCGTCGGATGGAGATGTCGGGCCTTGCAGCCCTGAGGACGTTGAGTGCGAGCTTTCGGATGATGGCGAGGTTTTCCGGCGCGTGGTTCTTTCGGGCTCGGGCGTCGTCCTCGCGGAAGGCAGTGTCGAGGACCCAATGGAGGCCGTTCTCGATGGCCCAGTGACCGCGCACGGCCTTGGCGAACGCCGCCGCGGAGAGGCGGGCCGAGGAGAGATAGTAGCGGGTCGAGGTGGTGGTCTTGCCGTCGCGTTCGACGGTCGCGCCGATCCGGCCGAGGGTGGCCAGAGCCGGCATGGTCGGCCGATTGGGATCCTTGTCGTCGGGCAACAGCCAGCCGACGTCGTGGACCACGTCGTGCCGGCGGATCTCCAGACGGACGTGGTCGGCATCGGTGGTTTCCAACGTCTCGGCCGGCTCGCTCGCCGGGTCGGCAAAGAAGGTCTCGACGTCGGCGTGGGTCGCGGGCCGGTTCTTCTTGAGCGCGAAGAGATAGTCGCCGCCGCGTTCCAGCACGAGGCGCGCCGTCTCGCTCTGGCAGTGGATGGCGTCGGCGGTGACGAGCATGCCCCGGATGTCGACGATGGCGAGCAGGGCGTGGGCGGCGGTGATCTCGTTGCCGCCCTCCGGCACCGCCTTCTGGCCGAGCACCAGCCCGGCCTCGCCGGCGAAGGCCGTGACCACATGCAGTGCGCTCTTGCCCGCGGCGCGGTCGAAGGAGCGCCGGAGTGTCTTGCCGTCGATGGCGATCATCCCCGCACCCTCCGACCCGAGATCGTCCAGAAACCGGGCGAAGCAGTCCGACAGGGCAGCGGGATCGATCAGGCGGAACAGCCGCGAGAACGTGTCGTGGCTGGGCAAGCCGTTCGGAAGGCTCAGGACCTCCCGGAACAACGCCTCCCGATCCTCGGCAAAATCGGCAATGTCGACGCAGCTCTCGCAGCCGCAGAGCGACGCCGTCAGCGCGATCACAAGCAGATCGAGCAGGTCATGGCGCGTGGCATTGCCCGTCCGAGGGTCCGGCACAGCGCTCAGGATCGTGATCAGTGACAGCATCGGCTCATCCAATCGAACCGAAGACAGAACCCATCTCGACCCAGCCCGCTACCCCGCTGCCTCAAATGCGATTCCCCTGAGGTGCGCCCAGGGCTGCGAATCGAGGTTAAGGGGGTTTGTGATCGAGGGCAGCGTTGAGGTAGTCGGGGTTCCATCCGGCGATCTTGCGGCGCAGCTTGAGGCTGGTGGGCTTCGGGGTGCTGCCGGGTTTGGGGCGCCGCTTGAGCGGTGAGCGCTCGCCCGCTGGCGGCTCAGGCGCGCCGCGCACCAGGTTGATCGCGAAGTGGCGCACCACCGCCATGTTGTGCGCCCCGTGCCCCTTGCGCAGGCGGGACTGATCCTCGGCAAACACCACGTCGAGCACCCAGTGCAGGCTGTTCTCGATCGCCCAGTGCCCGCGCACCGCTTCGGCCGCGCGCCGCGGTGAGCGGGGCGGAGGAGACGTAGTAGCGCGTCTCGCCCCGGCAGCGCTCTTTCGTCTCGACGCGGGAGACCACGCGCACCAGGCAGGCCACGTCCGGCAGGCGGGCCTCGCCGGGAAAGCGGCGCGGTCCTTCGAGCCAGTCGACCTCGCGCGCCACGCTGACGCTGCGCTGCTCAAGGCGGCCATGGCCCTTGTCGTGCTCCGTCACGGTCTCGAAGCCGTCGGGAGCCGCCTCGGCAAACAGGCTCTCGACCTCGGCCCGCAGGGTCGGCTGGTTGGCCTTGAGCGCCAGCAGGTAGTCGGCCCCCGCCGCCCGGATCGTTGCGGCGATGGCCGGGTGGGTGGCCACCGCATCGATGGTCACGAGGGCGCCCTTCGGCCCGTCCTTCTCGGCCAGCCGCTCGACCAAAGCCGGGATGGCGGTGGTCTCGGAAGCCTTGTCGGGCACCGCCTCCTGGCCGAGCACGAGGCGGCCCGTGGTGGCAAACGCCGAGACCAGATGCAGCGGCGCACGACCCGCTGCCCGGTCATGGCTACGCCGCGAGGTCTTGCCGTCGATGGCGATCAGTTCGGGCCGCTCCGGCCAGGTCTCGCGCACCCAGTCGGTGAAGGCGGCCGAGAACAGGGCTAGATTGATCCGGTTCATCAGGATCGTCAGCCAGCGCCCGCCGGGGACGCCGTTGTGGTATGGCAGGAAGCGGCGCAGAAAGGGGGAGGTGGATCTGTCCCCACGCGGCGATCAGGTCGTAGTCGTCGCAGTCGCAGATCATGCCGCACACGACCAGCAGCAGCACTTCGGGCAGCGGGTGGGCCACCCGCCAGGGCTCGCGCGGATCCTCGATCTCGCCCAGGTGCCGCAGCAGGGCGGCCACGCGCGACTTCGGCAGGCTCTCCAGGATCGTCGGTCTCATCAGCGGGGCTCCTTGTCCCCGCGGACTGAGTCAGCCTTCCAGCAAAACGTAAACCGCCGTTAACCCGAGTTCGCAGCCCTGGCAGCGCACCGCGAGCCGTTGATGCTGGATGACGAGCAGTGCTACCTCCGGCAGCTCGATCTGCTCGGACAGGCTGACGATCTCGGCGGGCAGATTTGCCGGCAGGGCGCCGCAGCAGCAGGGCAGTGACCCGAGCGGTGAGCGACAACCTCGGCGGGATCGGGGCTGAACCTACGCTCTTCCACCGCAGGTCGCCGGACCGGCGGCCGCTCCAACTCCACTCCGAAAGTCCACCCCATTGACGGGCACGACCCCTGCCCGTGGTGTGGTTCACATCGGCATCAAATCGGCATCTCACCAAGCTCGGGACGTTACAACGCAGCCCGGAGCAGGTTGCCTATCGCTTCAAGGGTCCGCTAGTTGATATACCTACGATGACGGTAGTAAGTTGAGAGGGGTCTGGCATATGTCGGTGCGTCAATGGGTGCTCGATAAGCTTTGGCACGGTAACGATCCCGTCGCGGCTTTTCCTCGGCACATCTACGGTGTCGATCACCAGGGCTGGAACAGCGATCATGGCTATCTTGCGGAAGCCATTGATGTGGTGCGGCCTCGCATCGTTGTCGAAGTCGGCGTATGGAAGGGTGGGTCGGTCGCCACGATGGCCGCTCGGTTGAAGGCGCTTGCGCTCGATGGCGTTGTCATCGCCATCGACACTTGGCTGGGCGCTTCAGACCACTGGCTCAATCCGGGCTTCCACGCGGAGCTGCGCTTCCGCGACGGGTATCCGAGCCTGTACCACTGTTTCATGGCGAACATGATCGACAAAGGTCTTGAGGATTATATCGTCCCGCTGCCGCTGGACAGCGTCAATGCCCTCGTCGTTCTGAAGGAGCGCGGCATCGAGGTCGACGTCCTGCACATCGACGCTGGGCACGATTATCAATCCGTGAAGAATGACCTCAAGGCGTGGTGGCCGCTGCTGCGTCCCGGCGGCGTGCTAATCGGGGACGATTATCACCGGGACCGGCTGCACTGGCCGGAGGTGGCGGCGGCCATCGACGATTTCTTCGCCGAAACGCCCCATGAGAGCTTCCGGGCGGATTGGGGCAAGTGCTACGTGCGCAAGCTTGCCGGCACCCTGTCGTGAGCAGGCCGGCGGCCCATCGTGCCCTCGGTGCGCTCCTCGCCGGCTCGATCGTCTGGCCAATGCCGTGGGCCGCGCACGCGCAACAGCCCTCTGGGCTTCGGCTGAACCAGCTCAGCGTCTCGGGCGGCCGCATCCCGGATGCGGCTGGCGACAAGGTCGATCTCACCGCGGTTCAGCCGCCGGGCACTTTCTCGGCTCCCTTCGCCCTCTACTCGTTCTGCTCGGACGTCGGCTGCCTGCCGGGCGACCGCCATCGCGCCCAATTCCTGAACCGCTGGGTCTCGCGCTACGGCGCCGACCGGCTCGAATACGGCGCCGTGTTCGATGGCCGCATCGACACCGGCCGTGCCGATCCCTGGGCGCCGAACACGACCTACCACGCCGGCCAGCAGATCGACACCAATGGGCAGGGCGACGCCTCGGTCTTCGAGGCCGTGACGGCGGGCACCTCCGGGCCGACGATGGCCTCCCTGCCGCGCGGCACCGGCGGGAGCATTCCCGACGGCAGCGTGCGATGGCGGTACCTCGGCTACGCCGGCACCGACGCCAAGGCGGTGCTCGGCGTGTCCGGCACGGTCGGTCCGAAGGGCGGCAGGAGCTGGGGCATCGTCAACGACCTCATCTTGAAGCCCGGCGCCCAGCGCGGCTTCGCCGCCGCGATCGAGAGCGATTTCGGCAATGAGAGCGGCCCCTGCGACCTCGGACGCCATTCCTGTTATAACATTTTCCTTTACGGCCTCTCTTCGTTCACTTCGACTGCATTGATTGCGGCCGGGACACCAAATAGGGGACCCGGCAAGGACTACCATTTCGGGCTCTGGCTCAAGGGTGCCAACCTCATCCAGGACGTGTCGATCCTGGATGAAACCGACTCGGCGATCGGCCTGCGGTTCGCCAACGGGTCGCACGCGGTCGGCACGATCGTCGACGAGACCGTCAGTCCGGCCTCGGTCCACGTGCAGGGTAGCCACTCCACCGCGGCCTTCGTCGACACCTCGCGCAGCACGAATGCGCTCCTGGCGAAAGGGCAGTACGGCTACGCCATCCTCAACACCCAGGGCGCCGCCGGCCCCGGGGGCCGCTATGCCCTGACCGTGGAGGCGGGGCAGCTCGTCTGCTTCTCCGGGCAGGACGCTTGCCTCGGGTTCGACCCGCGTAGTGGAACGCTCGCCTACCGGGTCGGCGGGCAGACGGTGTTCAGCGTCGACAAAGCCGGGAACCTGCGGGTCAGGGGCAGGATCATTCAGGGCGAGGCACCCTGAAGCGTGCGGGCCGTCCGGCTCGCGTCACAGGAGGGCGTGGACCCGATCGATCCCGCGCCGAGCGAGGGCGAGGTGGTCCTCGCGGGCACAGCAGAGATAGTTCAGGGCGGCCCGGTTCGCGCCATGCTCCGCGAACCACGCGGTGACGTCGTTGGCCTCCACGGGCGGCGTCATCGTCAAGCTCTCATCGTCGATGCCCCACATCCGATAGCCGTGCGGCGCCAGGAGAGCGTGGCAGCGCTGCAGCAGCTCTCCCGTGGCGACCTCCAGGAACAGGGTCGGCCGCTCATGCAGGCAGCGCGGCATGCCGCGCAGGGCCGCCTCTTCCAGGCCTTCGACGTCGATCTTCATCAGGTTCGGCTCCGTGACATCGAACTGCGCCATGATCGCGTCGACCGGCGCGCAAGCGACGATCTCGGTGCGGCTCACCAGGGAGCCGCGATTCAGCGAGGCTCCCGTGTCGAGCAGGTCCGCCCCCATCGGCACGAAGAGCGGCAGCGTGCCGATCTCGGCAGCGACCGCATAGGGCGCCACGCGACTGCGGTCACAGCCGTTCCACACGGCGTTGGTATGGAGGCGGGCTCGGCTGGCCGAGTTCGGCTCGACCGTAACCACTTTCGCCTCGGGTGAGGCCTTCTGAGCGAGGAGTGTGTACAGGCCGGTGAACGCGCCGATGTCGGCGATCTGCCGGCATTCGCGGGCGACCGCAACCCAGGCTGCGACGCTGGCCGCCTCGTAGCTGTCGGGACCGAACGCGTTGTAGATCAAGGCGACGCCGTCATCGTTCGCCATGAGCATCGCGACCACGATATCGTCGACCTGAACGTGCACCCATCCGGCATAGGGGTACTGTCCCCAGAACGCGGCGCAGGCCGGGTCGTGGATGGAAACCGGGCGATAGCGGTACCCGGGCTTCCGCCAAGGCCGAGCCTCCAGCGCGCGCTCGTTCATGGCGACGAGTTCGCCCGCTCGCGTTCCGACAAGATCACTCATGCGCTGACCCTTTCCCATCCGGCTGGAAGTCAACCGATCTCGTCGTGTCCACGCAACTGGGGCGAGCGATCGGAGCCGGATCCGTCCGATTCGCGCCGATCCTGCGCCGAGACGCTCCGCGCTTGAGACCTCATGTCAACCGATCTCGGCGTGCTGGCTCCGCCTGCCAAGCGGAATCTTGTCCTCGCCTGCAATCCTTGGTATCTGCCTCGCTCACATCGCCCAACAATATTTTGCCTTGAATTCCGTGTTGACATCAATTCATCAGATTTGGCCCGGGCAGGTCGGAGAATTAACCAATGTTAAATTTCAGACTAGCGTGAACGACGTTATGAATGCTTCTGAAGATCGATCTTTGGACTGATTGGCCATGTGCGCCATGCATTCAAGAGTAGCAGAGGTCCGTATGGCTGTTAAATCTGGCAGTCACTTTAGCTCATTATTTGCTTTGAGTTCAGAGGATGTCAACGCTAAGATTGTTTCTTTCGATCTATTCGATACTTTGATCAAGCGAAAATATCTTGCCGTCAACGAGGTGCACGATACCGTCAGCGCCTATGTCTTGGCACGATTAGGCCGCTGCGGCTCACTCACGCCGGGACAGCTCACACTGACGCGCTACAACATCGGCAACTTCCTGAAGATGTCGCCGCATGCGGCCATGGAAGAGCCGAGCCTCGATGTCATCTGGTCTCATGCTCTGGCGTCGCTGCGGGGTCGTTCATCCGACGATGCTGCGATCATCGACGATGTCGTGTCGTTCGAATTTGATCTTGAGTCGCAGAATTTTGCCCTGGTTGCGGGAGCACACGACCTGCTCAAGCGGCTTCAAGCCGCCGGCAAGCGGTTGGTTGCCGTCTCCGACATGTATTTCGGCCGGGCACAGATCGAGGCAATCCTCGATCGGCTCGGGATCTTATCCTTCTTCGAAAAGGTCTACGTTTCCGTCGATGTCGGCCTCACCAAGCAGACGGGCCGGCTGTTCACCCATGTGTTGTCCGACCTCGGTGTCGCTCCCGGCGATGTACACCATCTCGGCGATAACCCGCACTCCGATGTCGCGATGGGACGCATGGTTGGCCTGCAGGTCACCCATATCGAGCAGCACGAGCATCTTCACATCGAACGGCCAGCCTACGGCCGCCGGCCTAACATTCATACGGAAATGTCGGATCTGATAAGGCTTTTCCTGTTTCAGGTGCTATTCAAGGCCCTGAATAACAAGACCGACCATATCTATTTCATGAGCCGGGACGGCATTCTCGTCCGAGAGTTTCTCGAGCGATGGGATTGTTCTCTGGTCCGCCGGTACTTCGACCGCTTCGCCAAGTCAGATCTGTTCTTGAGCCGGTCGATATCGTGCTGGCTCGCCCTGAACTTCCAAGGTGAGTGGCTGACGCAGGCGATAGGCTTCGCGTTCTGGCTCTGCCACGGCACAGCGACCCCGCCGCAGATCTCCGCGCTGCTCGGTATCGATGCCGTTCCGCCGGGACTCGACGACAAGGCCTACGAATCGTCGCGTGACACCGCCGTCGTGGTCGATGCCTACCGGGCGGCCGGCTTGGCCGAGCCGATTCGCGATGCGATTCTGACCAAACGTAGACTGGCGCAGGAGTATCTTGAGAGCGTCGGCCTCTTCGCAAGCCGTCACATCACCCTGTGTGACATCGGCTATTCGGGCACGGTCGCGCGCGATCTCAACAGCTTTTTTCTCCAAGAAAGTTTACGCCCGGAAGCGCTGACGCCACCGAAGGTCGAGCTCGATCTGATTTCGACCAACGGGAACTATGCCCGGAACGCCCCGTTGGCACAGCCCTACGTCCGATTCGGCGGCAAGGTCATTCTTCCGGTCGAGCGGCTGCCGGACGCTCTGACCGACAGCTTCGCGTGGCTCGAAATGTTCTTCAAACATCCGAGCTATGGTCCCCTGCGCGGCTATGTCAGGACCGACGGCAAGGTCGAGCCCGACTACGACGTCGGACCGCCCGAGCCTCGCCCTTATCCGGGCACGACGATTCTCGGCGTGTGCGCGTCCCGGCCGGAGGACATCGTCCTGCTCTGGATGGCGAGCCAGGAGTTCTGGGGCCAGTTCGTCGACCCGCTGATCGCGCGTTTCGCCGCGCCGGACCTGGATACGGTCAGGCAGATGCAGGCGGAGATCTACGAGGAGGACGCGGTCAGTGGCCGGAAGCGATCGGTGATCTTGGTCAGGCCGGATCTTTCGGCAACGGAGATCTACCAGCTTGCGAAGCGCAAGGATTACTGGATTCCGGGCTCCCTCGTCGCAAGCGCGAGTCAGCCGTCCCCGCACGAGGCCGCCGCCATACCGGCGAGGCCGTCTTCTCCGCTCCGGCGCAGGGCGACCCTGCGCTCGCTTGAGCGCCTGTTCAGGGTCAGGACGATCAGGAGCGCCATCCGCAACCGGATTCGGATCGGCCGTCGCGCCGTCGATCGGGAGGGATTGGATCCCGTCTTCTACCGGGCACATTACCCGGATCTCGCCGCGCTGGATGATGAAGCCCTGCGGCGGCACTACGCCGAGTTCGGGCGCAGCGAGGGCCGGTTCACGCGGCCGGAGGCGCTCATCGACGATCTCGAACGGGAGCACGGCCCGCTCCCAGCCGATTTCGACCCGCACACGTACCGGACGAACCACGTGGACCTGCCCTTCGCGCATGAGTGGCAGCTCAAGGCACATTATCTCGCCTTCGGTCGCCACGAGGGTCGGAGCTACCATCCGGGCTTCGGACTGATCGACGCCGAGTTCGAGGAACTGGTCCGCTCCGGCGAGGTCCGGCTGACAGCGCCGGAGAACGCAGCCTGGGAGCGCGGGGCATCCGCCCGGCAGCTGATCTTCCGCCGCTCGGGCCTCGATCCAGGCGCATGGCTCGGTCTCCTGCATGTCGGCGAGTTCCAGGCGCTCAATCATGCCTGGGCGGGCCGCCTGCGTTCGCGCGCGCACGCGATCGCGGCCTTCCTCGACCGTGGGGTGGCGCGACTCGCGCCGCTGTCGCTCGGCGCCCGGTTCGATCCTGCCTACTACCTGCGGCGCCATCCGGAACTGGCCGGGGCCGCGCCGGAGGAGGCTTTCCGGCACTGGCTGTGGCATGGGGCGGGGCACGGCGAGGCTGCGTGCGAGGACGATCGGCTGTTCCAGCTCGTGGGCGAGCGGGTCTACCCGACGGCCTTCCGGTGCGACCTTTTCGCTGAGCGCCAGCTTCCTTACGGTGAGGCAGGTGGGGAGACCGACCGCATCGATCTTCTCGCCCGCTTCTTCGCCAGCAGCTACACGGCATACGCCGATCTCGCCGAGGGACCTGGCGCACCGCGCCTGTGGGAGATTGTCGGCTGCCGGGCCCGCGACCAGGGGCGGCTCGACGAGGCGCGCCAAGCTTTCGAGAACGCCCTCGAGAGCGGCGGCGCGCCCGGCCGAATCTGGCATCAGCTCGGGGATATCGCGGCACGCCAGCACCGTCTCCACGACGCCCTCGCCTGCTACGAGCGCGGCGTGGCGGCACCCACTCCCGACCGCTGGTCCTTCATCAACGGAGCCCGCATCGCGGCTGATCTCGGCTACGTCCCGAAAGCACTCGACTTCGTCCGGGCGGGCTCGACGATCTGGGCCGGCAAGGAGCCATGGCGGCGCGTGCGCGACCACGTGTACGACAGCTGGTTCAGCCATGCCGTCCGGGCGGAACAGGCCGGCGAGGACACCCACGCGGCGCTCAAGGTGGCGGCTGAACTGATCCGCCTGATCGACGAGGAGATCCCCGCGAGGCTGCGGCTTGCCAAGCCGGACGGCCGCGTCGTGGTCCTCGGCGGCCGCGGGACGGAGGATGCCTCGGCCGAGACCTTGGCGCGCCTCGCGGCAGCGGTCGGAGCGGAACTCGGCCGAGACGCCGAGGTCTTCCCGGACAGCCGGATCGATGCCTTCATCGCGGCCCTGCCGGGCGCTTCGCTGGCGGTCTTCCATGAGACGTCGTCGCGTCCGCCGACGCTTCGTGCGGTGCGGACGGCGCGTGCGCTGTCCATCCCGACCGCCTACTGGGCAGGCGCTCTCGACCCCACCGAGCAGCCCGCGTTTCGGGACACGAGCGCTTCCCCCCAGCTTGCGAAGCTGCTGACGAGCCGCCTCTCCTGCCATTTCATGTCCCTGTGCGATCGGGGAGTGGCGACCCTGCCGGCAGCGGCCGCGCGCCTCGAGCGGGAGACGGTAGAGGGGAAGGCGGCGCTGGTCGGCCGGCTCGCCCAGGCGGTCCGGCGGACGCGGTCGAACCCCGACCTCCTGGCGCTGGTCGTGCGGATCCCGTCGCCGGGCGCGTCCGGCGAGGAGATGACGCGCACCTGGGTGGCGATCGAGGGCCTCCTGTCGAAACGTGAGACGGTGTCCGTCCTGATCGATCAGGCGGCCGTGCCGCCGCGAGACCTCGCGCGCTTCGGAGCCCGGCTCAGAACTGCCCACCTGCGGGCCACCGACGCGACGGCCGTCTGGTTGTTGCAGGAGATGAACGGCTACGTCGCGTTCGGTTCTGAGGCATCGCCGGAAGGAGATGAGCCGCTCCTCGGGCGCCTTGAGGCGGCGGCCTGGGGATTGCCCGTGCTGACCATCGGCGCGGACGCAACGAGCGATGGAGGGGCGAGTGCCGCGTGGCAGGAGGCCCTGCCCGCCTTGTTGCGCTTCGTTGACGAGCCGTCCCTGCGCGAGGACGTCGGGCAGGCGGTGCGGGCCCGGTTCGAGGCCCGCCTCCTCATGGCGCCTCGGGTGCCCGACATCCGCTTGCCCGAGCCCGACCGACGGCGCCCGCGCATCCTCTTCGCCAACGTGTTCTTCCCACCCCAGACGGTCGGCGGCGCGACGCGGGTGCTCAAGGACAACGTCGACTTCCTCCTCGACCATCACCCTGAGGCATTCGACCTCGCTGTCCTGACCTCCGACGACGAGAACGACAGGACCGGTGCGTCGCGGGTCGACGCCTATCGGGGCATCCCGGTAATGCGCATCGCGACGCCGCAAGAGATCGACATGGACTGGCGTCCGTACAATGCTGCCGTGTTCCGCCACACCCTGACCGTGCTGAAGACCTTCAAGCCCGACCTCGTGCACATCCACTGCTTGCAGAGGCTCTCGGTCGCCGTGGCCGAGGCGTGCCGAGCGACGGGCGTGCCATACATCGTGACGCTACACGACGCGTGGTGGCTGTCCGACTTCAGCTTCCTCATCGACGACGACGGCCGGCTCGCGATGCCTTCGCGCGACCTCCTCGCGCAGCCGCACTCGGCTCGCATCGCACTGACAGAAAGCCTGTCGCGTGGAGCGCAGCTTCGTCACGCACTCTCCGCGGCGTCAGCGCGGCTCTCGGTCTCCGCTCCCTTCGCCGCGCTCTACCGGGACTGCGGCTTCGACGTCGAGGTCGTGCCCAACGGCGTCTCACGCCTCAAGACCGCGGCGCGTGCCCCGGCCGGCCCGCGCGTCCGCTTGGCGCATCTCGGCGGCACGCAACACCACAAGGGCGCCTATCTGATCGAGGCCGCCCTGCGGCAGAACGAGTTCCGCAACCTGAGCTTCACGCTCGTCGACCTGTTCCGCGACGACGGCGACGTCTCGCACACGGTCTGGGGGACGACACCCGTCACCATCGTCGGCAAAATCCCCTCCGGACGGATCGAGGAGATGTACGCGCAGAGCGACGTGGTCCTCGCCCCTTCGATCTGGCCCGAAAGCTTCGGGCTTGTCTCGCGGGAGGCGTTGAGCGCCGGCTGCTGGGTGGTCGCGAGCAGCCTCGGTGCCATGGGCGAAGAGGTGGTCGAGGGCGAGAACGGCTTCGTCATCGATGTCACACGACCGGACGACCTCGTGCGCGTGCTCCGCCTGATCGACGCAGACCCGGAAACCTATCAGCGCAGCCCCCGGCGCCGGCCCGACCTGCGGACGGTGGACGACCAGTCGCGGGATCTCATCGCGCTCTATGGCAGGATGCTGGCGGGATGATCGGATGCGCGCGGCGTGCGAGAGGACCCTGCCTGCATCGGCGAGCGAGCGCGTGTTCGTTCCCGTGAGAGCGGAGGTGGATGTAGGCTGGTGCCGAGATCGGGCAATCGAGCTGGGCGTCACCGGTTGAGCGTACAGGAGAGTTGCATGTCCCAATCGGCCCTCGAGGAAATCGTCTCCCTGGTGAAGTCGCGCAGCGGCAACCCGGTCGCCTACGCGGGCACGATCGATTACAGCGCCTACGACGATTTCAGCATCCTGATCGCGGCCATCGAGTGCAAAGAATTCGGCTGGGAGACGGGAGGTCTAGAGGTCGCGGAGCAGATGTTCAAGCATCTCCTGTCCAAGAACCCCGACTACGCGGCTGCCTTTTACGAGTTGGCCGTGGTCCACCGCTATCAGCGGCGCTTGAGAGAGGCCCTGACCTGCGCCGTTCAGGCCTCATGCAAAGCGCCGGACAACGTTAGCTACGCTGTCTTCCTGGCCCACATGTTCTATGCGAACGGCTGTTGGGACGAAGGCAATGCGGCGCTCGACCGCATCGCGCCCACGAACCCCCACGACCGCGCCCAGATCGCGGCCATGCGGGGGTTCGGCGACTACCTGAAGGAGTTCCCGCGCGAGAGGGCGCGCTACATCACCGACGCGATCCGTCAGCGGCACTACTGGATGAGTGTCGAGGAGGTTGCGCAGGCCATCAAATCGGCCATCCGGAGCCAGCAAGGCTTCGCACTTGTTCGCCTCGGCGACGGCGAAGGCACCTTCGCGCGCGTCAACCCAGAGGACGAGCGGCGGTTCGCAGATCTCTACGGCTATTGCCGAAGATTCTGGGTGAAATTTCTTCTCGGAGAGAGTTTCGATCCGACTTGGACCGGGTACGAGGCCCTGACCGCTCATCTCATGCCCTTCGTCGAGCAGGCTGACATTCTGGGTGTCGCTTACTGGGATTGGCTCGATTACGAATATTCCATCGCGGCCGAACGCACCATTCCCTGCCTATTGAACATCAACCGGTACGTTCTAGAGAATATCAATTGCATCACGCTCTGCAATCAGGATGTGCATCTGCAGCTGCATAGAACCGGCATGCTAGCGGAGATCATGCGGGAGCTGCAGAGCGTCAGTGTTATATCCTGCCTCGAAGGGCTCGACGCAAGAGTAAAGGAGATGTTTGGAGTCAAAAATGTTGACATAATCCGAATTCCTAGTGAAAATCATGCGCCTCATCTTGCAAATATCGTCAACAGGAGTAGTGTTTCGCATTTTCCAAAGGTATTTTGGGAGGTAATGCATTCACTTGCGCGGCCTCACGATGGTAAAGTTTTCCTAATTGCGGCCGGCACCTTCGGAAAATACTATGCCTGTGTAATCAAAAAACATGGAGGTATTGCTCTTGATATGGGTTCTATCGTAGATGGGTGGATGAAATTGGCGAGTCGCCCATTCTATGCATCAGCCTTCGGTATCGAAGATACAAATAAATCTGGTGAAATGTCCGACAGCGATAAATGAAAGCCTGTCGCTGGAGCGGATGTGGCTCTGAATGCATTTTGGAGGATGGTTGTAACTCTGGCGCGGGCTCTGTTGTTCAGAGCTAAACTCGGATCGTAATTGCCCGCCGGGTGCGCACGAGCGCGGCGTGACCCACAACCGCGGCAGCGAGAGGGCGTTCGCCCCGCCTCTTGCCGGGAGGCGATTGGGCTGATTTCCTCGTGAGATGGGCCGCAGCGAGCTGGAACGCCTGAGCCGGGAGGAGCTGATCGAGCTGGTGCTGCGGCTGCAGCGCCCGGAGAAGACTTCGCGCACCTCTTCCAAGCCGCCTTACACCGACCGCAAGGAGCGGCGCGAGCAGGCCAAGCCCAGCGGCGCCAAGCCGGGTCACGATGGGCATAGCCGGACGCACAGCCCCGCCCCTGACGAAGTCGTCGCGCATCGCCCGGGTCAGTGCCCCTGCTGCGGCGGCGCCCTGGCGGCGGACCTGCCGGCCGAGATCGTCAGCGTGTGCGAGCGGATCGAGCTGCTCGCGGTGACGCCCGTCGTCACCCAGCATCCGCAGCTCGCGGTGCGTTGTTCGTCGCGTGGCAGCTGCGTCGGTGCCCTGGTGCCGGGGGAGGCGTGCGGCGCACCGGTCGGTCTGCGGCTGCACGCGGTGGCGACCTACCTGAAGACCTTCCTGGCTCTGTCCTACGCGCGGCTGCGGTCAGGGCGTCAGCATCGCGGGACTGTCAGGAATTCCGTGTAGGGGCGGCGGGTTGAACATCAGGCCGCCATGGCCCGGGTGAAGCGCTCGCCGAAGATCACGGCGAACTGTGCTTTGGACATGACCCACTCGCGCGGGCCCATCTTCCACGCCTTCTCGGAGCGGCTCAAGACCAGGTAGAGTAGCTTCAGCGCGGCCTCGTCGGTCGGGACGTGACCGCGGGCGCGCACGGCCCGGCGCAGCGTGGCGTTCAGAGCCTCGATGGCGTTCGTGGTGTAGAGGATCCGGCGCACCTGGCCGGGGAACGCGTAGAACGGGACGGCCTCGCTCAAGGCTCGTCGCCAGCTCTGGGCGATGGCCGGGTAGCGCCGGCCCCACTCGCCCATTTCGAAGGCGGACAGCGCCGCCTCGCCGGCGGCGGCATCGAGAGCTCGACAGATGTCCTTCAGCGCGGCCGCCACGAGCTTGCGGTCCTTGTAGAGGACGAAATCGAGGCTGTGGCGCAGCAGGTGGACGATGCAGGTTTGAACCAGTGCCTCGGGGAACACCGCCCGGATCGCGTCGGGGAAGCCCTTCCGGCCATCGACCACGGACAGCAGCACATCCTCGACGCCGCGGTTCCTCAGCGCGTTCATCACCCGCAACCAGAATTTGGCGCCCTCGTTCTGCTCCAGCCACAGGCCGAGGATCTCCTTGGATCCGTCGGCGCGCACGCCGAGCGCAATGTGGACGGCCTTTTTGCGGACCACGCCCTCGTCGCGCACCTTGATCCGCAGGGCGTCGAAGAACACGATCGGGTAGACCGGTTCCAGCGGCCGGGCCTGCCAGGCGGCGACCTCGTCGAGTACCGCGTTGGTCACCGCGCTGATCAGGTCGGGTGAGACGTCGATGCCGTACAGCTCGCGCAGGTGGGAGACGATCTCCCGGGTGCTCATGCCGCGGGCGTCCATCAACACGATCTTGTCGTCGAAGCCCGGAAAGCGGCGCTGATAGCGGGCGATCAGCTGCGGGTCGAAGGTCGCCTGCCGGTCGCGGGGGATCGCCAGCTCGATCCAGCCCGTCTCGGTCGTGACGGTCTTGCGACCGTAGCCATTGCGCGTGTTGCCGGTCTCCTCGCCCGCCAGATGATGGTCCATCTCGGCGTTGAGCACCCGCTCGGCCAGGGCCTTCTTCAGCTCGTGCAGAAGGCCATCGGCTTCAAAGGCCCTCTTCGGATCGGCGCCGGCCAGGAGTTGATCCAGGATTGCGTCAGGGATGCGGGGCGCTTTGCGTCGTGCCATCGGGAGCCTCCTTCGGGTCCACCATGGCCGCACCACACGAAATTCCTGACAGTCCCTGAGCCCATTGCCGCGATGTGGGCAATTGCGACCGAGGAACGCTTTGCGGGTATAGGGCAGCGGCGACACAGTCGACAGGCGGATTGTGATGCCCATTCGCTCAGCGGCTGGATAAACGCCCTGCTTCCACGCCGCGGGTAGATACCGATGATCAGTATCCCTCCGCTGAGAGCCGCCTTGCGAGGTGGATGATCAGCCGTCGAGAACAGAGCGTATGGACAGTCATCCGCACGGTGCGCGCCTCCGGCGTGCCACGCGGAGATCCTCCGGGTCGTGTCCCTGGAGGTGGTGTAGCTCGACGGGAGCGAGAGAGCCCGCCTGCGCGCCCATACCAGCGCTGAAGCAGGCGGGCTCTCTCGCGGGGTGGTCATCGGCGGTTGCCGGGTAGGGTCGGGTTGCGAGCACCAACCTCGAACCCGAGAGACCTCCGATGACCGACGAGATGATGAGCCTGCGCGGCCTGCTGGAGAAGAGCGCCGACGCGGACCTGCTGCGCGAGATGATC